>DASVEF010000155.1:0-53408 GCA_036380715.1 Thermoanaerobaculia bacterium | reverse complement strand
CGACAGGACGAGGCGCTCCCGAGACGTGATGGCCATGCCCTACCCCGACGCCAGGTTGTACAGAGCCCACCAGGTGGACTCGTTGCTGACATCGCCGTGGCCGCCGATGGTGCGCGTGGCCCGGATCCCGTAGACCCGCGGCCCCTGGGTGAGGTCGTACTTCTGCGGCCGGTCCACGATGTCGATCAGCTTCTCTCCGGCCTTGCGCGGGCCGAACCCGCCCAGAGCCGCGTACTGACTCGGCGGCTCGCCCTCGGCGGCGATCTTCGCCTCCCCCAGGTCGTCCGCCCGCCGGACGGCGAGGTGGAAGACCCGGGTCAGCGGCACGTCGTGGGCGCTGAACGTGGTGAGGACCGGCTTGTTCACCCGGTCGAGCACCGCGCGGTAGCCGCCCGGCCGGTCGGTGCCCGGGACCTTCTCCGCGAAGCAGAGGTGCGACACCGCCGGCTGCAGCAGGAGGATCGACTCCACCTTGCGCGGCAGCTCCGCGGCGGCCACGGCCGAGAGCACCACCTTGCCGCCGTAGGAGTGGCCGATCAGATGGACCCGCGTCTTCTTCTCCTCGGTCGCCTTCAGCAGGTCGCGCAGCAGCGGGCTCACGCCGCGGGCGCCCACTGTGCCGGCGCGGTCTTTCATCTGCCAGACCGTGAACAGGCGGATCGGCTGGCGCGGGTCGAGGCGGCGCAGCGCGTCCCCGAATCCCGCCGCCTGCGGACCGCCCGCGGTCCCCCCGCCCACCGTGCCGAAGTCGCTGGCGTCGGAGAAGTCCTGCTGGGGCGGCGCGGCCGCCTTCCAGACCGCGAGGATCTCTTCGGCGGAAGACGAGCCGCCCGCCTCCAACTCGTCGTTCTCGCCGCGGTAGAGCGGCGCGAGGATGCGGGCCAGCTCCAGGGCCTCCTCTTCGGTCAGGGCTTCCTTCTGGGCCAGCTCGTAGAAACGCTCGACGTCCGCGTCCGGCGGCAGGGCCTCCGCCACCTCGCGCACCTCCTGGCGCTCCTCCGCCACGGCCGCGTCCATGGCCTCGGGATCGTCGGCGGCGATGCCGGGACCGACCTCGTCCTCCGTGAAGACCAGGGCGGTGCTCGGCCAGAAGATCCCCACCAGGAGCGGCTTGTAGCCCGGCGGCATGGGCAGCGAGTGCTTCTGGCGCATGCCCATGTAGCCTTCGATGAAGTTTTCGTAACGCTCCGTGGCCGCGGTCCAGTCGTTGTTCCAGCCGTGGGAGAAGAGAAAGATGTCCGTGTACCCCTGCGCCTTCGCGCTGTCGAGCAGGTGCTTGCGGGTCTCGGGACCTTCGCAGCGCCCCTGCTTGTCGAAGGGGATGATGTAGTACGGCACGTCGGTGCCGTCGCTCAGGCGGAGGTGCCGGTAAGGACCTGGGGGTAGACGATCAGGCATGGTCGCGCCTCCTCTACCGGCCCTTTCTCAGAATGCCGGCAGGTTGTGAAAGATCTCTCCCATTGTAGCTGACGGACTCAGTGCCCCGCTTCCTCCCCCCAGAGCTGCTCCAGCCGGCGGTCGCGGCCGCACCCGTTGCGGTAGAACTTGTAGCGGATCGGGTTCTTCCTGTAGTAGTCCTGGTGGTACTCCTCGGCGGGCCAGAACTTCCCGGCGGCGACGATCTCGGTCCGGACCGGCTCCTGGAAGCGCCGCTGCACGGCCTCTTTGGACGCTTCCGCGAGCCGCTTCTGCTCCTCGCCATGGTAGAAGATCGCGGAGCGGTACTGCTCCCCGATGTCGCAGAACTGCCGGTTCGTCACCAGCGGGTCGATGTTGCGCCAGAAGACGTCGAGCAGCTTCTGGTAGCTGACCTTGGCAGGGTCGTAGACCACCTGGACAGCCTCGGCGTGGCCCGTCCCGCCGGACGAGACCTCCTCGTAGGTCGGATTGTTCCTGCGCCCCCCGATGTAACCGGAGGTCGTCGAGACGACCCCTTCGAGATCGTCGTACGGCGGCTCCATGCACCAGAAGCAGCCGCCCGCGAAGGTGGCCTTGGCGAGCTGACCGCCTTTCTGGGCTTTCTGGGCCTTCTGGGACGATTGGGCGGGCTTCTGCTGGGGGCCGGAGCTTCCGGCCAGAACCGCGGTGGCGACCACGGCGATCAGGATCAGGGCGACGAAGGCAACGACTTTCATCAGGCTCCTCCCAAGGCCGGGTCTTATCCTTGGCCGGCCGGTCTCTGCAATATACGGGCAACGACCGGGCCCAGGACTTCTCCAGCTTAATTGTGGGTTGATCTTCAATTTTACAATGCTATAGTTCGCATAGATAAATAGACTGCGGTGATGTCGACCGCGCAACCAGATCTTCCGAAGGAGGCAGTCATGATCATGTCGAGAAGGACTGTCGGGGCCGCCCTGGTGGCCGCCGTCCTGGCGATCTGCGCCCGGGATGCGTCGGCGCAGCCCCCCGAAAAGGTCGAGGAGATGACCCGCGCCGCGCAGCTCGTCTTCCGGGGAACGGTGCAGAAGGTCGGCGCCTCGAACCTGAAGGCGATCGAGCCGGCCGGTGACACGGCGATCGTGCGGATCGACGAGGTTTTGAAGGCGCCCGTGGGCCTGGAAGACTTCACCGGCCGCGAGGTGACGGTGAAGCTGCGCCAGCCGGGCTCCGCGAAGCTGGGCGAGCGGGGGGTCTTCTTCACCCGGAGCTGGCTCTACGGCGAGTCCCTCGGGCTCGTCGAGGTCGGCCGGGCCGCCGGCGAGGCCGGCGCCCTCCGGTCCAGGATCGCCGCCGCCAGCCAGGGGGAGCGGGAGGCGAAGATCAAGGAGCAGCTCGACCGCGCCGCCCTGGTCGTGGCCGGCAAGGTCGTGGAGACCCGGCCGGCGGCCATCCAGGAAGAAGGTTTCTCCGAGCACGACCCGCAGTGGTGGGAGGCGGTGATCGAGGTCGACTCCGTGCTCAAGGGTCCTCCCTCCTCCGGCAAGCGGGTCACCGTCCTCTTCCCGACGAGCACCGACGTGGCCTGGTTCGAGGCTCCGAAGCTCCAGGTCGGCTGGAACGCGGTCTGGCTCCTCCACAAGGACCAGGTCCCCGAGCGCGCCGACGCCTACACCGTGCTCAAGCCCTGGGACCTGATGTCCCGTGACAACGAGCCCATCGTGAGGAGGTTGCTGCAATGAGCGAGAAGAGCTTCTCCGCACTCTGGAAGCGGCTCGGGAGCCTCCTCCCGGCGCTGGCCCTCACGGTCCTGGTCCCGGCGGCCCAGGCCCAGGTCACCGTGGTCAACATGATCCCGAATTCGCGCAGCGGCGAGACCAACCAGGACAGCGAGCCGAACCTGGCGGTCAACACGGCGAACCCGCAGCAGATCGCGGGCTCGGCGTTCACCCCGGACCCCATGGGCGGGACGAACGCGCCCATCTACGTCTCCACGAACGGCGGCACAACCTGGGCGCTCAACTCCATCGTGCCGGGCAACGGCGCCCTGGGCACCAAGGACATCACCCTCCAGTTCGGCGGCACCAGCAACACCCTGTATGCCGGCATCCTGCGGGGCGACAGCCCGGGCACCCGGCTCAACGTCCTGCGCACCAACACCTTCACGACGGGGCCCCCCATGACGATCCTGGTGGATCGCAACAACGACGACCAGCCGTACATCAACGCCACCACGGTGCTGGGTGGCGGGGGCACCGGCCTCGACCGGGTGTACGTGGGGAGCAACGACTTCGCGGCGCCGCTCGGCCGGACGGCGTCGATCGATCGCTCCCTCGACGGCACCGGGGCGACGCCGCCTCCGCCCGCGAACTTCGGCACGTTCCGCATCGAGAGCCGGGCGACCGGCGGCCAGAACGGCCCCCAGGTCCGCACGGCCTGGCACTGGGACGGCACGGTGTACGGCATCTACTACGGCTGGCGCACCATCACCGGCAACTCCACCTCGGCGGACATCACCTCGGACGTGGTGGTCGTCCGCGACAACTTCTGGGGCGCGGGAGTCAATCCGTTCACGGCCTTGACCGATCCCGGAGACCTCCAGGTCGGCCGCCGGGTCGTGACCGGGGTCACGGTGCTGTGGCGCAGTTTCGGATTCCTCGGCCAGGAGCGCGTCGGCGGCTCGCTGAGCATCGCCGTCGATCCGCGCAACAGCTCGCGGGTCTACATCGCCTGGGCCGACACCCCGACCGGCACCACCACCTACCGCCTGCACGTGCGCCGGTCGGACAACGGTGGCGCGACCTGGTCGGGGGACCTGTTTACGGTCGACAACGCCATCAACCCCTCGCTGGCGGTCAACACCCACGGCAAGGTCGGCCTCCTCTACCAGCAGCACACGACCGCCGGACGCTGGGAGACGCACCTGCGGCGCTCCAGCAACCTCGGCGTCACCTGGAACGACATGACGCTGTCGACGACGCCGTCCAATACCCCGGCCGCCCTGTTCCGCCCGTACCTCGGCGACTACACCGACCTCCAGGCGGTGGGCAAGGACTTCTACGGCGTCTTCTCGGCGAACAACACCCCGAACCTGGCGAACTTTCCCCAGGGGGTCAACTACCAGCGGAACGCCAACTTCACGACCCAGCAGCTCCTGGCCACCAACGGCACGACCGTGGTGCCGATCTCGATCGATCCGTTCTTCTTCAAGCTCACCGAGCTGGCGCCTGCGCTCGATTTCTACGTGCGCGACTGGACGGACAACCCGGCGAGCGGCGACACGGGACTGGAGCCCTCGACCCACCCGATCTTCTACACGACCAGCGACGTCTGGAACCGTCGCGGCACGCTGCCGGGCCCCTTCCCCAACGACCAGCCGTCCAGCGAGCCGGCGGGCAACGGGGCCGGCATCATCGGCGACAACTGGGCTTTCGCTCGCATCCGGCGCAACGCCCCCGGGACCACCAACCAGACCGTGACGGCCCACTTCCTGGTCTCCAAGTTCGGCACGGGCAGTAACTACGTGGACTGGAGCTCGGGCGATCCCGACGTCTTCATGTCTCCCCCTCCGGACCCCACGGTGACGTTCGCTCCGGCCGCTCTCGGGCCGATCATCACTCCCCCCTACTACTGGCACCTCAACCCGGTCGCCTCGTCCCACCTCTGCCTCGCGGTGGAGATCTCGACGCCGAGCGATCCCTTCGTGGCGCCCAGCCTGCTCGGCTTCACTCCCGGCTGGCCGGTCACCGACCTGCGGGTGCTGCTCGACAACAACAAGGCGCAGCGCAACCTCGGCCTCTCGACCACGCCGGCCCGCGGGATCGGAGGCTTCGTGGACCTCTATGGCATCGCCCACAACGCGGCCCTGTCGCGGCGTAACATCGTCCTGCGCTACTCGGTCGACTCCCACGACCTGACCCGGCTGTCGGGCGGCCGCATCAAGATCGCCGGCCAGGGAGAGGTGCCGCTGTCCGCGTCCGGCGAGATCGCGATCCCCAACGTACAGCCCGGCGAGAACCGCTGGGTTGGCGTTTCGCTGCCGGCGGCGCGGGGCTCGGACGGCGAGGTCCTGAAGGTCGACTTCCATGAAGTCGTCCAGGGCCAGGTGGTCGACGGCTTCTCGATCGGCACCCGCCTCTCATTGGCGGAGCAGGTCTTCGGGGACACTTTGGAGCGCCACCGCTCCGTCTACACCCGCCTGGCCGCCGGCTACGGCATCGCCGACGCCGCCACGGAGGCGAGCGAGGCGGAGAAGCTGCTCCAGGAGGAAACCCTCTCCGCCGACATCTATGCCCAGTTCCTGACCGACCGCTTCTCGACCATGAACAGCGCCTTCCAGCAGTTCCTGGCCCTGTCCTCCGGTGATCCGTTCAACGCCAATCAAGAGATCGAACAACTGGCGGCGCTGGTCGCGGCTGGCGAGGACCCGGAGCGCCAGGCGGTCACCCATGTGTCCTTCCTCAACCTCCTCGACTCCCTGGTGACGCGCCACCGCCTCGAGCGGGGCGACGTGGCCGACATCCTCCAGAACGTCCGCTGGCAGCGGGAGCTCCTCCTGCGGGCGGAGAACCTTGCCGCGCTGTCGTCGGCCGGCGCGGTCGCCGACGCCTCGCGGGACTGGATTCAGGCGTACCAGGACCGCCTGGTCGACAACTCCAGCTATCCGGACTTCCTCGCGAGCATTCTCGGCGACCTCTACAGCCTGGCGGCGGAGCTGGAAGACGCGCTCCCCGGAATCGCCGATAACGTCAAGGCGATCGAGAACAACCTCGGCGACCTCGTCGCGCTGCAGAAGGCGCACCGCGACTTCCTGCTGCGGCTGCAGAGCCTGGAAGCCCCGGGTTCCGCGGGCACGGGCGGCCAGTCCTAGCCTTCCTTGGATCCGCTGTACCTCCCCCGGCCGGAGCCCATGGGCTCCGGCCTTTTCTCTTGCCGTGAGGGAGACCCGGGTGCGGGCGCGTTCCTGCGGTGGTATCGTTGGGGGCCGATTCCCTGCGTGTTTTTTCCAGAAGGAGTAGCGATATGACTGTTCATTCTCCCCAGACCCCTCCGCCGCCCAAGAAGGGCATGAGCCCGCTCGCCTGGGTGGGCATCGGGTGCGCCGTCATTGTCGTCCTCGGCATGATCGCCGCGGGCATCACGGTCGCCGCCGGTGGCTGGTTCCTCAAGAAGCAGGTCGACAGGTTCGAGGAGAACCCCGCGATGGTGGCGGCGGAATTGGCCGTGCGGGCGAACCCCGACTTCGAGGTGGTCGAGTCCGACGCCGAGAAGTCGACTCTGACCATCCGGAACAAGAAGACCGGCGAGGTGATGACCGTCAGCGCCGAGGATATCGAGAAGGGCCGCCTCACTTTCAAGAACGACAAGGGAGAGACCGCGAGCATCGACGTCTCGGGCGGTGAGGACGGCGGCTCGATCCGCGTCACCGACGAAAAGGGGCAGGAGTCCGTCTATCAGGCCACCGGCGGCGCGCCCCAGGACCTCCCCTCCTGGGTCCCGACTTATCCAGGCGGCACGGCCCAGAGCGCCTTCGACGCCAAGACGGCCGAAGGGCACTCCGCGGCCTTCACGGTTACCACCCAGGACTCGGTCCAGCAGGTGCTCGACTTCTATAAGGAAAAGCTGGAGGCCGAGGGCTTCAAGGTCGAAAAGAGCTCGTACGAGACCGACGGCAAGATGGCCGGCGGCGTCGTGATCGGTGTCACCGAGGACCAGAAGCGGGAGGTCAACATCAACGTCGCCACCTCCGAGCAGGGGACGCAGGCGATGGTCAGCTTCAACGACAAGCCGTAGGGAGGCAGATTGCCATGAACATCAAGAAACTCGCCGCGGCGCTGGGAATGGCGCTCGGCCTGGTCCTGCTGCCGGCGTCCGGGCTGCTGGCCCATGCTCCGGACGCGCCGTCGCTCGAAACCGTGGCCTCTTTCAACCCGGCCGCCCTGGAGACGCCGGAGAGCATCGCCATCGACCTCGACGGCAACCGGTACATCAGCCTGGTGATGACGGGCGAGATCCGCAAGATCGCGCCGGACGGGTCGCAGTCCACCTTCGCCCTGCTGCCGATCGGGCCGCCGCTGTCGATCTGCGGGCCGTTCTTCAACGGCGTGGCCGGCATCACGATCGACGTGCACGGCACGGTCTACGCCTCGGTCCTCGCCTGCGACCCCGACAAGCGGGGGATCTGGAAGATCACCCAGGACGGCGAAGCGGAGATCCTGGCCACCCTCCCCATGGGAGCGCTGCCGAACGGGATCGCCCTCTACCGCGGCGACCTCTACGCCGCCGACTCCTTCATGGGCCGGATCTGGCGGGTGCCCGCCGAGGGCGGGACCGCCGAGGTGTGGAGCGACGACCCCAGCCTCGCTCCGCCGCCGCCGCATCCGGTCCTCGGCCCCCTTCCAGGGGCCAACGGGCTCCAGGTCTTCCGCAAGGAGATCTACGTCGCGAACTCGGGCACGTCCGAGATCCTCGCCTTCCCCGTCGAGCCGGACGGCTCGGCCGGGGCTCCGCGGGTCCACGCCGTCCTGCCGGGCGGCCAGGGCTGCGACGACTTCGCGTTCGACGTGCGCGGCAACATCTACTGCACGACCGATCCCTTCCTCACGGTGGTCAAGATTGCGCCGGACGGCTCGTCGGAGATCATCCTGACCGCGGCCGACGGTCTGGACGGTCCGACGGCGGCGTCGTTCGGCCGCACCGGGCAAGACCGGTTCAACCTCTACATCACCAACGCCGCCTTCCCGTTCTTCTCCACCACGCACCAGCCGAGCCTGATGCGCCTGCACCTCGACGTGCCGGGCGAGCCGCCCGCCTGGTAGCGAGCTGTCCGCCGCCGGGATCAGGAACCCTGGCCGGGAATCCCGAGGAGCCGGGCGAAGATCCCGGCTCCGTCCCCGTCGGGGCCGTTCCAGACGGCGGCTCCCTTGCCGCTCGGCGCGATGGAGAGGGCGGGCAGGTCCTGAGATCCCGTCCGGTTGAGATTGATCCGGAATTCCCGGCGGCGCGGCTGTCCGTTCGCTCCGTAGACGCGGGCGAAGATGCCGGAGCCGTCGCCGTCCTGGCCGCCCCCGCTCGCCCACAGCACGAGGAAACCGCCGGTCTGGAGCGCGCTGACCGCCGGGTTCTCCTGCACTCCGGGCAGGAAGACGTTGGCGGAGGCGCTCGGCCTCAGGGGAGCGCCGTCGGCGGCGAAGAAGCGGACCGCGACGCCGGTGTAGCCGAGGGTGTCGGGGAGGTCCGTAACCCTTCCGAAGTCGCCGGCGCGATCTGTCCAGGCGATGGCGAACTTCCCATCCGGGGCCACCGCGAGCGCCGGCCCGAACTGGGACGACTCCGGATAGGGGCTGTCGTTCACGGGGATTTCGTCTCCGGCCGGAACGCCGGAGCGGGAGAAGAGACGCGCCAGGATGTCGTAGAACAAGCTCTCTCCGTTCCAGGTCTGGCAGGCGACCACGAAACCGCCGTCGGGCCTCAGGGCCACCTGGGGCGCGCTCTGCTCCTCGTAGCCGCCGATCGCGAGGGCCTCGGGGCCGAGCGGCCGGCCGGTGGGGCCGAAGCGGCGGAAGAAGACGTCGGCGTTCACCTCGCCGAGCCCTTCGACCTCCTGGGTCCAGACCGCGACGAAGCCGCCGTCGGCCGCCATGGCCACGTCCGGCGAATACTGGCGGCGGGCGGCGCCCCTGGCGAGGCGGAAGCGGGATCCGAGCGGCTGGCCGTCCACGGCGAAGCGCCGGCCCAGGACGACAGGGGCCTCCTCCGTCCCGCCCGCCCACACCACGACGAAGCGGCCGTCCGCAGCCACGGCGACCGCCGGATCTCCGAAAATCCTCGCGGCGTAGCGGGCGACCTGGATCTGCCCGCCGCGCGGCCTGCCCGTCGCGTCGAACAGCCGGGCCAGCACGGAGACCGGCTCACCGACACGCGCGCCCCCCTCCTGCCAGGCGACCACGAAGCTCCCGTCCGCCGCGGTGGCCACGTCGGGCAGCCACTGCGTGCCCGCGGGTCGCGGGTTGATCCGGAGCTCGCTTCCTTTCGGGTCTTGCGCCTCGACGGCCGCGGCCGCGAGGCAGAGGGTCAGGAGGAGAAACACGCTGCGGCTTGTCTTCATATTGAATCTCCCGGGAGCGTTACAGCTCGCTGTAATTCTCGGGGAGCGCCGCTCTGTCTGAATGTCGGAGACGGTCTCTCTCCCCATACTGGGTGACTCGAGAGCCGATTCCATTTCACCCATCCCGAGCTTGAAGCTATTCCGGGCCCGGCCTTTCCGCGAACATCTCCGCCGCCTCCATCGGGCCGACGTTCAGGATCCATCTACCCTGGCGGGTGGGGGCGCGGAGCGCTTTTTTGAGGAGGGCGAGAAAGCGGGCTCGCGGCCAGCTCGCGGCTCCGAAGGTGGCGAGGTGGTCGGTGTAGCTCTGGCAGTCCACCAGCTCGAAGTCCCAGCGGACCAGGTTGGCGAGCAGGGTGGCGAAGCAGGCTTTGGAGGCGTTGGAGACGTCGGCGAACATCGACTCGCCGAAGAAAACCGCTCCCATGGAGATGCCGTAGAGGCCACCGACAAGCCGGCCGTCCTGCCAGGCTTCGATCGAATGGGCGAGCCCCTCCTCGTGGAGCGCGGTGTAGCCGTCGATCATCTCGTCCGTGATCCAGGTGCCGTCCTGCCCGGGGCGCGGCCGGGCGGCGCACCCCCGCATCACCTCTCCAAAGGCTGTGTCGGCGCGCACCTCGAAGAGGCCGCGGCGCATCTCCTTGCGCAGGGAGCGGGAGACGTGCGCTTCGGCCGGGACGAGGACGAACCGGGGATGCGGGCAGAACCAGAGGAGCGGCAGCCCCTCGTGCGGCCAGGGGAAGATGCCGCGGCCGTACGCTTCCTTGAGCGTCTCGGGATCGGGCGTCCCCCCGACGGCGATCACCCCTTCGGGCGAGGTCCAGCTCACCGGGGGGAACAGGACGCGGCGGCGGCGGGCCATCCAGGTGGCCATGCGCACAGCGTACAGCGAGCGCGATGCCAACGGGCTCAACCTCAGCCGAGCAGCCGGAGGAGCACCTTGCGCCGGCGGGGCCGGTTGTCAAAGTCGCAGAGCACGATCTGCTGCCAGGTCCCGAGCTCGAGCTGACCCCCCTGGATCGGCACCGTCAGCGAGGGGCCGAGCAGGGCCGCCCGCACGTGGGAGAAGCCGTTGCCGTCCCCCCATCGCAGGTTGTGCTCGTAGTGCTCGTCGCGCGGGGCCAGCCGCTCGACGGCGCGCTTCAGGTCCGCCACCGCGCCGCTCTCGTACTCGATCGTCGTCACGCTCGCGGTCGACCCCGGGATGAAGATCACCAGCAGGCCGTCCTCGATCCCGGACTCCGCGATGAAATCCGCCACGTCCGGGGTGATGTCCACCACGTCGGTGTCGGCCGTGGTGTGGTACTCCAGGGTTCCATGGGCAAGGGTGGTGGTAGGCATAGGCATAGCCATCGGATTATAAGTCGGCGTTGAATGGGCGCCTCTGACCTATAGGACGCTCCGCGAGGGTCATCTGTAGCCGCAGTCATTTCGCAACAGCCTGTCCTTCTGACGTTCGCGCCTCGCCTTGAGGCCCCCTCCCCTGACCCCTCCCCCGCAGGTACGGGAGAGGGGAAACACCTTGAGGCTTTCTCTTCTCCCCTCTCCCGCTTCGCGGAGGAGGGGCCGGGGGAGGGGGTCTCAAGGCTGCTGATACAGCGTCGCCGCCAGCCGGCAGGCGTGACAGAGGAAGCCGTACAGGATCCCTTCGAGGGCGGCCCCGACGTCGGCGAGGTGGAGCTGTGCCAGGAACCTCATGGGCTCCGCGCACTCGGGACAGAGCGGGAACTCGGCTTCCTGCAGCCAGGCCGGACAGCCGCCGACCTGGGACGCGTTGCCCTCCAGAGCGAAAGGACGCGTGGCGAACGGTGTCTTGAGCCGCTCGCCGAGGACGAGCGCGCGCTCGGGCAGCGGGCCGATCTCGTCCGCGACGAAGATCGGCTTCTCGTTGAGCAGGCTCCAGTGCGATCCTCCCTGGCCGTCGATCTCGGTGAGAATGGGCGCGGAGTAGGGGATGCAGTGCAGGCAGGTGGCGATCCGCAGGCGCGATCCTTCCAGGTCCACGAAAGCGAGCCGGCGGTCCCGCAGGCCGAAGTCGAACAGGGTGACCAGCGGTTGCTTGCACCCGGGGCAGCGCTCCTCGTGCGGCGTGATCACCTGGACCGGGCTGGCCACGGCTCCGGCGGTGGCTCCGTCCGCCGCGATCAGCTCGTAGCACTCTTCGTGATAGAGGTCGCGGCGCGTTCCGTCCAGCTCCAGGTGCCAGCCGGCGTCCAGGGAGTGCAGATCGGGGGGAGGGTCGAGCGGGACGGCCCACTCCGGAGGGGCCTCGCGCCACTGGTGGAAGCGGATGCGGACGAGCTCGTCGCCGATCCACGCCAGGGCTGACAGGATCAGGGCCGCCTGGTCCACGTCCGCCGGTGGCAGCATCTCGAGGAAAAGGTCGCGCGTCTCCGCGCCGGCGCTGCGGAACAGCTCGCCCGGATGCAGTGTCCCCTGCCGGACCAGGCGCTCGTGGAGCCCCTCCAGGGAGCCCGGCACGAGGCAGGAGAGGAGCACGAGCATGCGCTCCGCGAGCTCGCGCTCTCCCGGCGCGTGCCCGGTCAGCAGCTCGGCGGCCCCGGCCGCCAGCTCCCGGCCCTCGGCGGTCGAGATCTGGCGGTACAGGAGCGAGATCTCCCGCGGGGACGGGGACGGCAGGGCCAAGGCGAGCCGGTCGAGGAGGGCCAGAAGGTCGAGCGTCTCCGGCTTTTCGGGAAGGTCCAGCGGAGGATCGGTCAGGCCCGCGAGCTCCCGCCGGCGGGAGGGCGCCAGGTTGCGGTAGAAGGCGAGGGCCGCGGCCGCGCGCTCGGCCCGGCGTTGCGCGACCCTGAGCTTCCTGGGAGAGAGCTCGCCGCCCTCTTCGAGGAAGGAGAGGGGATCGGTGTCCTCCTGAAGCGAGGAGGGGGCCAGGCACGCCACCTCCAGCAGGACCGGATCGACCACTTCGAGCCCCTGCTCCTGCAGCGATTCGGCGATCCGGGCGGCGTGGCCGGCGAGGGCCGGCCGCTGCCCGGCCGGCAGTTTCCGGTACAGCTCGACCTCGCGCTTCAGTCCCGGCGGGCTCTCGCGCAGGACGGCGGCGACGTGGAGGAGCTGGATGCGGTCGGTCAGGCTCATAGCCCGGGAGCATAGCAGCCGAGCGTGGCCCGATCCGACCGTCCCTCGTCCCGGCCGGGCTCTGGCCGCCGCCCGGGTCCGGGGCTACGATGACGGTGAAAGGAGACGATCGCACATGCCCACTCAACTTCCGATCCCCATCGAGCAGTCCGCGCTGCTCGTCGTCGACGTCCAGGACTCGTTCAAGACCGGACCGCGCTGGGAGCGGCGGAGCAACCCGGACTTCGAGCGCAACCTCGACCGGCTCGTCCGCTCCTGGCGGGCCGCCGGCCTGCCGGTGGTTTTCATGCTCCACACCGACCCCGATCCCGGGTTCGAGACGACCAGCCCCCACTTCAAGCTCATGGACTTCCTGCAGGCCGAGGCGGGCGAGCCGGTCCTCGTCAAGACCACGCGCAACTCGTTCACCAGCACGAACCTGCAGGAGATCCTGGACGCCAGGGGCGTGCGCCGGATCGTGGTCACCGGCATCTCGACCGAGCAGTGCTGCGAGACCACGACCCGCGTGGCCGCCGACCTCGGCTACGACGTGGACTTCGTGACCGAGGCCACGCTGACGTTCCCGATCGCGGACCCGGAGACGGGGGAGGAGCTGAGCACGGATGAGATCGTCCGCCGGACCGAGTACGTCCTGCGCGGCCGGTTCGCCCGCATCGCCCGGGTCGAGCAGTTGGAAGAGGAACTGAAGAGAGCCGCCGTCGCGTGCGCGTAATCTTTCTCGCCCTGCCGGACCTCGAGATCCTGGACCTGGCCGGCCCGCTCCAGGCGTTCCACGAGGCGAACGGCCGCGGAGCGGGCTACCGGGTCCTCCTCGTCTCCACGAGCCCGCGGGTGCGGACCGACCAGGGGCTCGCGCTCTCCGACCTGGAGCCGCTCCCCGAGCCGGCGGCGGCGGACCTGGTCATCGTCCCGGGGATGCGCATGGCCTCGGTGGACGCGGTCGAGCCGGCGGCCCTCGCCTGGCTGCGCGAGGCGCACGGCCGCGGCGCGCACGTCGGCTCGGTCTGCACGGGCGCGTTCCTCCTCGGACGGGCGGGGCTCCTCGAGGGCCGGCAGTGCACCACGCACTGGAGCCGGACCGACGAACTGCAGCGCCGCTTCCCCGCCGCCAGGGTGCTGACGGACCGGCTCTTCGTCCACGACGGCCCGGTCACCACCAGCGCCGGCATCGCGTCGGGGATCGACATGGCGCTGTCGCTCCTGGACCGCCGGCACGGCCCCCTGCTGACCGCGGCGGTGGCGCGCGAGATGGTGGTCTACATCCGCCGCGACGGCGCGCACGACCAGCGGAGCGTCTACCTCGACTACCGGACGCACCTCCACCCGGGCGTCCATCGGGTGCAGGACTGGCTGATCGCCCATCCCTCCGAGAAGGCCACGCTGGCCGACCTGGCCGCCGTGGCGGCGATGAGCCCGCGCAACCTCACCCGGGTCTTCCGCCAGGCCACGGGGATCTCCATCAAGGAGTTCGCCACCCGCCTCCGCCTGGAGCTCGCCCGCGACCTCCTCCACGACCCCGGCCTGACCGTCGAGGCGGTCGCCACCCGCTGCGGCTTCAAGAGCGCGCGCCAGCTCCGGCGGCTGTGGAAGGAGGCGTTCGGGGGGACGCCGCGGGGCATATGATCGCGTAGGGAGGGACGCGACCATGAGCAGATCAGCCCAGTGGTTGCCGGCGATGCTTCTCGGATCGGCGCTGACCGCCGGCCTGATGACGGCCGGGGCATGCCTGCAACGGGAGACGGCGCCGGCCGGGCAGGCGCAGGAGGCGGACGAGCCGGGCGAGCGGTTGGTGGTGGCCCGGGGAGACCTGGCCGCGGACGAGAAGTCGACGATCGCGCTGTTCGAGAACGCCTCGCCGTCCGTGGTGTTCATCACCAGCATCGCGGTGCAGGAGGACATCTTCCGGATGAACGTCCAGGAGATCCCGCAGGGGAGCGGAACGGGGTTCGTCTGGGACAAGGCCGGCCACGTCGTCACCAACTTCCACGTGATCGCGAACGCGAACGCCGCCCAGGTAACGCTCGCGGACCACTCCAACTGGCCGGCGAGGGTGGTGGGGATCGCGCCGGAGAAGGATCTGGCCGTGCTGAAGATCGAGGCGCCCGCGGATCGTCTGCGGCCGATCCCCATCGGCTCGTCGGACGACCTCCTCGTCGGCCAGAAGGTCTTCGCCATCGGCAACCCCTTCGGGCTCGACCAGACCCTGACGACCGGGGTCATCAGCGCGCTCGGGCGGGAGATCAACTCCCTGGTCGACGTGCCGATCCGCGACGTCATCCAGACCGACGCGGCGATCAATCCCGGCAACTCGGGCGGGCCTCTGCTCGACAGCGCCGGCCGGGTGATCGGGGTCAACACGGCGATCTACAGCCCGTCAGGGACCTCCGCGGGTATCGGCTTCGCGATTCCCGTGCACGCCGTGCAGTGGGCGGTGCCCTCCCTGATCGCCCACGGCCGCGTCCAGAGGCCGACCCTGGGCGTCGAGCTCGCGCCCGATCCGGTCCTGCGGCAGGCCGGAGTCGAGGGAGCGCTCATCCTGCGGGTGGTCCCCGGCTCGGGCGCCGCGCGCGCCGGGCTGCGCGGCACCCGTCGCGGAGCGCTGGGCCGCTGGACGCTCGGTGACGTGATCGTGTCCGTCGACGGCGAGGCGGTGAAGTCCTCCGGAGACCTGCTTCTCGCGCTGGAGGAGAGGAAGCCGGGCGAATCCGTCAAGGTCGAGGTGCTCCGCGACGGCCGGCGGCGCGAGACTCAGGTGGTGCTGGGGGAGAGCGCGAGGGCGGAGTAGGAGGGGCCGGCCTCCCCTCCTCTACTCGCCGGCATACGCCCGCTTCATCGTTTCGATGTCGAGCTTCTTCATCTGGAAGATGGCGGCCGTGGCCCTCCGCGCCTTCTCAGAGGTGTGGTCCCGGAGGAGCTCGGACACGATGGTGGGAACCACCTGCCAGGAGAGGCCGAACTTGTCCTTGAGCCAGCCGCACTGCTGGGCCTTCTCATCCCCGCCCGCCGAGAGCTTCTCCCAGTAGTAGTCCACCTCCTCCTGCGTCTCGCAGTTGACCTGCAGCGAGACGGCCTCGTTGAACTTGAACACGGGACCGCCGTTGAGCGCGGTGAACGTCTGCCCGTCGAGCTCGAAGGCCACGATCATGACCGACCCCGGCGGCCTGCCGTGGATCTCCTGTCCCACCTCCCCATAGCGGCCGATATCGGTGATCCGGGAGTTCGGGAAGATCCCGACGTAGTACTCGGCGGCCTCCTCGGCCTGGTCGTCGAACCACAAGCAGGGGGTGATCCTCTGAATCTTCGCCATGACGTCTTTCTCCTGGTTGGTCCATCCCGGCCGGAGGTGGCCGGCATCACCAGCTAGTCGTACGAGGATGCCCGAGATCGACAACGCTTTGAAACCCTGCCCGAACGGCCGGACTCCCTGGGGGCATGCGGCCAGACACTCCCAGGTCGCTGCTCAAGCCATCCAGACCGCCTCCAGACTCATCAAGAAGCGGTAGGACGAGACCCAGACCGTTCCTGAACCCTGGTACGGGGGTCTCCAAGGGTAGGTAGGGGGTCTACCAAGGGTGGTAGAGGGTTGCCAAAAGGTTGCGGGGAAGCCTACCAGGGTAGGTAGGGGGGTGTACCAGGGTTTTCAGAGGGGTGTACCACGGTAGGTAGGGGGGTGTACCAGGGTTGTAGACAGGCGCGCGAGGGTTTCAGAAGGGTGTACCTGGGTTCTAGAGGGGTGTACCCGGCCTTCCGGCCGGTCCGAAAGCCTTGATCCCGTCTGTCCGACCCTTCGCCTGTCGTCTGAAAGGGATCGCCGCCGGCGGACCACCCTCCGGCGGCGTCCCAGAGCCTCAAAAGGATGATCTCCCGGCCTCCGTCGCCGGCTTCCTCCGGTTTTCTCCTTCGGCAAAGGCTTTTCAGCCCGTTGCGCTGCGCCGGGGAAGGTTCAAAAAGGCCTAAGCAGTCGGCTAACATGGCCCTGCACCGACTGCTGACTTGTCATCCGCCGGTGAGTGGCAGCCGCGTAGCCGGACCCATCGAATTGGAGCCAACCCCATGAGCAGACGACTGCGCTACCAGGTGGCTGTGAGCCTGGACGGCTTCATTGCCGGGCCGAACGGCGAATATGACTGGATTGTGATGGATCCGTCCATCGACTTTGCCGCCCTGTTCAAGGAGTTCGACACGGCTGTGATGGGGCGCAAGACCTACGAGGTTGTAGCTGCGCAGGACGGTGACGGTGCGATGCCGGGTCTTGACGTTGTGGTCTTCTCCCGGACTCTTCCGGCGATGGAGCGCCCCGGCGTCCGCGTCGTCCACGACGATCCCCGCGACGTCGTCGCGGCCCTGAAGGCGAAGCCCGGCCGAGACATCTGGCTCTATGGTGGGGGCAGCCTCTTTCGCTCGCTTCTCGATGCGGGGCTTGTGGACACGGTGGAAGTTGCCGTCATGCCTGTCCTGCTCGGAGCCGGCGTGCCGCTGCTTCCGCCGGGCTCAACGACGAAGCTGGTTCTCGCCCATCAGAAGACGCTCCCCGCCAGCGGGATCGTGGCGCTCGCGTACTCCGTGCCCGGCGGCGTCGGTCCGGCTCCGCGCATTCGCTACGTCAAGCGCGCGCCCGGCCGTACAGGGAAGACTCGGGGCGGCTGATTGTTGGAGCGGCAAGGCGTCAGGTGGCGCTCGGCATGGCCGCTGGTTTCCAGAACTTGGATCGAATAAAATTCATCGTTCAGGCTTCCAAGTACGGGGACGGCGAGGAGGTGCCTCGGCCACGCAGAGGGCCGGGATTACGAGATGGAGGCCCGGTGTCCGGAGCGCTTCGAGGCAGGCGCGGTGCGCCGGATCCGCCGCGTTCGCCGCGGCGATCCGGTAGGCACGAGCAAAGACGGCTGTCGAAAGGTTGTGCCGAGCCGGCAGGATTGTGATGCGCGGGCCTAACCCTGCGAGCCTTGCCGGCTCCGGTTTTTTCGATCCACGTACCACCAACGCCGAGTTAGGACACCACCGCTGCGCCAGACGCGAACCGCTCCACCATCCGCCGTTTGGTATCGTCGAGGTGGGCTTCGAGCTCACGGATTTCCCCGGCTCATCGAAACGGGTTTTCTACAACGACACCTTGATAATCCTGGCCGTCAGAGAGGTCTTCGGAGAGGACTCGCGGGCATCCGGCCTGTCTTGCGGCTTCGAGGATTGCGGCGTCCCAGGGGGAAATCTGCATGCGCTCGGCCAAGCTGACCGCCGCCAGGACCAGGGCGGGCACCATCTCGACGACGCGCCATTCCGTGAAGGCCCGGATGTACTCGAACGCCTGCTGAGCCGGGAGGCGGATCTTCGCCTTCTGGGTCACGTTGACATACACCTCCAGCAGAACCTGGGTGCTGATCGCGTAGCACCCCTCCGCGAAGCCTCGTTCGACAATGGCGCGGGCCTTTTCCTGTTTCACCGGGTTATCGGTGCTCACCGCGTAGACGAGAACATTGCTGTCCACGAATGCCGCGAGGTCACCTTGCATGCAGCTCGTCCCGCTTGGGCAGAGGGCCGCCGATCTGGACGGAGGGCTCTTCCACGAAGCCTCTGATCCGTTCCCAGGCGGCGTGGCGCCGGCGTTCCTGCCCGACGACTTGGCTCAGGTACTGACGCACCATTTCGTTCACGGAGGTGTGCTGCCGCGCCGCGACGGCTCGGGCCTCTTGCAGCAGGTCCTCTTCGATGGCCAAAGTCACATTCAACCTCTTCATCTTCGCCTCCCATCTTAAGGTAGCACGGATCCCGTGCACGGCGGAGAAGGGGATCAGGCCGGAGGTGGCGATCCAGGGCAAGAATGAGCTTTGGGAGGGAATTGGGCCAGGCTCAAGGCCGCACCTCGCTCATCAGCGCGAGCATGTTGTCCTCCGAGTCGCGGAAGAAGGCCATCCACAGCTCGTGGTCGGGCATGCGCGCGATGAGGTGCGGCTCGCCTTCGAAGCGTACTCCCTGGGAGGAAAGGGTCTGCCAGGCGCTCTGGATGTCGTCCACCTTGTAGTAGAGGATCGAGGCGGGATGGTCGAATTCCGGCTTCTCGGCCTTGCCGAGCATCAGCCGGACGCCGCCGCAGTCGAAGAAGGCCAGGTTGGGGACCTGGAAGAGGAACCGCATGCCGAGCGTGTCGCGGTAGAACGCGACCGCCCGTTCGATATCGCGGACGTTGATGGCGATCTGACCGATCTGGGACAAGGTTACACGGATAGCTTCCGCCATGGTCTCCTCGAACCGATGAGCGCTGTTCCCCTCTCCCGGTGACGGAAGAGGGGGGCAGGAGGTAAGGGGCCGGGCTAACCGGCCATCATGAACAGGAACAGGACCAGCAGGCCGCCGGCCAGGACGCCTGAGAACGCCACATGGAGGTTCGTTCTCTTCTCGTCATCCGAGTACCAGCGGTCGAAACGCTCCAGCAGAGTCTCTTTTCCGGCAAAACTTGTCTCGCGCATGACTCCTCCTAGGAAACTGCTTGATGGAAACCACACCCACCGAGGCGGGTTCGCCGGGTTCAAGCACGGATTCGGTCTGCTATAGGCACGCGGCTGCGCAGGGCGCAACCGACGGCTCGGACAAGTTCCAGGTTGGAGAACTTTACTCTCCTCTCCACGCGCCGTCAACGAAATATTTCGCGGGGAGCGGTGGCGCGTTCGAGGCCGTTGAGATAGGCGACGGCCTCTTCCCGGGACCGCCCGCACATCTCCTCGGCCGGCCGCAGGCTGGAGCAGACGGCGGGGCGCTCGGGCTTACCGAACAGCAGGCACCGGTTGTCCTCGCCGAGCTGGACGCAACGGACTCCGGCGGGCTTGCCGTCCGGCATCCCGGGGATGGGGGAGGAGATGGATGGAGCGATGCAGCACGCTCCGCAGCCGGCCCGGCACTCCATAGGGACTTGGTTGTACCATGGATGGAACATGGCCAGGAAATCCCGCAACTCCGATCTGGACGAAGGGATCGCAGGGCTGTACGCCGGGTCGCTGGGAGAGTTCACGGCCGCCCGCAACAGTCTCGCGAAGCAGTTGCAGAAGGAAGGCCGCCGCGACGAGGCGGACGAGGTGAAGTCGCTGCCCAAGCCGTCGATCTCCGCCTGGGCGGTGAACCGGCTTTTCCAGGACGAACGGGAGAAGATGGACGAGCTGGTCTCCGTGGGGGAGCGCGCCCGGGAGGCCCTGCGCCACACCCTGACCCATGGCGAGGCCGAGGCTCTGCGGGAGGCTCTCCAGGAAGAGCGGGCGCTACGGGACGACCTGCGGCGCCGCGCCGGGGAGATCCTCAAAGGAGAGGGGCGGGCGGCGAGCCAGGCCGTGCTCGACCGGGTCACGGTCAACCTCGACGCGCTCGCCCTCAGCCCGGCCGCCGCCGAGGAGGCCGAGCGCGGCTGGCTCAGCCACGACCTGGAGCCCCCCGGGTTCGAGGTCCTGGCCGGCCTCCAGATCGCCGCCGGCGGCCGTGACCGGAGAGGGCTGCGCCTCGTCCCGTCGCCTCCGCCGGCGAAACGGAAGCCCGAGAAAAAGAAGGCCGCTCCCGCGAAGAAGGCTCCCGCGGAGCGAGCGGCGGCGAAGAAGGTCGAGGCGGAGACCCGGAAGGAAGAGGCCGCCCGCGCCCGGGAAGAGGCGGCCGAGCGGGCGCGCCGGGAGCGCGAGGAGGAGCGGAACCGGGACCGCATCGCCCGCGCCCAAGAGAAGGTCGCCACGGCCGAGGCCGAAGCGGACACCTTGCGCCTCGAGGTGGAGCGGGCCGAGCGAGCCGAGGCCGAGGCGGCCAAGGCGGTCGAGGAGGCCCAGCGGCGTGCCCGCGACGCCAAGGCCGCCGCCGAGAGGGCGCGCGCCCGCGCCGAGCGGGCCGGCCGGGATCTCGCCCGCGCTGAGGAGAGACTGGAGAGGGTGCGGCGGATGTCAGGGTGAGGAGAGCAGGTCGATCCGCTCCTCCCGGCCTTCCACCTCCAGCTCCAGGACTTCCATGGACCAGCGGCCCGCCTGTTTGTCGCCAACCACGTAGAGCTTGCCATCCGCCTTCTGGCCCTTCAACGGAATGGCGAAGTCCGCGTTGCCCGACGGGCCGTTGACCTGGATGTTGCCGGAGATCCACCACTTCTCCTCGATCGGCTCGCCCAGGGCGGCGGCGGCTTCGGGGCTCGCGCGAACCCGGTCCATGGCTTCCTCGTAGACATCGGTAGACCGGATCCCCGTGACTACGGCCCCGAAGATGAGGCCGAGGAAGCCCAGGAGGGCGGCGATCCCGAGGATCACCACCAGGCAGCCAGCGGAGACAACCCATTTCCAGTTCCGGCTCCACCAGGAACCCGGTGTTACGGCAGGCTCGCTCATAGGTCCTCCGACCGAGGTGATCATGCGTTTCGCAAAAATGGTCGGCATCATCTTACTCCGCTCCTGGCGGTCGCCTGCCGGCCGTCCGAGCCGCGCTCCAAGCATCGACGGCCGCTGGGGCGCTTCGCTGGCTATCGTGCAGGCCTCCACGAAGAGCGGCCGGGGCTGGCGGGCGTTATCACGCGGGTTATAATCCTTCTGGGAGGGAACAGTCATGGTCACCTTGAAGCTCATCACCGTCGGTAACTCCACCGGAGTCGTCCTGCCCAGGGAGATCCTCCAGCGTCTCCGCGTGGAGAAGGGCGACACCCTCTACGTCCTCGAAACTCCGAATGGCATCGAGCTGATGCCGTACAACCCTGAATTCGCCGCCCAGATGGAGGCGGCCGAGCGGGTGATGCGCGAGGATCGCGACATCTTGAAGAAGCTGGCCGAGTAGCGGGGGATGGGTGAGCCGGTCTGGATCCGCGCTGACATCGTTCTCGCCATCCATCGCAGACAGCTCGCCGAGCACGGGGGCGGCGAGGGTGTCCGCGATGAGGGTCTTCTGGCCTCGGCCCTGGCGAAACCTCAGAATCTCCTCGCGTATTCGGAAGCCGAGCCGGACTTGGCAGCGCTGGCAGCGGCGTATGCCTTTGGAATTGCGAGAAACCACCCCTTCGTCGACGGCAACAAAAGGACGGCTTACGTCGTGTGCCGAACCTTCCTCCTGCTCAACGGGTACGACCTCGCGGCGTCCCAGGAAGAGAAGTACCTCGCCTTCCTGAAACTCGCGGAGGGTCGGTTCTCGCAGGAAGATCTGGCGGGCTGGATCAGGGCTCGCCTGACCGCCGTAATCGCCTCTACCCCCCGCCCTTCACGGCCGTGATCATCTCGCGCAGCGTCTTCTTCGCGTCTCCCAGAACCATCATGGTATTGGGGCGGACGAACAGGTCGTTCTCGATCCCCGCGAAACCGGGGTTCATGCTGCGCTTGAGCACGATCACGGCACGCGCCTCGTCCACGTTGAAGACCGGCATGCCGTAGATCGGGCTGCCCGGCGAGGTCTTCGCCGCCGGGTTGACCACGTCGTTGGCGCCGACGACCAGCACCGCGTCCGTGCGCGCGAATTCGTCGTTGATCTCCTCGATGTCGAAGAGCTGGTCGTAAGGGACGTCGGCCTCGGCGAGGAGGACGTTCATGTGCCCCGGCATGCGGCCGGCGACCGGATGGATGGCATACTTGACCGTTCCACCGTTCGTCTCGACCGCCTGGGCCAGCTCGCGCACGGCGTGCTGCGCCTGCGATACCGCCATGCCGTAGCCGGGCACGATGATCAGCGACTGCGCCGCCTCGAGAAGTCCCACCGCGTCCTCCACCGAGGCGATGTTGTAATTCGCCCCGCCCGGCCCCACCGCGCCCGGGGCGGCCGTGTCCATCTTGCCTCCGAAGGCGCCGAACAGGATATTGGTGAACGACCGGTTCATCGCCTGGCTCATCTTCAAGGACAGCAGGAAGCCCGACGTGCCGTCCAGCGCGCCGGCGATGATCAGCACGTAGTTGTTGAGGGCGAACCCGGTGGCCGAGGCGGCGAGGCCGGCGTAGGAGTTGAGCAGGGAGATGACCACCGGCATGTCCGCGCCGCCGATCGGCAGCACGAAGAGGACGCCGAGCGCCAGGCCGATCGCGCCCATGAGGAAGAACAGTACGCTCTGCCCGGGGTCGAGGATCACCAGGACCAGAATCACCAGGGCGCCGAAGAACAGGACGACGTTCGAAACGTTCTGCCCCTTGTAGGTCATCGGCGCGCCGGTGATCAACCCCTGGAGCTTGCCGAAGGCCATGAGGCTGCCGGTGAAGGTCAGAAAGCCGAGAAAGACCTCGAGGCCGAGCGCTCCCATGGTGAAGCGGTCGATCCCCGCTCCGCGGTGGAGATACTCCGAGACGCCGACCAGGGCCGCGGCGAGGCCGCCGAACGAGTGCGACAGCGCGATCCGCTCCGGCATCTTGGTCATCGGGATCCAGATCGCCATGGCGCCGCCGATGAGCGATCCGATGATCAGGCCGAGGGCGATCCAGCGGAACGTGATGATCTCGTGCAGGAGGAGCGTCCCGATGACGGCGACCAGCATGCCCACCGCGCCGATCAGGTTGCCCTGCCGGGCGTGCTTCGGCGACGAGAGCGCCTGCAGCGCCAGGATGAAGCAGACCGACGCGATGAGGTAGGAGAACGGGGTGAGGAAGGCTTCGCTCATGACTTCTTGTCGCCCGGCAGCTTCTTCTTGAACATCCGCAGCATGCGGTCGGTGATTAGGAAGCCGCCCACGGTGTTGATCGTGGCGCAGGTGACGGCGACGAAGCCGAGGATGGTGCTGACCGCGCCGTAGTCCGCCCCCGCGGCCACCAGCGAGCCGACCAAGGAGATGCCGGAGATCGCGTTGGTCCCCGCCATCAAGGGGGTGTGGAGCAGCGGCGGCACCTTGGAGATGACATGGTGTCCGAGGAACCCCGCGAGGACGAAGATGTAGAGACCGAACAGCAGCTCGTTCGACATGGCAGCTCCAGCGAGACGTTGATTGTCGGGGCCGGTCGCCCGGCGGCGTATCGTAGCATGGGCCCCCTCCCCCGGCCCCTCCCCCGCGGTGCGGGAGAGGGGAGAAAAGCTCCTGTAGAAGGAGGTGCCCTCAAAAGGTGTGCAAAGAAGTGGTTTTCCCCCTCTCCCGCTCTGCGGGGGAGGGGGTCAGGGGGAGGGGGCTTTCGTGAACCTCATGTTCCGCGCCCGTCCCACGCTGATCGAGAACCCATTGACCTTCTTTCCGGAATCCCGGGAGAACCGGAGCAACCCGAGGTTCGGGTTCCGGAAGGCGTCGGCGAAGGCCGGCTCCAGCCTCAGGGATTCGCCACGGCGGTCGCGCAGTGTCAGCTTCCCATCCTCGACGGCCAGGGTGTATGTGACGTCCAGCTCCTCGCTGGAGTAGCGGCCCGCGTAGGCGGCCAGCTCCGCCTCCGTGGGGGTGACCTGCTCGACCACACGGAAGACCGAGGGCTTGTTTCCCTCGATGATCACTTGCATCTCCCGGGCGGCGCCGGGGGAGGCGGCGGGGAAGAGAACCTCGGCCTTGGCTGGCGCTCCGACCATGGCGAAGCGGTCGCCGCCGAGGGGAGCGAGTTCGGTCTCATTGCCGGGGCCGCGCTCGTAGAACAGCTTGCCGTCCCGCGCGACGATGCGCCGGACCGTGTCCGTGACCGGGTTCCAGAAGAGGCCGGCGTAGCGGGCGCCGTCGACCTGGACAGCCGCCGCGGCCGGGCCCGCGGGAGCGGACCCTGGAGAGGCCACCTCCCGGGCCGGTTGGAGGCGGTCGGCGAGATAGAGGTTCGCCACCTGCATGGCCATCGCGGTCGGATTGGCATGGGCCGCGTTGCACAGCGTGATCACCGAGAACCGGGCGTCCGGGAAGCGGATCATCTCCGCCCGGTAGCCCGCCCAGCCGCCGCCGTGCGAAACGCGACGCAGACCCCGGTGCTCGTCCACTTGGAGCCCGCGGGCGTAGGTGATCTTCTCCCCGTCGTTGAGCATGCCGGTCACCTGGAGCTGCTCGATCAGGCCGGGGCCTCCCACCTTCGGGTCATAGAAATTCTGATCCCACTTCGCCAAGTCCTCGACCGCGGTCTGGACCGCGCCGTCGCCGGTCTGCTCCCAGTTCGAGGAGACGACCTGGAAGCCGGACGGGGTCGGTCCGTAGGAGGCGGCGCGCCGGGGGATGATCCGCGTATGGTCGTCGAGGATCTGCGTGCTGGCCATGTCGAGCGGCTTGAAGATGCGCTCCTCGGCGAATTCGCGCAGCGTCTTGCCGCTGGCCCGCTTGACCACCAGCGACAGCAGGAAGTAGCCGGAATTGCTGTAGCTGTGCTCGTCGCCGGGGCGGAAGTCGAGCGACTTCTGGCGCGCGATCGCGGCGAGGGCGTCGGCGTCCGTGGCCACGTCCTCGAAGTTGATGCCCGCGAACCGCAGCAGGGCGATGTAGTCGCGGATGCCAGCGGTGTGGTGGAGCAGGTGGCGCAGAGTGACCGGAGTCCCGTAGTCGGGGATCTCCGGGATGTGCTTGCGCACGTCGTCGTCCAGCGACAGCTTCCCCTCCTGGGCGAGGAGGAGGATGGCCGCGGCGGTGACCTGCTTGGAGGTCGAGCCGATGTCGAACACCGTCTGCGGACTGATCGGCACCGAATGCTCGAGGCTCGCCATGCCGTAGCCTTTGGAATAGACGATGCGGCCGTCCCGGACGACCGCCAACGCGCAGCCGGGCGAGTCCTTGCGGGCGAGCTCCGCGAAGACCTGATCGACCTGGGACGAGAGCCCCTCCGGGGACGGCGTGGGAGCCGGGGCGGCGGAGATCAGGGCGGCGGCGGCAAGGCACAAGCCGAAAACGCGAAACAGGGATTTCATAAAGGAGCACCTCCTTGGGACAGAGGAGTATACGGAGAGGCGAGGCTCGGGGTTGCCGGCAGGCGAGGATCAGCCCGGGCTCCGCGAAGGATTCGTCTCTCCACAAAATTCGTCGCCGCGGGACGGGATTCGTCCGAGTCGGAGCCCCTACCAAAGATGATTTGGCTTGGAAAAGAAACGTCTTCCATGGGAAGGGGCTCATTTTGACACTTTTGAGATACCATCGTCGTCCATGGCAGCATTCGGCCTCGCCCGTCCGGGCTCTGCGGAGAAGTCTTCGACATCGATTGTGGAAACCTACCTGGACGGCTTGCGCGAGGTGGAGCGGCGGGGAGACGCCCGGGAGGAGAGCTTCTATCCGTGCCTGCGCGAGCTGATCCTCGCCTGCGCGGAGCGGCTCGGCCGGCGCGGCGTCGCGGTCACGGTGATCCCGCGCAAGACTTCTTCGTGCCTGCTCGACCTCCAGGTCTGGCAGGGGAGCGAGGCGATCGCCGGATATGTGGAGGCGAAGCGGCCTCACACGGACC
Source organism: Thermoanaerobaculia bacterium (assembly GCA_036380715.1). Classification (GTDB taxonomy): domain Bacteria; phylum Acidobacteriota; class Thermoanaerobaculia; order Multivoradales; family UBA5704; genus UBA5704. Next base: position 27,533 of record DASVEF010000155.1, on the reverse strand, counting down.
TCGGCCAGACCGAAGATACCGAGCAGGTGAAGCGGTACCTGCGGACGTTCCCCAACCTGCTGCTCACCGACTTCTTCGAGCTGCGCCTGTATCGCCAGGGGGAGCGCACGGGGCGGGTGGCGATCGCCAACGGGTTCGCGAGCCGCCGCCTGGGGCAACTGGCTCCGCAGGCGGACGAGGCCGAGCTGCTCGCCTTGTTCGACCGCTTCTTCTCCTTCCAGACGCCGCGCGCCCGCAACGCCGCCTCTCTCGCCCGGAGCCTGGCCGGGAGGGCGCGCATCCTCGCGGAGAGGATCGAGGATCTTCTGGAGCGGGACCGGGAGGGGCAGGGCGAGCTCTCCGGCTATTACCGGGCGTTCTCGGAGCACCTCGTCCGGGGCCTCTCGCACCGGGACTTCGCCGACCTCTACGCCCAGACGATCGCCTACGGGCTGCTCGCCGCCCGCTGCTGGTCCCCGGCCGGGCTCGACCGGCAGGGGGTGCTGCGGAGCATTCCGGCGAGCAACGGCATCCTGCGCGACGCGTTCCGCTATATCTCCCTGGAGGAGCCGCCGCCCGAGATCGGCTGGATCATCGACGACTTGGTCGAGATCCTGGAGGATGCGCCGGTGCGGGACATCCTCGCGCGCTACTACCGCGACGGGCGCGGCAACGACCCGATCCTCCATTTCTACGAGACCTTCCTGGCCAGCTACGACCCGGGGCTGCGCAAGCGGCACGGGGTCTACTACACCCCGCAGCCGGTGGTCTCGTACGTCGTCCGCTCGGTCCACCGGCTCCTCCGCACCCGGCTCGGCCGGCGCGACGGCCTGGCGGACCCGGGCGTGGCGGTCCTCGATCCCGCGGCCGGCACCCTCACCTTTCTGGTGGAGGCGTTCCGCTGCGCCATCGAGGCGTACCGCGAGGAGTCGGGCGACGGCGGCGTGCCGGCGCTCCTGCGCGACCACCTCCTCCGCAACTACTACGCCTTCGAGCTGATGATGGCTCCGTACGCCATCGGCCACCTCAAGGCCGGCCTGGTTCTGGAGGGGATCGGCCATCCGCTGGGCGATGGCGAGCGCTTCCAGCTTTTCCTGACCAACGCGCTCGATCCCAGGGAGCTGACGCAGGCGCCGCTGCCGGGGATGTCGTCCCTTTCGCGCGAGTCGCGCCAGGCCGCGCGGGTCAAGCGGGAGCAGCCGGTCTGCGTCGTGCTCGGCAACCCGCCGTACTTCGGGAAGTCGGAGAACCGGGAGAAGGCCGTCGAGGAGGCCTTCGAGGAGACGTACACGGCGCGCGACGGCCGCCGCGTCGAGGGCTATCACCAGGTGGACGGCCGGCCCCTCGGCGAGCGCAACTCCAAGTGGCTGCGGGACGACTACGTCAAGTTCCTCCGCTTCGCCCAGCGGAAGATCGACGAGAACGGGGAGGGGATCGTCGGCTTCGTCACCAGCCACGGCTACCTCGACAACCCCACCTTCCGGGGGATGCGCCGGTCGCTGATGGAGAGCTTCGACGAGATCTACGTCCTCGACCTGCACGGGAACCGCCGGAAGGGGGAGGCGTCTCCGGACGGCTCGCCGGACGAGAACGTCTTCGAGGAGATCGAGCGGGGGGTGGCGATCGCCCTGCTCGTCAAGAAGCCGGGGCTGCCGAAACGGGTCCTGCGCGCAGATCTCTGGGGCACCGCCGCCGGAAAGCGGGAATGGCTGCTGGGCCACGACGTGGATACCACGGAGTGGAGGGTGCTCGAGCCGCGCGGGCCGGCGTTCCTCTTCATGCCGCGCGACGCCCGGCTGGAGGAGGAGTACCGGCGGGGCTTCGCGATCCCCGAGATCTTTCCCGAGAAGACGCCGGGGGTGGTCACGGCGCGCGACGCCTTCGCCATCGGCTTCGACCTCCAGGAGGTCCGGCAGCGGATCGTGAGGCTGCGCGAGAGCACGACGCAAAACGAGCTGTTCGCGCGGGCCGAGGGGCTGCGGGACACCGGGAGCTGGCGGCTGGAGGAGGCGCGTCGCAGGGCCAGGAACGACAAGGACTGGGCCCTCCGGTTCCGGCGGATCCTCTACCGGCCGTTCGATCACCGGGTGGTCTTCTACGCGGACTATCTGGTCGAACGGAGCCGGGAGCGGGTGATGCGCCACATGGAGGCCGGCGGCAACCTGGGGCTGATCGTGCCGCGGCAGCACAAGGAGGACTTCGGCGCGCTGGTGACTGACGGGCTCGCCGGGCACAAGGCGGTGAGCGCGTACGACGTGAACTACCTCTTCCCTCTCTACCGCTGCTCCGGGGGGCTCCTGGGCCGCGAGCCGAACGTCGAGCCGGCCGTCCTGAGCCACCTCGCGGGCCTCTACGGCGAGGAGCCCGCCCCCGAGCTGCTCCTCGAGTACGTCTACGCGGTCCTCTACAGCCCGTCCTACCGCCAGAGGTACGCGGACCTCCTTCGCACCGACTTCCCGCGCATCCCGTTTCCCCACGAGCGGGAGCGGTTCCTGGAGCTCTCCGGCCATGGCGCGAAGCTGGCGAGGCTCCACCTGCTCGACCCGCAATGGGTAGGCTCGTCGTCCGTCCGCTTCCTTGCCGAAGGGAGCGGCAAGCTGGCCAAGGCGAAGCGGGTGCTCCGCGCCTACCGCCCGGACGAGCGGCGCGTCTACGTGAACGAGGAGGGGCAATACTTCGACAACGTCGCCCCCGAGGTCTGGGCCTACCGCATCGGCGGCTACCAGGTGCTCGACCGCTGGCTTCAGGACCGCGCCGGCCGCCGGCTCGGGCTGGAGGAGATCGAGGCGTTCCGGAAGATCGCGGCGGCGATCGAGAGGACGCTGGAAGTGCAGGCGAGGATCGGCTGAATCCCGGGCTACCGCCGGCCCGGCCTTCTCTCCGGCCGGGCGTTCCAGGGGTCCTGGGGCCAGGCGTGCTTGGGGTAGCGGCCCTGAAGCTCCTTGCGGACCTGCGGGTAGGTGTTCTCCCAGAAGCTGCGGAGGTCGTGGGTGACCTGCTGCGGACGGTGGTTGGGGGCGAGGAGGTGGAGGAGTACGGGGACGCGGCCGGCCGCGATGCGTGGGGTCTCGGCCAGGCCGAACAGCTCCTGGATGCGGGCGGCGAGGACCGGCGGCTTGCCGGGCTCGTAGACGAGCTTGATCCGGCTGCCGCTCGGCACCTCCAACCGTTCGGGAGCCTCCCTCTCCAAGGCCTGGAGCTGCTCCCAGGAGAGCGCGCCTTCGAGGACCGGTCGCAGCGGAGCGCGTCGCAGCTCGGCGAAGGAGCGCTTGCCCGCGGCGAGGACCGGCAGGAGGCCGGCAAGGGCCTTTTCGTCGAAGGACGGCAGACCCAGCTCGGGCATCCACTCCGCGAGGCAGCGGACGCGGGTGAGGAAGCCGGCGACATCCGGGTGGTCGAGCGGCAGGGCGCGGTCCAGGCGGGAGGCCGCGGCCAGGGCGAGGACGCGCTCGGCCTTCTCTCCGCTCGCGGGAACCTCGGTCTCGGAGAGGACGAGGTCGTCGTAGCGCGTCCGCTTCCAGGCGACGGGCCGCTCGCGCTCCTCGTCGAATTCGACGTCGATCGTGGTCCGCAGGCGCTCCGGAGGGAGCCACTCGGGCTCGACGGCGGAGGCGAGGCGGACCAGGGCCTCCGACTGCGGCCCGGAACGTCCGGCGTCCAGCTCGATGGCCAGAAAGAGATCGGGATCGAGCACGGCGCTCTCCTCCGCGAGGCGGACGCCGCGGCCTCCGACCATCACCCCGCGCGGGCTGCGCGGCTCGCGCCGGCGGGTCAGGCGGTCCGGGTAGGCGGCGAGCAGGGCGCGGAGGAGACCCTCACCCCCCGGCCCCCTCTCCCGGTCGCCCGGGAGAGGGGGAGCAGGAAGCTCTCTGTGGATCATCTGAAAGAGCTGGTCTCTGGCCTTCAGCACGAAACGGCCGGCACCTCGATTCAGGTGCAGGCCCTCGGTTTCGGCGTGATCGCGGCGCTCGAAAGCTTCCAGAGCGTCGAGGCCGTCGAGGAGGTCGGAGCGCGAGGACTTCCTGGGGCCGGCGCCCCGAGGCGTGCGCGGGAACGGGTCGCGCTCGGAGAGGAGGGCGGCGAGCAGGGCGGCTTCGCGGGAGAGGCCGAGGTGGTGCCCCTCGATCAGGAGCCGGGCGAGGCGGGGATGGACGGGCAGGCGGGCCATGGTCCGGCCGGTCTCGGTGACGCCGTGCTCGTCGGTGGCACCCAGGCGGCGGAGCAGCAGCTCGGCGGCGGCCAGGGTGGCCGGGTCCGGCGGCTCGAACCAATCGAAGGCGGTCAGATCGGTCTCTCCCCAGGCGAGGAGCTGGAGAGCCGGAGCGGCGAGGTCTACCCGGAGGATCTCCGGGACCTCGCGCTCGGGCAGGGCCGCGTGCTCCCACTCCCCCCAGAGGCGGAGGCAGACGCCCGGGGCCTGACGCCCCGCCCGGCCGGCGCGCTGATCGGCCGAGGCGCGGCTGACCTTACCCAGCTCCAGCCGGTCGAGCCCGGTGGACGGATCGTAGCGCATCCGCCGGACCAGGCCGCTGTCGACCACGGCGGTGACACCGTCGATGGTGATCGAGGTCTCGGCTACGTTGGTCGCCAGCACCACCTTGCGGCGAGACAGGGGACGGAGGACCGCGTCCTGCTGCTCGGCCGGCAGGTCCCCAAAGAGAGAGAGGACGGCGAGGCCGCGCTCTGTGGCCAGGGGAGACAGCGCCTCGGCGCAGCGCTGGATCTCGCCCACCCCGGGCAGGAAGACGAGGACGTCCCCCTCCGTCTGGCCGAGCACCCGGCGGACGCTGGAGGCGACCAGACCGGGGAGCGGCCGCTCGTCCGGCCGTCCGTCGAGGTAGGAGATCGCGACCGGATGGAGCCGCCCCAGGCTCTCGATCACCGGGCAGCTCCCCAGATAGGCCGCGATCGGTCCGGGGTCCACGGTGGCGGACATGGCGACGACCCGCAGGTCGGGGCGGACCTCTCGCTGCACCCGCCTCACCATGGCAAGCGAGAGGTCGGTGTGGAGGCTTCGCTCGTGGATCTCGTCGAAGAGGACGGCGCCGACGTCCTCTAGGAACGGGTCGGCCTGGAGCCGCTGGACGAGGATCCCCTCGGTCACGACGAGGATGCGGGTGCCCGGTCCCGAGCGGTTGTCGAACCGCACCTGATAGCCGACCTCCTCCCCGAGCCTCCACCCCCCCTCCTCGGCCATCCGCCGCGCCGCCGCCCGGGCCGCGATGCGCCGAGGCTCCAGCATGACGATCCGCTCCCCTTTGGAGATCCCCGCGGCCAGCAGGGCGGGAGGCACCCGCGTGGTCTTGCCCGTTCCGGTTGGCGCGATCAGGACGGCGGACGGTCCATCCCGCAAGGTGGAAACCAGCTCGGGCAGGGCCTCGTCCACGGGAAGGGGTGTCCGGGGGGAGGTCTGGCCAGGATTTTGCGAGTGAATCGTCATGGCGCTGTGCTGGTATATCAGCGGCCGGTCCGTAGGAGAAGGGAGAGGAGGAGAGTGCGATGACGGATCGAGGTTCCGCCTGTCTGTTGAGTGTGGCGATGGAACTCTTGGCGCTGGCAGGATGCGGCGGCGATCGCCCTTCCGGCCGCCGAGCGGGCGTTCCGTCCGAGACCGCGCCCCCTCGGAAGCGCGGCGGGAATCCGCGGACGGAGATGAAGAACGTTCATCTGCAGGCGCTCCCGGGAGTCGTCCTCGAGATCCGAAGCCTCACAGGGGAGCTGCGGCCGACGCAGGAGGGCGAGGCCCCGTTCTTCGACGAGCCGTCGTCGTTCGAGATGAGCATCGACAGCGCTGAGATCGCCGCCACTCCGGCGAGCCTCCAGCGGCTGATGAACGACGTGACCTTCAACTATCCCAAGGCTCCGCTGGAAAACCTGGAGCTCGCCATCGAGGACGGCAAGGTTCGACAGTCCGGGCGGCTGAAGAAAAAGATCCCCGTCCACTTCGAGACCCTGTCGGAGGTCTCAGTGACCCCTGAGGGAATGATCCGCCTTCATCCGGTCAAGATGAAGGCGGGAGATCTGCCCGTCAAGGAGCTGCTGGACCTCTTCGACGTGGAGATGTCAGAGGTCATCAACACCGAGGGAGCGCGCGGGCTGACCATGAAAGACAACGACATCTTTCTCGATCCGGCCAACATGCTGCCGCCGCCGCGCATCCGGGGAAAGCTCACGGCGGTGCGGGTGGAGAAAAACCACATCGTCCAGATTTTCGGGAACGGCGGGGGGAAAGACCTTTCGCCTCCGGACTCCGACGCCGAGGGTTACATGTACTTCAAGGGCGGCACCCTGCGCTTCGGCAAGCTGACCATGGACGGCACCGACCTGCAGATCGTCGACGCCGATCCCCGCGACCCGTTCTTCTTCTTCCTCCGGGATTACAAGAAGCAGCTCATCGCCGGCTGGTCGCGCAACACCCCCGACTTCGGCCTCATCGTGCAGATGCCCGACTACGACCAGGCCGACACCCGGCTGTCGGGTCCGAAGTGAGCACTCAAAGCTTGCGCCGCGGCAGCTCGGGCGGGGGCTCAAGACCGAAGGCGACGTGCCAGTACGCCCACGAGCGCGGATCGAACAGACCCACGGGCGGCTCGGCGAGTGCTTTCCGGAATTCGCTCTCGGGGAAATGGCGACGGGCAATGGCCAGATCCTCGGGCGTGCCGTAGACCATGACCTGGGCCAGGAACCGGTAGGGATCGGCCAGAGCTTCCGCCGGAGACTTCCACCAGAAAAGGCGGGATGCGACTTGCTCCAGCTCTCTCATGGGGCGAGCCCTCCAGGGAGAGGCTGCACCTCCGGCAGGGCTGTCGGATCGACTCTCCGAACTGCCTCCAGCAGCCCGGAACAGACCTCCGGCGGCAGCGAACGGAGGTCCCCATCCCCAAAGTAGCTGAGAGCCTTCAAGCTGACGAGGGGGTTGAAGGACGGTCCGTAGACGGCGAGCGCCGCCCCCAGAGCGCTCCTGAGGTCGATCTTCTCTTCAAGGATCCTGCTGATGTCTAGGTAATCCTTGGCCTCCGCCCGGTCCTGGACGACCTTGACCTTGGTGGCCGCCAAGTCCAGCAGAGAGGCTACGAGCACGCCGGTATCCTCAGCAGGCTCCGGGTCCCGTACGCGTCGGAGGCTCAACCCGCCAAAGAAGGAGACTTTTATGGGGCCGTCTCTCTCTACCCGTGACACCAGGGTATTTGGAGAGGATTGGAGCCGCATGCTGCCGGCGAGGAAAGGAATCCGGCGTTCAAGCTCGTCTGGCAGGAGCTCGTTGGGGGAGAAGAAGTCGAAGTCTTCCGACACTCGGTGCCCGAGGCGTAAAGCCAAGGCGGTCCCCCCATAGAGCACAAACCCGGGAGGTAGGTCCGCGAGCTCGCTCCAGAGGCTCCTCTGCGGCTCCGGAAGCGTGTCGAGACGGGGACGGAGCATGCCTTCTTATACCACCCCGAGCCACCCAAGGACCGTCAGGACGATCAGCGCCAGGGAGAGGACGCTGACGAGAATGGCGATCCCCCAGGCGAGGAGGTTGTGGAGGGGGTGGTTGACGTGCGGGCCCATCAGCTCGCGGTCGTTGACCAGGCGCAGGATCGCGAAGAGCTCGATGGGCAGGAGCAGACCGTTGAGGACGTAGACTCCCACCAGCACCTGGATCAGCGGCAGGCCGGGGATCAGCGCCACGGCCGCGCCGAGCACGATCAGCCCGGTGAACAGGCCCATGAAGATCGGCGCCTCCTCCCAGGTGCGGGAGACCCCGCGCTCGAAGCCGAGGGCCTCGCTCATCATGTAGGTCGTCGAAAGGGGGAGGACGCCCGCCGCGAGGAGCGAGGCGCCCAGGAGGCCGAGCCCGAAGAGGACGCCCGCGTAGCGCCCGGCGATCGGCTCCAGGGCCTGGGCCGCGTGCGCCGCCGTCTCGATCTCGATCCCCCGCGGGTGGAGCGTGGCCGCGGTCGCGATGATGATGAACGCCGCGACCAGGCCGGCGAACAGGGTGCCGACGATCACGTCGAAGCGCGTGTAGCGGTAGTCCTCCGGCGCGACCCCCTTCTCGACCACCGACGACTGGACATAGAGCTGCATGTAGGGGGAGATCGTCGTGCCGATCAGCGCGATCAGCAGGTGGAGATAGCCCAGCTCCAGCCTGGGAACGGGGCGGGTCGTCCCCTCCAGCACGGCGCTCCAGTCGGGCCGGGCGAGGAAGGCGGCGCCGAAGTAGGCCAGGAACGCGAGGGTGAGGGCGAGAAAGATCTTCTCCACCCAGCCGTAGGAGCCGCGCGTCACCAGCAACCAGACCAGGATCGCGGCGACCGGCACGGCGACGTAGCGGCTGACGCCGAACAGCTCGGCCGCCGCCGCGATGCCGATGAACTCCGACACGATGATTCCCGTGTTGGCGATCAGCAGGGTCAGCAGGATCAGGGCCGTCGCGCGCAGGGAAAAGGTCTCGCGCACCAGATCGGAGAACCCCTTGCCGGTCACGGCGCCCATGCGGGCGCTCATCTCCTGCACCACGCCGACGAAGATCGTGACGATCACCATGGCCCAGAGCAGGCCGTAGCCGTAGGAGGCGCCGGCCGAGGCGTAGGTGGCGATGCCGCCGGCGTCGTTGCCGGCGCTGGCCGCGAGCAGACCGGGGCCCAGCGCCGCGAGGTAGGGCCAGAGCCGGCGCAGGAACGGACGGCGGCGGGGCCCGGGCTCGGCCGCCGTCTCCAGCCGGCCGGTGGTCGTCGGGTCGGCGGCCATCGTCCTCCCCTTCTGGGCTCCCCCTAGGCGGCGAGCGCCCGGCCGCGGCGCTGCCAGACCTCGGGCAGCAGCACGGCGAGAGCGTCGTCCACGGTGACGATCCCGAGCAGGCGCCCGTCCTCCTTGCCGAGCACCGGCACGGCGAGCAGGTTGTACTCGGCGAGGACGCGCGCGGCGTCCTCCGCCTGGTCCTCGGGGTGGACGGTGGGCACGTCGCCGTCCATCACCTCGGCCAGCGAGGTGGCGGGGTCGGCGAGAATCAGGTTGCGCAGCCGCACGAGCCCCCGCAGGCGGTCGGGATCTTCCGCGGCCACCACGTACACGGCGAGCAGGGGGTCCGGGACGTCCTCCAGGGAGCGAATCGTGGCGAGAGCGTCGCCGACCGTGGCCCCCTCGCGGATGCGCACAAAGTGAGTGGTCATGATGCGGCCGGCGCTGTCCTCGTCGTAGGCCAGGAGGGCCTGGACGTCCGCGGCCTCCTCGGGCTCCATCTTGGCGAGGAGCTGCCCTGCCACGTCCTCGCCCAGGTCTTCCAGAGCATCGGCCGCGGCCGCCGGGGTCATCTCTTCCAGGATGTCGGCGGCGCGTTCGCGGTCCATCCCTTCGAGCAGGTCGGCCACGCGCTCGTCGCTGACCTCTTCCAGGGTCTCGGCGGCCATCTCTTCGTCGAGAGCGGCGACGATCTCGGCGCTCTCGCGGTAGGAGAGGGCGTCGACGATGCGCGCGAGGTCGACCGGGTTCAGCTCGGCGAGCCGGTCGTAGGAGACCCGGAGCTGGACGGGCGCGGCGCTCGCCAGGTACTGGACGTCGGACCAGTCGATGACCTGCCGGCCGACGATGCGGCCGGCGAGCATGCGCGGCCCCAGCCTGCGCAGCAGGGCCTGCGGGCTGACGTCCACGCCGATCACCCGGTAGCTCCCCTCGAACGGGGTGAGCTGAACGTCGTTGACGCGGATGATCCGCCGGCCTGTGATGTCGATGAGCTGGTGGTCGAGCACGTCGCGGCGCAGCAGGACCTCGCCGTCGCGGCGGGAGAACGGCTGCAGGTCGACCGTCGAGGAGGAGAGCTTGGCTGCGCCGTTGAGCGCCTGCAGATGGCGGGCGGGCACGAAGAAGCGCCGGCGGCCGTCGCGCACGATGAGGCCGGCGATCGGCGGATAGGGATCGACGCCGATGCGGACGATCAGGTCTTCGAGCTTGCCGATCGGCTCGCCGGTCTTCCCCTGGACCGGCCGGTCGAGGATGGATGTGAGGAAGAACATCGCCCGCCTCCTGAGCCCTCACGCGCCGTCTGGCTCGGGGGGCTCGGGAAGCGCGGCGGACGGCGCGCCTCAGGCGTGCCGCATCAGGAGCCGGCGCCGAGCCCTCGCGCGCCGGGCGCCGAGGGCTGCCGATCGTTGGAAAGCACCGAGCCGGTGCAACAGTGACTCTCGTCCATACCGTTCAAAACCGCCCAGCCACCCACCCTTCAGGGCGATGGTAACACGGCGCTCTTCACCGGCGGCCGGTCTGAACGGGCGCCGCCGCTCCCTCGGTTGCGGGACGGCCGGAGAGGGAGCTGGGAGCGTCGAGGTGGGCGCCCTCGTCGACGCCGACGCCGAGGCGGTCGACCAGCTCGCCGCCGAGCCAGCCGGTCACCAGCGAGAGCGCCACGGCGACCGCGGAGAGGCCGACCTCCAGGCCGCCCGCCGCGCCAGGGTCGTCCTGCCGCAGGAGCCAGCTCAGGGCGAAGAGCCCGACGACGATCACGTTGCCAATGCCGTGCAGGGCGCCGATCCGCTTGGCCCGCGTGCCGGAGGGGATCGGCAGCCAGTCGATGAGGCCGAACACCGCCGCGATCAGGCCGCTCAGGATGCCGACCACGATCAGCCAGAAAGCGATCTCCGCCCACTGGGGGTTGCCGCTCACCAGGTGGGCGATGTCGAAGAGCAGAGACGTGCCCAGCAGGCCGAGAGGAAAGACGATCAACATCTGGTGGATGGGATGCCCGAAAAGACGTGCCTTGGCTCTCATGCGTCCTCCTTCGAGGCGCGAAGTCGCACCTCCCCGCCATGGAGCCGTGCAACCGCCGTGCCTTCTCAGGTGGTCTGATCCGGCGGCTTGGGCTTGCCGGCGATGGCCAGGAACAGCTCCTGGACGACCTCCTTGAGCTCCACCGTGTAGGTGGCGAGGTCGCGCAGATTCTGCTCGAGCATCTCGGGCGTGGGACGGACCAGCGCTCCGCCCGGACGGGGGCGGACCTTGTGGGTGAGCCGGTCGTCGAGGGCCTGGAGCTGCTGATAGGCGTCTTTCAGTCTCTGGGGGTCCATGTCACGGGCCTGCCTTCCGCGAAGGGAGCTCGAGCGTGAATTCGACGAGCTTCTCGATCTCCTCCCGGGTGAGCCGGCGGTAGAAGGCCGGCATCGGCCCGTGCCCATCGGCGATCCGCTGCCGCACGGCGGCGCGGTCCCCCTGGAGGACCATCGGCGAGGTGAGGAGGTTCAGACGAGGATACAGCTTGACCGGACGGCGGGGGCCCTGGCCCTGAGCGCCGTGGCAGCGGACGCAGTACTGCTTGTACAGGTTGGGCGCGCTGCGCTCCTGCGTGCCTCCGCAGGCGGCGAGCAGCGTCAGGATCAGAGAGAGCGCGAGCCACCTCAACGGGCCGTTCCGCGGAGTCCGAGCACGTAGCGGGCCAGATCGTCGACCTCCTCGTCGCTGAGCTGGGGGAACGGAGGCATCTGGCCGAAGATGCCTTTCTCGATCGTGCTGGCGATCGCCCCCTGGTTGTCACCGTACTTCCAGTTGCTGTCGGTCAGATCGGCGTAGGGGTTGCCCATGTAGGCCGGAGTGTTCCCCGAGCCGTCGATGCCGTGGCACTTGGCGCAGTGCTCGCGATAGAGCCGCTCGCCCGGGGAGCGGCGCGAGGCGAGCGGGTCGCAGGCCGCGAGCACGGCCGCGGCGCCAAGGAAGACGATCAGCAGGATGGCTGCACGGCGGGAGGGGCTCATCCCTTCTCCTCCCGGCGGTGGACCAGGGTGGCGGTGGCCTGGTCGCGCGGGCGCACCACGATCTCGTCGACGTTGACGTGCGAGGGACGGGTCGCCGCCCAGACCACGCACTCGGCGATGTCCTCGGGGGTCAGCGGATCGAGGCCCTGATAGACCGATTTCGCCCGTTCGGCGTCGCCGGCGAAGCGCACCAGCGAGAACTCCGTCTCGACCAGGCCCGGGTTGACCTCGGTCACCCGCACGGGCCGGCCCAGGAGCTCCATGCGCAGCGTCCGTGTGAAGGCGCGCACGGCGTGCTTGGTGCCCGTGTAGCCGGCCCCGCCGGCATAGGTCTCGAAGCCGGAGGTCGAACCCACGTTGACGACGTGGCCGTCGCCCGAAGCTTCCAGGGCGGGGAGCAGGGCGCGCGTCGTGCGCAGCACGCCGAGCACGTTGATCTCCCACATCGCCTTCCAGGAGTCGTCGCTCGCGGTCTCGATCCGATCGAGCCCGAAGGCCGCTCCGGCGTTGTTGACCAGCAGGTGCAGGACCGGCGGGAGCCCGTTGACGAAAGACGCCACGCTCCCTTCGTCCGTCACGTCGAGCGGCAGGGCGGTCGCGCTCTCTCCGATCGACGCGGCCACCTCGCGCAGGCGGTCCAGGCGCCGGGCGCCGAGGAACACCCGGAAGCCGGCGCGGGCCAGAGCCGTGGCCGTCGCCGCCCCGATGCCGGCGCTGGCGCCGGTGATCACCGCGATCTTGCCTTCCGTCATGGCTGCCATGCGCTCTATCCTATTCCGATCCATGCATGAGGCGCTTCCCCTCTCCCGCTCCGCGGGGGAGGGGCCAAGGGGAGGGGGCTCACACCTCCGCCGACGGGCAGAGGTCCGCCACCGGACAGACCGGGCAGTCGGGCTTGCGCGCCTTGCAGATCTTCCGGCCGTGGTCGATCAGGAGGTGGGAGAAGACTGTCCAGTCCTCTCGCGGCACCAGCTCCATCAGGTCGCGCTCGATCTTCTCGGGATCGGTCTGCTGGGTCATTCCCAGGCGGCGGGAGAGGCGCTGGACGTGAGTGTCGACCACCACCCCCTCGTTCTTGCCGAAGGCATTGCCCAGGACCACGTTGGCGGTCTTGCGGCCGACCCCGGGGAGCTGGTTCAGCGCTTCCATCTCGGCCGGGACCTCGCCTCCGTGATCCGCGGTCAGGGCCTGGCCGAGCGCCTTCAGGGCCCGCGCCTTGTTGCGGTAGAAGCCGGTGGTGCGGACCATCTCCTCCAGCTCCGTCAGGTCCGCTCCGGCGTAGCCCTGGGCCGTGGGATAGCGCCGGAAGAGCGCCGGCGTCACCTCGTTGACCCGCTTGTCGGTGCACTGCGCCGAGAGCACGGTCGCCACCAGGAGCTGGAGCGGCGTCTGGAAGTCCAGGGCGCAGCGGGTGTCCGGGTACTCGCGCCGGAGCCGGGCCACGATCTCCGCGGTCCGCTCGCGCTTCGCCCGCAGCGGCTCCCTCCGCGCCCGCGCCGGGGTGATTCCCGCCATCCTCTCCCTCTATTCCTTGTCGGACGTGAAGGCCCGCACGAGCCAGTTGACCGCCGCGATCACCAGTCCGCCGAGGATCGCCGGGGCGCAGCCGTCGATCTGTAAGCCTTCCAGCAGGGAGTCGGCGAGCAGCAGCACGAGCCCGTTGATCACCAGGTAGAAGAGCCCGAGAGTGACGACGATCAGCGGGAACGAGAAGAACGAGACGATCGGCTTGACCAGCAGGTTGATCAGCCCGAGCACCAGCCCGGCGAGCAGCAGGTAGAGGAGGTCGCCCGTGTAGTGGATGCCCGGGACCAGCTCCGAGGCGAGCCACAGGGCGAAGCCGTTGAGGACGATCTGGAGCAGTGCGCGCGTCATCGAGGGGTTCCCCGGTTTTCGCGGCGATCTTACAGCAGGCGGGATCTCACGGCCCCGTCTCGGCGGGGATCTCGCCTGGAATCCGGGCGGCGGCCTTTTCGCGGGCGGGCGCGGGCTCCTGATCCTTCTCGAGGATCTCCCGGGCGCGGCGCGCCACCTTGCGTTCGTTCTCGAAGGTGAGCCGGGAGATCCCGGTCTCCCAGGAGAACCACCCGGTGCCGGAGACCTCGTCGGCGTCGAAGTCCGCGGCGTTGCCGCTCACGTATTCGAGGAGGAAGTAGTCGACCTTCTTGTGGATGCGGCAGGGGCCCTTGTCCATGAACCAGTACTCGACGCCGGGGAGCGGAGCGACGATGCGGCCATCGACTCCGGTCTCCTCCCGCACCTCGCGGACCGCGGCCTGCTCGGGAGTCTCCCCCTCTTCGATGTGCCCCTTGGGAAGCTGCCAGCGGCGCCCTTTCTGGGTGGAGATGAGGAGGACGCGGGAGCCGTGGACGACCAGCCCGCCGGCCGAGTGGTGGTGCTCGGTCTTCATCCGGGGACGGCGAGGAGCGCCGCCCGGAGGAGCCTCCGCGCCGCCCTTGGCGCTCCGCCGCCGACGGTGCGGACGCTTCAGTTCGTCGTCTCCCCGCCCCCGTCCTGCGTCCAGGAGGGGAGCGCCGCGGGGTCCACGCCCACAGACCGCAGGGCGTCGGCCCAGACCTGATCGGGATCGTCCGCGAAGACCAGGTCGCTGTGGACCGGGGCGGTGAGCCAGTCGTTGCGGAGAATCTCTTCGATGAGCTGCCCGGCACCCCATCCGGCGTAGCCGAGGAGGAGGCGGAACTGCTCCGGAGGGGCTTCCGCCAGCCGGACGAGGTCGCCGATGTGCTGCGTCAGCGAGATGCCGGGGAGGACCTCGGTCGCGGCCTCGGTCTCGATCTCGCCGGGCGCGAAGAGCACCGTGCCGAGCTGCGGCTGGACCGGCCCTCCGAAGTGGGCCACCGCCGCCGCCCCGCCCTGCCAGCCGACCTCCATCCCCTTGAGGATCTCATGGATCCTGATCCCCGTGGTCCGGTTGATGATGAAGCCGAAGCTCCCCTCGTCCTCATGCTGGATCAGGAGCACGACGCTGCGGTGGAAGAACGGGTCGAGCACCTGCGGCATCGCCACCAGCAGCACCGGAGCGTTGAGATCGGAGGAGGCGGCGTCCGGCATGGACCCATCTTATCCCCGCCCAGCCCTGGGAGAAAGGCAGGGGGAGCTGATATCTTGTAGGCCCCGGCCCGTGGGACCGCAGGAGAGGAGAAAGTCCATGAAAGATAGCTTTGGAAGCCGCTCGACCCTGACGGTGGGCGGGCGCGAGGTCCGGCTGGCCCGCCTGAGCGCGCTGGAGACGCGGGGCTGGAACGTCTCGCGGCTCCCCTTCGCCCTGCGCGTCCTGCTCGAGAACCTGCTGCGCCGCGAGGACGGCGAGGTGGTGAACGCGGAGGAGATCGAGGCGCTGGCGACCTGGGACCCGAAGGCGGCGCCGTCGCGCGAGATCGCCTTCATGCCCGCCCGCGTCCTGCTCCAGGACTTCACCGGCGTTCCCGCCGTGGTCGACCTCGCCGCCATGCGCGACGCCATGGCCGCGATGGGCGGCGATCCGAAGCGCATCAACCCTCTGCAGCCGGTCGAGCTGGTCATCGACCACTCCGTGCAGGTCGACGAGTACGGCAGCGCCGCGGCCTTCCTGATCAACGCCGAGCGGGAGTTCGAGCGCAACAAGGAGCGCTACGCCTTCCTGCGCTGGGGCCAGCGGGCGTTCGACAACTTCCAAGTCGTGCCGCCGGACACCGGCATCGTCCACCAGGTCAACCTGGAGTACCTGGCCCGGGTGGTGATGACCGGCGACGTGGGCGGCGAGACCTACGCCTACCCGGACACCCTGGTGGGGACCGACTCGCACACCACCATGGTCAACGGCCTCGGCGTCCTCGGCTGGGGCGTGGGCGGCATCGAGGCCGAGGCGGCCATGCTCGGCCAGCCGGTCTCCATGCTGATCCCGCAGGTGGTCGGCTTCCGCCTCTCCGGCGAGCTGCCCGAGGGCGCGACCGCCACCGACCTCGTGCTGACGGTGACCGAGATGCTGCGCAAGAAGGGGGTCGTGGGCAAATTCGTCGAATTCTTCGGCTCCGGCCTCTCCACCCTGCCGCTCGCCGACCGCGCGACGATCGCCAACATGGCGCCCGAGTACGGCGCGACCTGCGGCATCTTCCCGGTGGACCAGGTCGCCCTCGACTACCTGACCTTCACCGGCCGGGCGGCCGAGCAGGTGGCGCTGGTCGAGGCCTACATGAAGGAGCAGGGGCTCTTCCATACGGCGGACAGCCCGGAGCCGGTCTACTCCGACACCCTGGAGCTCGACCTCCGCACGGTCGAGCCGAGCCTCGCCGGCCCGCGCCGGCCGCAGGACCGGGTGCGCCTCTCGGACGTCAAGCCCTCCTTCCTCAAGGAGCTGGAAGGGATGACCGCCGCCGGCAAGACGGGCAAGGTCCGCCAGCCGGGCGCCGGGATGCAGTTCATGGGCGGCACCGCCGCGGGCACGGCCGTGGCCGAAGCCGAGGTCGCGACCACGGGGGCCGACGCGGCGGCGCACCACCTTCAGGACGGTTCGGTGGTGATCGCCGCCATCACGAGCTGCACCAACACCTCGAATCCGTCGGTG
This sequence comes from Thermoanaerobaculia bacterium, assembly GCA_036380715.1. Taxonomy (GTDB): domain Bacteria; phylum Acidobacteriota; class Thermoanaerobaculia; order Multivoradales; family UBA5704; genus UBA5704. Next base: position 11,270 of record DASVEF010000155.1, on the reverse strand, counting down.
ATGATCGCCGCCGGCCTGCTCGCCAGGAAGGCGGTCGAGCGGGGGCTCCAGACGAAGCCGTGGGTCAAGACCAGCCTGGCGCCGGGCTCCAAGGTGGTCACCGAGTACTACCGCGAGGCCGGGCTCACGCCCTTCCTGGAGGCGCTCGGCTTCCACCTCGTGGGCTACGGCTGCACCACCTGCATCGGCAACAGCGGCCCGCTGCCCACGGCGATCTCGCAGGCCATCGAGGAGCGCAACCTGGTGGCGGTCGCGGTGCTGTCCGGCAACCGCAACTTCGAGGGGCGGATCAACACCGACGTGCGCGCCAACTATCTGGCTTCCCCGCCGCTGGTCGTGGCCTACGCCCTCGCCGGGCGGATCGACGTCGACCTGCAGAGCGAGCCGCTCGGTACCGGCAAGGACGGCCAGCCGGTCTATCTGCGGGACATCTGGCCGACCCGCAAGGAGGTCGAGGAGACCGTCCTCCGTTCTCTGCACTCCGAGATGTTCAAGAAGGAGTACGGTGACGTCTTCGCCGGCGACGAGCGCTGGAACAGCCTGGAGATCCCGGAAGGGGATACCTACGCCTGGGCTCCCGAATCGACCTACGTCCGGCTGCCCCCCTACTTCGTCGGCATGCCGGCCGAGCCGGCGCCGGTCGAGGATGTCCGGGGAGCCCGCGCGCTGGGGGTCTTCGGCGACAGCATCACGACTGATCACATCTCACCCGCCGGCTCGATCAAGGCGGTCAGCCCGGCGGGCAAGTACCTGACTGAGCACGGCGTGGCGCCCAAGGACTTCAACTCCTACGGCGCGCGGCGGGGCAACCACGAGGTCATGATGCGCGGCACCTTCGCCAACGTGCGCATCCGCAACAAGATGGTCCCCGAGATCGAAGGCGGTTTTACCCTGCACCTGCCGGACGGCGAGCCGCTGTCGATCTACGACGCGGCCATGAAGTACGTCGCCGAAGGCGTGCCGACCGTGGTCCTGGCCGGCAAGGAGTACGGCACCGGCTCCTCGCGCGACTGGGCCGCCAAGGGCCCGCGTCTCCAGGGGGTCCGCGCGGTGATCGCCGAGAGCTTCGAGCGCATCCACCGCAGCAACCTGGTCGGCATGGGGATCGCGCCGCTGGAATTCATCGACGGCCAGAACGCGGCCGGCCTCGGCCTGACCGGCTACGAGGTCTACGACATCACAGGTCTGGCTGAAGGCGTGAAGACCGACTTCAAGCACGGCCGCGAGGTGACCGTCCGCGCCACAGACGAGAACGGCAAGATCACCGAATTCAAGGCCCGGGTGCGGCTCGACACCCCGCAGGAGGTGCAGTACTACCGCCACGGCGGCATCCTGCACTACGTGCTGCGGCAGCTCCTGAAGGGATAGCGGACGAGCTACACGAAGATCTCGGCGATCGGGAGGTCGAAGCCTGGCAGAAGAGGGCTCGTCAGGTGGTCTCCCGCGCCGGCCGTCAGCTCCACGGCCAGCTCGAACCGCCTCTCCTGACGTCGATAGACGCGGACCGACCGGCGCCAGCGGTCGACGATCCAGTACTCCTGCACACCCAACTGTTCATACCGCTCCCGCTTGATTCCCTCATCCGTGCGGCGGGTGCTCTCCGAGAGGACTTCGATCACGAGGTCCGGAGCCCCCTGGATGTTCTTCTCGGTCAGGATCTCCGAGCGTTCATTGGAGATGAAGAGGAGGTCGGGCTGGGTGACGTCGTGCTCGGACAGCACCACGTCCGTCGGTGCGATCAGAAGACGACCGAGGCGATGCTCTCGAACGAAAGAGCCGAGCCAGAGCGTCAAGGTCACGACGATCTGCTGGTGCAATGGGGTGCGAGCCGGGCTCACGTAGTGCTCCCCATCGAGGATTTCGTGCCGGTTCCCATCCTCGGGGAACAGCAGGTAGTCCTCGTAGGTGAGCTTGCGGCGCGCGGTGTTGTGAACGGCCATGGCTCCCCCCTTCCAGCGCTCTCCTGGCATCGTAGCACGACTCTTGTACCCTCCGAGAGGAGGGGGATGTTACAGCATCCGGGAACAAAGCGCGAGATTCGGCGCGGGTTCGCCGCCGCGAGTCAGCCGCTGAAGCTGCCTCCGTGCAGCAGTTGCAGGCCGGTCAGGGCCAGGGCGCCGAGGACGATCGGGACCAGCGGGCTCAGCGCGAAGAGCCAGGCTGCCCGAAGCCGGTCGAGGGCATACAGCACCCACGAGACCACGATCGACAACAGGCAGACGACAGGAAACGAGAGCACGCTCAGGAAGAGGGCCACCGTGAAGGGGTTCTGCGTGGAGCCCGGGGCGTCGAACATCATCGGCGAGAAGAGAGCGGGGAAGACGCCCAGGACACCCCCTATTGCGAAAAGGAGCGTGGTGACGATGAGCCTGTTGCGGGCCGTCGTTTTCTGCACGGGTTCTCCTGGTGCGAGTCACCCGTAGTATAGGGCCGTTTACTCCGGCGTCACGTACGCCGCCGTGATCCCGCCGTCCACCAGGAAGGTGGCGCCGGTGGTGAAGGAGGACTCGTCGGAGGCCAGGAAGAGGGCGGCCCTGGCGATTTCGTGAGCCTCTCCGAAGCGGCCCATGGGGATGTGGACGAGCCGGCGCTGGCGCTTCTCCTCGGTGTCCAGATACTTCATCAGCAGCTCGGTGCGCAGCGGGCCGGGGCAGAGGGCGTTGACGCGGATGTTCTCGCGGGCGTGGATCACCGCCAGCTCGCGGGTCAGGGCGAGGACGCCCCCCTTGCTGGCGGTGTAGGCGAGCTGCGGCGTGGCCGCTCCCAGGAGCGCCACGAACGACGCGGTGTTGATGATCGAGCCGCCTCCCGCCCGCCGCAGCGCCGGGATTCCGTACTTGCAGCCGAGGAAGACCCCCTTGAGGTTGATGTTCATCGTGAGGTCCCATACCTCTTCCTCGGTCGTCACGGCGTCGTCGTCCTTGGCGTGGGAGATCCCGGCGTTGTTGAACAGCACGTCGAGCCGGCCGAAGCTCGCCTCGGCGGCGCGGACCATCCCTTCGGCGTCCGCGGCCTTCGACACGTCGGCGTGTACGTAGACCGCCTGCCCGCCGGCCGACCTCAGCTCGGCCGCCACCGCCTCGCCGGCCGTGTCGTTGACGTCCACCACTACGACCCGGGCGCCCTCGCGGGCGAAGAGGAGCGCCGTCTCCCGCCCGATCCCCGAGCCGGCGCCCGTGATGAGAGCCACTTTATTTTCCAAACGCATGCGTCACGCCCTCTCGAAATACCGCGCCCGCTCCCAGCAGGTCACCACCTCGTCGAACTTCCGCTGCTCGGTGCGCAGGAAGTGGAGGTAGTGCTCGAACACGTCCTCGCCGAAGGCCTCGCGCGCCATGTCGCTCCGCTCGAATTCTCCGATCGCTTCGCGCAGAGTGAAGGGCACGCGCGGCAGCTCCTGGGCCGAGTAGAGGTCGCCCTGGAAGACCTCCGGCGGCTCGATCCGGTTATGGATGCCGTCGAGGCCGGCGGCGAGGGCCGCGGCGTAGGCGATGTAGGGGTTGGCATCGGCGCCGGGGATGCGGCACTCGATGCGCAGCGACGGGCCATGGCCCACCACCCGGAAGCCGGCGGTGCGGTTGTCGTAGCTCCAGGCGATGGCGGTCGGCGCCCAGGAGCGCGCCTGGTATCTCTTATAGGAAGCGACGTAGGGGGCGTAGCAGGCGGACAGCGCCCGCGCGTGCTTCATCCATCCCCCCAGGAACCAGCGGAACGTGTCGCTCGCCATGATTGGATTCATAGGCGGACCGGTCGGCCGGTCGCCGGCGAACTGGCCTTTCCGGCCGTCCTCGTCCCAGAGGCTGAGGTGGATGTGGGCGCTGGAGCCGGTGTGCTTCTCGTCCCACTTCGCCATGAAGGTCACGGACCTGCCCTGCGACCAGGCGATCTCCTTGGCGGCGTGCTTGTAGACCACGTTGCGGTCGGCCTGCGTCAGCGCCTCGCTGTAGCGGAGGTTGATCTCCTGCTGCCCGAGCCCGGCCTCCCCTTTGCTGAACTCGACCGGCACGCCGCTCAGGTCGAGATGGCGGCGGATGGCGCCGACCAAGTCGTCCTCCTTGGTCCCCTGGAGGATGTGGTAGTCCTCGTTGTAGAACCCCATGGGCCGCAGGTCGTGGTAGCTCTTCGCCTTCGCCTCGGCGAAGCTGTCGTCGAAGACGTAGAGCTCGATCTCCGTGCCGCCCATCACCGTGAAGCCGGCCTCGCGCGCCCGGTCGAGCTGGCGCTGGAGCATCCGGCGCGGCGAGACCTCGACCGGCTTCTCGTGGTGGTCGAGGAGGTCGCACAGCACCAGGGCGGTCTTCGGCAGCCAGGAGGCCCAGCGCAGGGTCGCCAGGTCGGGCACGCAGTGGAAGTCGCCATAGCCGGTCTCCCAGCTCGTGTACTTGTAGCCGGGGATCACGTCCATCTCCATGTCGCAGGCCAGCAGGTAGTCGCAGACGTGCATGCCCTTTTCGGCCGCCTCCTCCAGGAAGAAGTGGCCGGTGATCCGCTTGCCCATCAGGCGGCCGTACATGTCCGGGAAGACCGTCAGCACCGTCTCGACCTCGCCGCTCTCGACGAGGCCGCCCAGCTCCTTGAGGGCCAGCATGCCGGGGACCGGCTTGTCGCTCATCCTGTCGCTCATGAGGGTTACTCCGACGCGATGAACACGCTCTTGGTTTCGCTGTAGTGCTCCAGCGCCGAGGGACCCAGCTCGCGCCCGACGCCGCTCCGCTTGACGCCGCCGAAAGGCATCTCCAGGTGGACGCTCCAGCTCGAATTGACCGACAGGACGCCCGTCTCCACCGCGCGGACGACCCGCAGCGCCCGGCCGACGTCGCGCGTCCAGAGCGATCCGGAGAGGCCGTACATCGTGCTGTTGGCGAGGCGGATCGCCTCCTCCTCGGAGTCGAACGGCAGGATCGCGACCACCGGCCCGAAGATCTCCTCCTGGGCGATGACCATGTCCGGCTCGACGTCGCAGAAGACCGCCGGCTCGTAGAAGCTGCCGCGGTCGAAGGGGTCGCCGCTCTTCGTCCTCCCGCCGATGCACAGCTTCGCCCCCTGCTCGACGCCCCGCCGCACGTAGCCGTCGACGCGCTCGCGGTGCTCCGGGGAGATCAGCGAGCCCATCCCGGTCGCCTCGTCCAGGGGATCGCCGAGGCGGATCGCCCGCGTGTGCTCGACGAAGCGCTCGACGACCTCGTCGTAGACCGCCCGCTCGACCAGGACGCGGCTGCGGGCGCAGCAGTCCTGCCCGGCGTTGCCGAACGAGCCGGAGACCGACGCCCCGGCCTTGTCCAGATCGGCGTCGGCGAAGATCAGGCTGGCCGACTTGCCGCCCAGCTCCAGGGAGACGCGCTTGACGTCGCCGGCCGCCAGCCGCAGGACCTCGACGCCGACCTCGGTCGAGCCGGTGAAGGAGACCTTGCGCACGTCCGGGTGCCGGGCGAGCGCCGAGCCCGCCGCGCCGCCCGGCCCGGGGATCACGTTGAGCACTCCCGGAGGCACGCCGGCCTCGTGGGCCAGCTCGGCCAAGCGCAAGGCGGACAGCGGCGTGGCCGAAGCCGGCTTGACCACGACCGAGTTGCCGAGCGCCAGCGCGGGCGCCACCTTCCAGGTGGTGATGGCGAAAGGGAAGTTCCAGGGGACGATCAGGGCGCACACCCCGACCGGCTCGCGGAAAGTGAGGCCGGTGCCGGGAGCCCCGACCGGGACCGTCTGCCCGCCGAACGCGGGGACGAGGCCGGCGTAGTACTGGAAGCAGTCGGCGCCCATCCCGATCTCGCCGCGCGCTTCCTGGACCGGCTTGCCCACATTGCGCGACTCCAGCGCCGCCAACTCCCCGGCCGCATCCCGGATCTTCTCCGCCAGCCGCAGCAGCACCTTGGCCCGCTCCCCCGCGCTCGCCTTCCGCCATTCGCCCCGCTCCCAGGACCGCCGTGCCGCGGCCACGGCGGCGTCGACGTCCTCGGGGCCGGCCTGGGCCACCTGGGCGAGGGTCTCGCCGGTCGCCGGATTGAGGACCGGAGCGCAGCGGCCGCCCGACGCCGGCACGCGCCGGCCGTCGATCCAAAGCTCCTGGTCCGCGAGCAATCCCGCCATCGTGCTCACGGGCGGGATCTTATGCGACAGGCGTGCCTCGCAGGCCCCGATTGACTCACCTGAGCGGGCTCGTCTAACCTCAGCCCATGGGTAGAAGGCTTCAGGTGCTGCTCGAGGACTCGGAGCTCCAGGAGATTCAGCAGATCGCCCGGGAGCGGCGGATGACACTCGACGAATGGGTCCGCGCGGCGTTGCGCGAAGCCCGGCGGCGCGAGCGCCGGGTTGAGGACAAGCTCGAGGTCGTGCGCAGAGCGGTCCGGCACAGCTTTCCGACGGCTGACATCGAACAGATGCTGAAGGAGATCGAGCAGGGCTACGGAGCCGAGCCACCCGGATGATCTTCATTGACTCCAATATCCCCATGTACCTGGTGGGGGCCTCGCACCCGAACAAGGAGGAGGCCCAACTCCTCCTCGAGCAACTGATTCAAACCGAGGAACACCTGGTAACGGATGCCGAGGTGCTCCAGGAAATCCTGCATCGCTACACCACCAGTGCTCACAGGGCTGCGATACAGCCGGCGTTTGATGCTCTCCTCGGGGTTGTGGACGATGTCTTCCCCGTCGATGTCCAGGATGTGCAGCGGGCCAAGGAGATACTCCTTTCCTCGGCCAGCATCTCCGCCCGGGATGCGCTCCATCTCGCAGTCATGGAGCACCACGGTGTGAAACGGATCCTGAGCTTCGATTCCGGCTTTCTGGAGATCCCGGGCGTGGTACGGCTCCCTTCCAAGCCAGCGCGATGACGAAGTAGGAGCGACGAGGGTGTCGGCGCGCGCTCCAGGGCTCCCGGTCAGGGCCGTGGCTCGGCGGCCAGGTTCACAGTTGAGAAGCATCCTTCAAGCCACAAGCAATCCTGCCCAAGATGAACGCGTGGCACCTACTCCGGCCGGAATTCGGGAAGTCGCCTCCCCCGCGGGCTCCTTCCTGCCCGCGCCGATGAAGGAGACCTTGCGCACGTCCGGATGCCGGGCGAGCACCGAGCCCGCCGCGCCGCCTGGCCCGGGGATCACGTTGAGCCTTCCTGGAGTGTTGACAGCGCCCGCCACCCGCGAGCTTTGTTATTCTGGTGGCATGTTGAACCCGACGCCTGCCGAGTTGATGGTCGATCAGCAAGGCCGGCCGTACTTCCTCTGGGATAGCGACATGACTCTCGAGGAGTTCCGGCGCGGGCTCGAAGATAACGAGCCTGAGGCTCGGGCGTATCTCGTGGGGAAGCTCATGCGGCAGGCCAAGCCGGACGACGTGTTCGCGTTTGTTTCTCCTCGCGAGATCCGGGAGCTGTGGCCCCTCCTTGAGCGCTATCTGGGAAAGACGAGGGAGTTCTGGACCTGGTTGTTTGGCTCCTGGGAAGCGCAGGGGCGTGTCTGGCGGTAAGCCAGCCCCGATCGCTCGCCCGAGTTGCCGGAATTGGCCCTGACGAGGTTGAAGGTCTGGAGCGGTTCAAAGAGGAGCTGATCCAGCGGCTTTTGGCGGACAGCGCTCCCGATTTTATAGGTCGAGTAGCCCAATAGGGTGAAGAAGTCGCCTGCGCGAGCTTCAGTAAGCGGCTGGCGCTTTTCCCCGCTCCGCTCTTCCACGCCGCCAGCCAGAAAGTCCGCCGCGATCTCCACCAGGCCTATGGCGAATTTCTGGGTGCCTTCCGGACGGCGGCCGAGGAGCTCCGGGCGGGAATTCGAGACGTCGCCTTTCCCGCGGGCTCCTTCCCGCCCGCGCTGCCTTGGGTGGCGGGTTAGCGGGGATCCGAGCCGGCCGATCTCAAATGGACCTTCTGCCAGCCATTAACCAGCCCTCTCGATGGGAATGAGGGGAAGTGTATCTATGGACACCGTAAAACGAAGTGCAGGCGAGTCTCGCGCCGCGTGTGAGGGCCTTCGGACACGCTGTCGCGACGCTCGGGCCGCTCAGATCCTGCGGGCGAAGAGGTTGTCGCGCTGTGAAAAGGGCCGAGCGGAGCCCACAGCCACTGTTTTCGTTTAGGTTTGGATGGCACCTATTTCGGCACTCTACTCGCCCGAAACAGGTCCAAGTATCCCCGGGCGGGTGCTCCCGGCCGCAGAGAACCGAGCCCGCCGCGCCGCCAGGGATCACCTTGAGCACCCCGGAGGCACACCGGCCTCGTGGGCCAGCTCGGCCAGGCGCAGCGCCGAGAGCGGCGTGGCCGAGGCCGGCTTGACCACGACCGAGTTGCCGAGCGCCAGCGCGGGCGCTACTTTCCAGGTGGTGATGGCGAAGGGGAAGTTCCAGGGGGCCGAGCGGAACCCACAGGCAGAGTGACATTTACCGCAATATCGGATACTCGACGCAAGCAGTTGTCGCCCTGGGCGGCGACGCCGCGAAGCCTCTCTGGCTGGAAGGCGGCAACTCGATCCAGGCGACCTGCTCGGCTTGGTGCCAAATGGGCTCGCAGATCGAGGTGACGTGCGACGGCTCCTGCACGTCCGTGGACATCAACTGTCCTTACACTAACGGTTACGTCAGGTGCGGCAACGGCTCGACCACCTACTGCCAGCCGAACCCGTGCCCTACCGGTGTCAGCTACTGCGACGCCGTGCACGGCACCTCCTGCTCGCCCAGCGGCTGGACGCGGTCGTGCACCGGGTCGGACCTTGGGAGCTATACCTGTCGTTGCATGTCCGGTAGTTGGATGTGCCCTCTTTAGCGCTACTCCCCTCTCGCGATCGCCGGCTGTAGCGTCGCCTCCCCCACCCGCCAAGGGGGCCCTTTCGCCCCCTTGGCCACTCCCCGCATTCAGACGGGCAGTTGTGTGTGGCCCCCGTGCCACGCCCTATCCCGCAGCTCCGCCCGGCGTCCCTCCTTCAACACCCCGCCCCGAGGTCTCCTTGGGCGCCCATGTCAGGCGTCGGCGGCAGGACCTGAAGCTTACCCGACAGCAGGCGGCGTGGAACACTTGTGGTGCTCCGCAATGAGCGCGTCACTATCCATGAGCGAGCGAACGAGGGGACGTACGCCTCGCGCTCCAGATGGGGCCGGAGCTGGCGCCAGCTCCGGCCGCGGCCCGGATCTTCTCCGCCCGCCGCAGCAGTATCCTGGCCCGCTCCGCCGCGCTCGCCCGCCGCCGGCATGCGCCGGCCGTCGATCCAAAGCTCCTGGTTCGCGAGCAACCCGTCGTGCTCACGGTCCGCGATCCTGTGCGACAGCATACCGCCCGAGGAGTGTTGACATTTTGAGACCATTGGTCTAATGTAACCCGCGTTTGGTAACCCCAAACAAGTCTGCTGCCAATTCCGGTAGCGGACATTCTCCGGAAAGGGAGAACGCCCTATGGCAAGAGTACGACGCTACATGAACCGCACCAACGGCTGGGAGCAGGTCCTCTCGGCCGTGGCCGCCAACGCGGCCGACCTCGCACACCTCGATGGGTCGCGAGGGAAGCTCCAGGCTCTGCTGGAACAGGCGCGCAGCCTGAACCTCCAGCAGGCCACCGCGACGGCGGCCAAGCAGGAAGCGACGAAGGCGCTGCAGGAGGTGCTGCGCCAGGGAGAGACCCTGGTAGACCTCCTGCGCACCGGAGCGCGAGAGCACTACGGCAACCGCAGCGAGAAGCTGGTCGAATTCGGGATGCAGCCGTTCCGCGGCCGGAAGCGGCCGGCCGCGACGGAGCCCCCGGTCGAACCGGCTCCCGAGCCTGAGGAGCGCCGGAGTTCGACCCCATCCTCTGTCGGCGAAAGCTGATTCCCGCTGTGGGGGGCGTGCGATCCGCGCGCTCCCTTTTTTCATCCCTTCCAGATCGCACGGCCCGGCTCCGGAGCCTCATTGCACGCGATGCGAACGACACCGACCGCACCCCCCGTCCCGTGGACCGCGTGCAATGCCCCGTTGTACACGTCCCGTTAGGCGCTGCACGCTGTCAGCGGGTCGTCGCACGCGATCGGCGAGACGCTGCACGCTGTCAGCGCGATCGGGAACGCAGTCAGCGGCGCTCCGGCTCGGTGCAATGGCGCGCTGACCGCGATCCACGAGGCGCGGCACGCGGACACTGTCTCTCTGAATGCGTGCAGCGTCTCACGGATCGCGAACAACGGGACGCTGACTGCGTTCAGAGCCATATCGTTCGCGGTCAACGGGACGTTGTACGTGGACAACGCGACGTTGCACGCGTGCAATGCCCCATTGCACACGTGCAGTGCCATTCGCAACACGTGCAGCGCGACTCGCGGCGCGTTGCCGTAGATCCGGCACCAAACTTTTCCCCCCTTCGCATCGTAGAACCACCTGGGTAGTTCAATCTTCAACTGTTCTTCAGGAGGGTCTGCCCGTGAGGTCGAGAGCTCTCTTTCTGTCCTGTGTTCTCGGATTCCTGTTCGCGGCTTCGGCCCAGGCGGCGGAGCCTGCGCCAGCGACCGCCGTTCTGTCGAACCGGGACCTCGCCCGGGCTCGGCGACTGGCTGCTCATCGCCACCTCCGCCGACACCTTCTACTCTCCCCAGGACTACGGGACCGTGAAGGTGGTGCTGGGCAAGGACGGCCTGGGCGAAGCGCTGGAGTGGTCGGGTCCCGGCTACAACCTGCGGTTCCCCCGCGCCGGCGGGACCGGCCCCGGGAAAACCCTGATGGGCGCAATCGAGGCTATCCCGCAGCCTCGCCCCCTCGTCTCCAGGGTCAATCGCCTGGCTCGAAGTAGCCGTTCACGTCCACCAGCAGGTGGACCGCCGCCCCGAAGATCCCCATCGCGGGAACGGCGATGAAGGTCCGTTGCGGGGTGCCGGAGAGTAGGAGGATGGCGCTGTTGGACCGGCTCTGGCCGGCGGAAAAGTTCAGCGTGCTGGTGTTCGGCTGCGGCACGCCGGCGGGGAACAGCGTGAGGAATCCGCTGTCGGAAGGGGACGCCGCCGTGACGTTGACCGAGAGAGCGACCGCCGTGGACGGGATGCCGCACCTGCCGGCGGCCACGAAGGTCCGCGGCCACCACTGGAGAGCGGGCCCGCCGTACGGACCGTCCGGATCGCGGGTGTCGAGCAGCCGGCAGGGGGTGACGGTGAAGAAGTCCGCGGGCGGGGGCGGCGGAGTGTAAAGCGCGGCGAGCGCCGCCCGGTCGTCGGCGCGGAGCGAGGCGCCGCGGCCGTCGTTGTGGATGTAAGGACGCATCAGCGCCTCGTCCACCTCGGAATGGTCGATTCCCAGGGTATGGCCGAGCTCGTGCGCGAAGAGCTCCTCGGCCGCCGT
>DASVEF010000154.1:0-2812 GCA_036380715.1 Thermoanaerobaculia bacterium | reverse complement strand
CTTTCTGGCGGAAGTGGCCGGCCTCGGGGACAAGCTCGGATGCCTTCTCGTCCAGCTTCCTCCGAGCTTGAGCTTCGAGCCTGCCGTGGCGGCCGGTTTCTTCTCGGACCTCCGTTCGCGCTGGTCGCTGCCCCTGGCCTGCGAGCCACGTCATCCGAGCTGGTTCACGCCACAAGGGGACGACCTCCTCAGGGAGCTCGGTGTCTCGCGTGTCGCCGCCGATCCGGCGTGCGTGCCTGATGCCGCGGAGCCGGGCGGCTGGCGCGGCATGAGTTACTACAGGCTCCACGGCTCGCCGAAAATGTACTACTCCGCCTACTCCGACGAGTACATCGCTGCGCTCGGCTCTCGAATCCAAGGGGATGCAGCGGCGGGGCGAAACGTCTGGTGCATCTTTGACAACACCACGTTGGGGGCCGCCACTCGAAACGCGCTGGATCTCCGCTCCCGTCTGGGAGGCTCAGGCCCTCCCCAGGGGCTCTGAAATACTTTCCGCGCCGCCGCCACTCACATTTGGATGTGGCTCCGCGTGGATATTCGGAGCTGCCGAGTTGACGGTCGAGCTGCAAAGCTCCTGGGAGGTCAGCATGAAAGCACACCGCGCCGTCCCCCTCCTCCTCACCCTCTGCCTCGCCGCCTCGAATCTCCAAGCGCAAGACCCTAAAGGAAGTGAGCTCCGGATCAATCCGAGAACCGCGGGGGCGCAGGGGTCGCCCGACGTGGCCACCGCGGCGGATGGCAGCTTCGTGGTCGTCTGGGTGGAGCGCGACACGCAATCCGAGGCTGCGTTCTTCGCCATGGCCCGGCTCTTCGATGCGGCAGGCAGACCGCGCGGCGGGGAGATTCGAGTCGCCCGTCTCACGATTCCCTGGTTCTGGCGGCTGGCGGTCGCCATGGCCCCGGATGGCCGTTTCGTCGTGGTCTGGGGAAGCGGGCGGGAAGGTGAGAGCGACGTTTTCGGCCGGCGCTTCGCCGCAGACGGCAGCCCGCTCGGCCCGCGGTTCCGCCTCGCCAGGAACGCCACGCGCCGCCAGGAGCAGCCGGACGTGGCCATAGCGGCTGACGGCAGCTTCGTCACGGTCTGGACCCAGGCGGTCGAGGGCAATGCCGAAGTGAACACCGATGTCTATTTACGCCGCTTCGGCCCTGACGGCCGGCCGCGCGGCCCCGAGGCCGTCGCGATCGGTCTCCATGAGGAGGACAGCGCACCCCAGGTGGCCATGAGGCCCAACGGGGACTTCGTCGTCGTCTGTCAGCACTGGATAGATCCCTACGCTATCGTGGCCCGGGTCTTCTCCCGCGCCGGAGATCCGGGAGACGAATTCCTGGTGAGCGACGGCCCCAATCAGTTCGGGAGGCAGGACGATGCGGCGGTCGCGATCGCTGCGGACGGGAGGTTCGCCGTCGCCTGGACCGATTCGGGCGCCGACTCCGCAAGGGATCCGAGCCTCATAGGCACCGATAGCTCTACGGGCATCGCAGTCCGGTTCTACGCCGCCGACGGCATCCCCTTGGGACCGGGATTCTCTGTCAACGCCTTCCTGCCCGGGGTGCAGTCGGGGTCGGCAGTCACCGCTCTGCAGAACGGCGGCTTCCTTGTGCTCTGGACGAGCGGAGCCGGCCAGGACGGCGACGGATCCGGCATCTTCGCCCGGACGTACGCGGCGGATGGAACGCCGCGCGGCCGGGAGATCCGGATCAACCTCAATCGGACGGGTTCTCAGCAATCACCGGCCGTCGCCGTGGCGCCGAACGGCAAAGGGGCCGGTGCCTGGAGCGGCCCCGACGGCGACGGCACCGGGATCTTCGCCCGGCTCATCGGAATTCCCCGCCAGGGTTCCTGACCGGCAGGGGACCAGTCTCTGGGAGGTGAAACATGAAAGCAGCTCGCACTGTTCTTCTCCTCATCCTCTGCCTCCTGGCCTCGGACGTCCAGGCGCAAGACCCGAAAGGAAGTGAGCTCCGGATCAATCCAAGAATCGTGGGCCAGCAGTGGCTGCCCTCGGTGGCCACCGCGGCGGACGGGAGCTTCGTGGTCATCTGGCAAGTGGGTGGCGGGACGCTGGATTTCACGGAGCCGGTCTTGATCCTGGCCCGGCTCTTCGACGCGACGGGCCGGCCGCGCAGCGGAGAGATTCGAGTCGGCCGCCGAACGGCCGCCTCTTTCAGTCGGAGCGCGGTCGCCATGGCTCCGGATGGCCGCTTCGTCGTGGTGTGGGAAAGCGGGCCGGAGGGCTCCTCTGTCGCACTCGGCCGGCGCTTCGCCGCGGACGGACGGCCGCTCGGCCCGCGGTTCCGCCTCGACGGGAGCGCCGCGCGGTCCCAGTATTCGCCGGACGTGGCCATGGCGCGCGACGGCAGCTTCGTCGCGGCCTGGAGCCAGAGGGTCGAGGGCGACACCGCATTGAGCTCCGACATCTTTTTCCGCCGCTTCGGCTCCGACGGCCGGCCGCTCGGCCCCGCGGCCGTCGCCATCGGTTTCGGCGAGGAGCAGAGCGACCCCCGGGTGGCCATGAGGCCTCAGGGGGATTTCGTGATCGTCAGCGAGCACTACGGTGGGGAGTCCTCGTTCTACGACGTCATGGCGCGGCTTTTCACCCGCTTCGGAACGCCGATCGGAGACGAGTTCCTGGTGACCGACGGCCCCACCCAGAACGTGACCCAGGAAGGTCCGGAGGTCGCCATGGCCGCGGACGGGAGGTTCGCCGTCGTGTGGACCGACTGGGCCGCCGACTCCACGAGAGATCCGAGCCTCAACTTTGAGGACGCCTACGGCATCGGGGCCCGGTTCTACGCCGCCGACGGCGTTCCC
>DASVEF010000153.1:0-2999 GCA_036380715.1 Thermoanaerobaculia bacterium | reverse complement strand
GTTCGGCTACGAGGACGCCCTGGAGTACGCCCGCCGGGCCGGCGTAACGATCTATACGATCGGCCTCGGCGACGACGTGGAGAAGAAGAAGCTGGAGAAGATCTCCGAGGAGACGGGCGGGCGCGCCTTCTTCATCAAGAGCGTGTCCGAGCTGGACAGGATCTACGCGACCATCGAGCAGGACCTCCGCTCCCAGTATCTGGTCGCCTATCAGTCGAGCAACACCAGCGGCACGGAGTTCCGTGCGGTGGACCTCAAGGTCGCGCAGCCCGGCACGGAGGTCAAGACGATGCGGGGCTACTATCCGTAACCCGAGATCGCGATGCGCGGGTCTTTTCGGCTCGGACGGTTCTGTCTTCTCCTCTCCCTCGCGCTCCTTCTCTTCCCAGGCTTTGCCGCCTCCGGGGCTCCGGAGAAGAAATCGCGGAAGGAGATCGAGCGCGAGCAGCGGGAGGCGGTCGCCCGGCTCCCCGAGAAGCACCAGCGCTGGATCCAGGAGGTCGATCCCATCCTCACCGGAGAGGAGAAGGCCGCCTTCCTGGCGCTCTCCCAGGACTACCAGCGCGACGCTTTCATCCAGCGCTTCTGGGCGGAGCGGGACGCCTTCCCGCGCACCGCGCGCAACGAATTCCGCGAGGCCTGGGAGGTCAAGGTCCAGCAGGCGCGGGATCTCTTCAAGGGAGACCTCTCGGACGTCCGGGCGCGCATCTTCCTGCTCAACGGTCCGCCGGCCGAGATCGTCAAGTCCGACTGCCCCCTGGTCCTCTGGCCTCTGGAGATCTGGTTCTACTCCCGCAGCGAGCGGACGAACCAGGAGCTCTTCGTGGCGTTCTACCAGAAATGGGGCGTGCCGCCGTTCCGCCTGTGGCATCCGGGCGATGGAGTGGACGTGCTCTTCTCCGAGGGCGCACACCGGGCGGGGACCCCGAGCGTGGGGGTCGGAGCCGGCCACCACATCAACGAGATCGCCAGCCCGGTCAACGGCTGCGGCGACCACGACAAGGCTCTGAAGATCGTCGCGGCCCTGGGCTGGATCGGCCAGCAGGGGATGCATTGGGACATGCTCCAGGCGCGCTTCGAGTCGCCGCCGGAGCCCCCGGGGCAGGAGTGGGTGGCCTCGTTCGGCTCCTACTCGACCGACGTCCCCGAGGGCGCGCCGGCGCTGCCGGCCAAGCTGGAGGTGGGCTTCCCCGGCCGGCACATGAGCCGGACGGTACTGCAGGGGGCGCTGACCGTCCGGTCGCGGGATGCGGGGCAGGCCCGGCTCGGCGATCACCGCTCCTGGAACTTCCTCCTCACCGGCGAGGTCCTGCGCGGGGAGGAGCTGTTCGAGAGCTTCCGCTACAAGTTCGACTTCCCGGGGCCCGACGCCCATGCCGCCGACACCGCGCTGCCGCTCCTGTTCCAGCGCCATCTGCGGCCGGGCGAGTACACCCTGGTGGTCAAGCTGGAGGACATCAATTCCGGCAAGCTGTTCCGCCAGGAGCTGCCGCTGGGCGTGCCGTCCCTGGAGGGCGAAGCGCCTCCGCCCGCGCCGCGCACGGCCGAGGAGCGGGAGAGCGCCCGGCTGCTCGCCGAGGCGGACGCGGCCATCTCCAGCGGCGACACGACCCTGAAGCTGGTGCCGCCGCACGGCGAGCTGCAGACCGGGATGCTCCGTTTCGACACCCTGGCCACGGGGAAGGACGTCGACCGCGTCGTCTTCGCCCTCGACGGCAAGCCGGTGCTCGCCAAGCGCAGGCCGCCCTACAGCGTCGAGCTCGACCTCGGCCCGGTGCCGCGCACCCGCACTCTGACGGCGACCGCCTTTGCCGCGGACGGCTCCGAGCTCGCCAGCGACGAGCTGCTGATCAACGCCGCCAGCCACCGCTTCTCCGTGCGCCTGGTCGAGCCGCGGAAGGGGAAGCGGTACGAGAGCAGTCTGCTTGCGCGGGCCGAGGTCAACGTACCGGAGGGCTCGACCCTGGAGCGGGTGGAGCTCTACGTGAACGAGACCCGGGCGGCCACCCTCTACCAGCCGCCCTTCGCGCAACCGATCGTGCTGCCCAGGGACCAGCCGGTCGCCTACGTCCGGGCGGTCGCCTTCCTCGCCGACGGCAACTCGACCGAGGACCTGGTCTTCGTCAACGCGCCCGAGAACCTGGAGCAGGTGGACGTCGACCTCGTCGAGCTCTACACCACGGTGTTCGATCGCAGGGGGCGCCCGGTCTCCGGCCTGGAAGCGAAAGACTTCACGGTGACGGAGGGCGGGGTCCGCCAGGAGGTCCTCCGCTTCGAGAAGGTCTCCGACCTGCCGATCCACGTCGCGGTGGCGCTCGACGCCTCGGCCTCGATGACCGGCTCCCTGGAGGAGGCCCAGGAGGCCGCCCTCCGCTTCCTGCAGGGAGCGATCCGGCCCAAGGACCGGGCCGCCGTGGTGGTCTTCAACGACTATCCGGTCCTGGCGGTCAAGTTCACCAACGACCTGACGCGGCTGGCCGGAGGGCTCGCCGGGCTCAAGGCGGAGCGCAGCACGGCGCTCTACGACACGCTGGTCTTCTCTCTCTATTACTTCAACGGTCTCAAGGGGCAGCGCGCCCTGCTGCTGCTGTCGGACGGCAAGGACGAGGGGAGCCGGTTCGGCTACGAGGAGGCCCTCGACTACGCCCGGCGGGCCGGCGTCACGATCTACACGATCGGTCTCGGCAAGGAGGTGGAGAAGAAGAAGCTGGAGAAGATCTCCGAGGAGACGGGCGGCCGCGCCTTCTTCCCCGGCGACGCCTCCGAGCTGGCGGCGATCTACGCGGCGATCGAGGAGGAGCTGCGCTCGCAGTACCTGATCGCCTATCAGTCCAGCAACACCAGCGGCGCCGCCTTCCGCACGGTCGACCTGAAAGTCGGCCGCTCCGGCCTGGAGGCGAAGACGATGCGGGGGTACTACCCGTGAGGCCCCCTCCCCCTGCCCGAAAGATCCTCACCCCCTCGGTCCCCCTCTCCCATCGCCCCCCCCTTCCTCCGGG
>DASVEF010000152.1:0-14153 GCA_036380715.1 Thermoanaerobaculia bacterium | reverse complement strand
TGTCGGGGAGGTCCGGCGCCGCCTGGCGCAGGTGCTCGTAAAGACGCCGGTTGCCTTCCTGCCAGGCGTCGGGGCGGTGGCTCTCGAGCTCTTCCGCGAAATAGGCGCGCACCAGAGGATGGGCGTCGAGGGTCTCCGGCTCCCGCGGATCGGCCGCCGCCAGCAGGCTGTGGTCCCGGAGGGTGGTGATGGTGAGCTGCCAGTCCTCGTCCAAAAGGTCCACCAAGGACTCTGTGAGCTCCGGGATCGGCGGCGCGGCGCGCAGGGCCTTCAGGGCGCCGGCTTCCGCGGGGCGGTCGAAGAGGCCGAGGAGGCGGAGGATCGCCAGCTCGGGCCCCTCTCCCAGCCAGCGGGCGTAGGCGGCGATCACGCGGGAGGCGTGGCCGCCCTGTTTCTCGTCGGCCCGGTGGAGGTCGATCTCGCGCCGCTTTCGGATGTCGCCGCGGTGCGCCCGACGCAGGAAATTGCCGAGGAGGGTCAGGGTGAGGGCATGGTGCTGAAACTCTTTCGCCGCGGCGGTCAGATCGGTCTCCCGGCCGTTAACGCCAAGCTGGCGGAGCAGGGCCACAGCCGCGCCGGGCTCCAATTCCTCCAGGTGGATCTGCGGCGCTGTGCGCTGGGAGCCGGCGAGGTCGGCGATCCGTTCCCGGGTGGTGACCACGCAGAGGCCCGGGTTGCCCGCGGCCAGTCCTTTGAGGAGGGCGGCGAGGCCCGGGTCCTTGAGGCGCCCCTCGATCTCCGGCCGTCCCGGCGGGTATTGCAGGGGCTCGATGCCGTCAAGGACGAGCAGGGTCCGCTCCTTCCGGATGAGCCCGGCGAGGCGGGCGCCGCGGTCGTGCAGGGAGCCGGCCTTGGGGTCGGGATCGCCGAAGAAGCGGAGGGCGTGGTCGATGAACGGCTCGGCGGAGGTGACGCGGTTCTCCATCCCCTGGCTGTAGAACGACCAGTCGAGCACCCGAGCAGCCCCACGCCAGCCATCGGCCGCCATGCGGTCCAGCCAGCGAGCGACCAGCGCCGACTTGCCGACGCCGCCGAAGGCCACCAGGGTGAGGACGTGGATAGCCGGGTCCTCCCAGACCGCATTCAACCGCGCGATCTCCGCCTCCCGGCCGACGAAATGCGGGCCGGGGATGGGCAGGCGGCCGATGTCGAGTTGGAGACCCGGGTAGGCGGGCGAGGGGCCCGCGGGGTGCGGCGCCGTGCCGGGGAAGGAGGGCGGCTGCGCCGGCTTGGGACGGTCGTCCGAGATGGCGGTGAGCACGGCCGCTTTGGCCTCGTCGGCCGGCAGGCCCGTCAGATCGGCATAGATCAGTGGCTTGAGCAGGCCGGCGGGAGAGCACGGCGCGACCCGCAGAGGGATCAATTTGCGGTTCTCGCCGCGGGGATCCTGCACGAAGGCGGCGGCCCACTCCGGTTGGGTGTAGTCGGCTTTGAGATAGTTGTCGGTCAGGACGACCACGGTCTTGCGCGTCTCGCTGGCCGCCTTCTGCATCTCCAGGACGAAGTTGCCGCCGGCCCGGAAGTCCCACGGCTGGTAGACCACCTGATAGCCCGCCTCTTCGAGCGTCCAGGCGATCCAGTCAGCCCAGGCCCTGTCGGCGCTGTTGAAGCTGACGAAGAAGTCTTTCATCAGTCTCGTCATTGTAGCGGAGCGGACGACAGCCCATCGTCCGTCCGGCGTGCGCCATCAGAAAGCGTAGCGGAGCTGGGCGAGGACGTTCCAGCGGCTCGCCAGCTCCCCCCGGCCCACCTCCTCCCAGACCGGAATCTGCAGGGACAGGTCGAGGAAGAGGCGTTCCGTCGCCACGTACTGCACGCCGGGAGCGAGAAAGAACGCCGTGCGGTCTGTTCCTGGGAGGGTTGTCCCGCCGAGGCGGTCGTTCTCCACGTTCAGGAACGTACCTTCAAGGACGGCGAACACCTCGTGTCCCGGCCGGGTGTAGTCGCGAGGGAAGAGCACGTACTGCGCGCTCAGGTTGAGCTGCGTTTCGTCCCCTCGACGATAGTCTCCGTGCCCTTCCGTGTTGCGGCGGTAGCCGGCGTCCGCGGCGAAAACGAAACGGCGGCGGGCCTGCTGGTAGACGAGGTCGACAAACCCGTCCGTCGAGCCCGTCCCCGGCTGAAGCCGGTTGCGCAGCGAGACCGGCAATCCCGGATCGGCCGGCCGGTCCGTCGCCCCGGTTGGGAGCTTGAGCCCCACCTCGACCGCCGCGTGCCGGTCCGCCCAGGGCCCCACCCAGCGGTAGAAGCGGTGTTTCACCGAGACGACCATGTCCCCGGGGCCGGAAACCGTCACCGCGGCGGCGCCTGGCCGCTGTCCACGGTTTTCCACGAGGTAGGGCACCCGCACGCCGAACACCCAGTGGGTCGCCGGGGTGTAGCGAATCTCCGCGAACGAGGACAGCGAGCGGAGCTCGGCGCCGCCGCCTTCCTTCCGGTCCACGACGACGCCGGCCACGAGGCCGCTCCGCTGGAATACGCCCGTGCCCGGAGTATTGGCCCGGATCGGGTTTGCCGCGGCGCCGCGCACGGCGAGCAGGATGAAAAGGAGACCACCCGCAATCCTGGTGGCGATCCTCATGGGCGGCGCTCCTCGGCCTTTGGTTTCTCGAGCAGAATGCTTTCCTGCCGGTCCGTCACCTTCCACGGTCCCGCCGCGGTCACCCGGCCGGCGGCGTCGGCTTTCTCCCGCAGCGCGGAGAGCCGGTCTTCTCCCTCGAGGCGAAAGACCTGCCGGGTCTCCGGCACGCGCAGCCGGCCGTCCGGGGCCAGGATGCCGGAGACTTCGATCCGGGTCCCCTCGATTTCGTAGCCGGCCTTGGTGACAGCCTTCCGCAGAGCCTCGAGGGACACCGGCTTGCCTGGGCGCGGCTGGAAGACGAAGCGCCCGGTCTCGATATCCGTCACTTCCATGTCCTTGATGTCCGGAGCGAAATCGAGACGGCGCACGGCCGCCTTGATTCCGTACACTCAGAGGCCGCAAAGATAGCCGGCCACATCGAGCTCGATACGCCGCACCTCGGCCATTCCCCTGGCCGGCACGACGAGCAGGGCCATCCCCGCGAGCGCGAGGATCCGACAAATCGAGTGCTTCATGACCTGACCTCCTGGTCGTCAAATGTTGAGCCACGGACCCCGTCCGCGAAGCGCGGACGAGGCGCTGCTGCGAGCAGACGCTAGGTCAGGAGCGCGCGCGGGACGTGAAGGATGTCCCGTGGGCATGGAGGCGGAGCGCCGATCTCATCCGTCGGAGTGAGACGGGAGCTGTAGACCGGCGCAAAGCCCGACAGAGGGGGGTCCGGGAGCGTCGAGGCGGAGTGGAAGCAGCAGAGGGAAAAGCCTGTGGCCGCCGGGGTGCCGCAGGTGCCCGTCCGCCCCTCGCAGCAGTCGCCACAGGAGACCGCGCCGGCCACGACCGGCCAGAGGATGCCGAGCACAACGAGCGCCAGGAAGAGCCACGCAAGGCGACCACGCCGCATGCCCTCCTTATAACACAGGCGCCCGGCGAATGCGGGAGAAGGAAAAGGAGCTTGCCAGGGCTCTTTTCCGCGCGGCGAGCGCGCAATCTTGTGATATATTCGCCTTCCTACATGAGAGGGAATTGATGTTGCCCGCGGAGAAGGCTTCCCGCCCGAAAAAGGAGTGGTACAGCATCTCGGTCGAGACGCTGCGTGGCGCCGGCCTGCTGTTCCTGATCGTGGCGGTGCTGGGGCTCGGCTATTTCGGCTACCGCCAGTGGGAGAGCCGGGCGATGGAGCGCGAGGCGGGGCAGGTCATCGAGGAGGTCCAGGAGCTGACCCACCGGTTGCAGAACGAGGCGCGCGCGGGCAGCTACCGCAACGAGCTCGCGGCGGCTTTCCAGAGCTTCCAGAGCGCGCGTACCGCCTTCGGCCGCGGCAACTTCCGCGCCGCCCTCGAAGACGGACGGCGGAGCCGCAACGTGCTGCTGTCGATCATGGATGCCCTGGTGATGCCGGGCACGGTAGGGCAGGCGCAGTTCATCTCCCTCCAGGGCGAGGTCGAGTTCCGGCGCGGCGACGGCGGGGACTGGGAGGAGGCGCGCAGCCGCGTGCCGCTCCACGCCGGCGACTATGTCAAGACCTCCGGCAAGGGCTCGGCCGAGATCATGTTCCTCGACGGCACCCTCTACACCGTGCGCCCCAACACCCTGTTCATGGTCTCCGGCGGCCGGTCGGCCGCGGGCGGTCCCGCGGAGCAGTCGATCCAGATGGAGTACGGCTGGGTCGACCTGAACACCGCCCAGGGGACCAGCAACGTGCGGACGCCGGGCGCCGTGGCCACGGTCAAGGAGGACTCGCAGGCTTTCGTGGCGGTCGACCGCAGCTCGAGCCAGGGCCGCTTCGGCGCGTTCACCGGCGGCATCGAGCTCTCCTCCAAAGGGGGGATGAAGCGCGAGGTCCAGGCCATGCAGCAGGTGGTGCAGACGGGCGACCTGCTGTCGGAGCCCGCGCCGCTGCCCGGCCGGCCCGGCCTGGCGGAGCCGGCGGACAATGCGGACTTCAACCTGGAGCGGATGGAGCGGGTCGTGCTCGGCTGGCAGCCGGTGCCGGGGGCTGCGCGCTACGCCCTGCAGGTCTCCCGCAACCATCTGTTCGTCGACAACGTCATCGACGTCTCCAACCGCACCAAGACCCGGGCGACCCTGGGGCTGCGCGGCGAGGGGACTTTCCAGTGGCGCGTCGCCGCCTACGGCAAGGACGGGGTCCAGGGGCCCTGGAGCGTGCCGCGGAAGTTCCGCGTGGCCTCGTTCGCCCTCGCCGGCGACAGCGACAAGACGCCGCCGTCGCTTGACCTCGAAGATGTGAAATCCTACGGTAGTATCTTCATCGTCGGCGGCCGCAGCGAGCCGGGATCGAGAGTCGAGATCAACGGCGAGCCGGTCAAGGCCGAGGCGGATGGATCGTTCACGAAGACAGTCCAACTGACGAAAGAAGGGTGGAGCTTCATCGAGATCCGCGCCCGGGACGGCGCTGACAATGAAACCGTGCGCCGGCACCGCGTCTTTGTCGAAAATCCGTAGAATGGTGTCCTGTTCGCTGAACCCGTAACCCCGACCTCCGGTCGCCGGCGCCACGTCCGCCGTCCGGGGCTCTGACCAGAAGGACCAGGAAGGCCCGATGCCCCTCGCCTCGCTGCTACGTTACTTTTCGAAAGACCTCGCGATCGATCTCGGTACGGCCAACACTCTCGTGTTCGCCAGCAACCAGGGGATCGTGGTGCGCGAGCCCTCCGTCGTCGTGATCAACAAGCTGACCAACCGCATCGAGGCCGTGGGGAGCGAGGCCAAGGAGATGCTCGGGCGCACGCCCGGCAACATCGAGTCGATCCGCCCCATGAAGGACGGCGTCATCGCCGACTTCGAGGTCACCGAGCGGATGCTCGAATACTTCATCAAGAAGGCCCACGGGCGGAAGATGTACGTCCACCCGCGGATCGTCATCGGCGTGCCGTCGGAGATCACGCAGGTGGAGAAGCGCGCGGTGCGCGACTCGGCCATGCGCGCCGGCGCCTCCGAGGTGTTCCTGGTCGAACAGGCCATGATGGCGGCCATCGGCGCCGGCCTGCCGATCACCGAGCCGTCGGGCAACATGATCGTGGACATCGGCGGCGGCACCACCGATGTCGCGGTCATCTCGCTGGCGGGCACGGTCTACAGCCGTTCGGTGCGCATCGCCGGCAACGAGATGGACGTCGCGCTCATCCAGTACCTCAAGCGCAAGTACAACCTGCTGATCGGCGAGCGGACCGCCGAGCAGATCAAGATCGATCTGGGCTCCGCCTATCCTCTCAAGGAGGAGCTCAAGATGGAGATCAAGGGGCGCGACCTGGTCGAAGGCGTGCCCAAGACGCTGACCATCACCGACGAGGAGATCCGGGAAGCCCTCGCCGAGACGGTGGCCACCATCGTCGAGGCGGTGCGCATGGCCCTCGAACGGACGCCTCCCGAGCTGTCCGCCGACATCATGGACAAGGGCATCGTCCTGTCCGGCGGCGGCGCCCTGCTGCGCAATCTCGACCAGCGGCTGCGCGACGAGACCGGGCTGCCGGTGGTGCTCGCCGAAGACCCGCTGGCCTCGGTGGTGCTCGGCACCGGCCGCGTGCTGTCGGACATCGACCTGCTGCGCAAGGTCTCCATCCGGTAGGTCCACTCCTGGATCCGCGGGCCGCAACGTGGACGAGCGCCGCACCGGCTGGGTGCTGATCATCGTGCTGGTGGGGCAGCTCGTGTTCCTCGCGGTCCAGGGGTCTCGCGCGGGCGAGACCTGGATGGAGAGGGTCGGGCTGCGCGTGATCGGCCCGGCGGCCCGCACGGTGACCAGCCTTCCCGAAGGGGTCTCCGGTATGCGCGAAGGGTGGCGGATGCGAGGGAGCCTGTTGGAGGAGAACCAGCGGTTGCGGCGCGAGGTCGCGGACCTCAAGCTCCGGCTGATGCAGCTCTCGGACGTCGAGAACGAGGCGCGGCGGCTGGGCGACGCGGTGCGCCACGCCACGCCGCCCATCGGCCGCATCCGCGCGGCCGACGTGGTCTACATCGACCATGCCTCGTGGCTGCGCACCCTGATGGTCTACACCGGCGACGTGCCCGCCCGGGTCAACCAGCCGGTGCTCTCGGCCAGCGGGCTGGTCGGCCGGGTGATGACCGTCGCGGGGCCGTACGCCAAGGTGCAGCTCATCACCGACCGCGCCGCCAGCGTCGGCGCCATGATCCTGCGCACGCGCCGCCAGGGGGTGGTGCGCGGCGGCGGCCGGGGCAGCGGCGGGCTGGAGCTCGACTACGTGCCGCTGCCGGCGGACGTGCGGCCGGGCGACCGCGTGCTGACCGCCGGCATCGACGGCGTCTACCCGCGGGGCATCCCCATCGGCGTGGTCCTCTCGGTCAGGCAGGGCGGGCAGCTCTTCCACAGCATCCAGCTCGCGCCCGCCGTCGACTTCGGCACGCTCGACCAGGTCTATCTGCTGGAGTACGAGCCGGCGCCGAAGCAGCTCAGGGAGGCCGCCCCCGGTGCGCGCCCTTAAGCTGATCGGCGCCCTCGCCGCGGCCCTGCTGATCCACCTGGTGGGGATGCGCCTGACGCCGGCCTTCTCGCAGGCGGTCGACGTCTTCCTGATCGTGGTCGTCCTCTACGCTCTGGAAGCGGACTCGTTCACCGCGCTGTTCGTCGGCCTCCTGGTGGGGCTCGCCCACGACACGCTGACCGGCGGCCCCTTCGGCCTCTTCGGCTTCGCTGATACCATCGTCGGGTACGGCACGGCGCGCCTGGCCCAGCGCCTGGTGATCCAGCGGGCCACCGGGGTCCTGGCGCTGGTGAGCTTCGCCGCCGTGGCGCAGCAGGCGATCGTGGTGGGGCTCGCCTTTCTCCTGCTCCCCGCCCAGGAGCTGCCCAGCCCCGTCTGGGTGGCGGTCCGGGCCGGGGCCTGCGGGCTGTTGGGCACGCTGATCTACATCGCGACCGGCCGCTGGCGGCGCGCCGCGGAGGCCCGCCGGCGCGGCCGCATGAGCCGGCTTCGCCTGGGTTGATAGGTTGGAGAAACCATGAGAGTAGTCCGTGAGCATCGCGACGACCTGATCACCCGCCTCCGGGTGCTGAGCGCGATCGTCGCCGGCCTGCTGGTGGTGATCGCGGCCGGCTTCTGGTTCACCCAGCTCGTCCAGGGCGACTATTACCGGGAGCTGGCCGAGAACAACCGCCTGCGCAAGCTCCCCATCCAGGCGCCCCGCGGCCTGATCTACGACCGGCACGGCCGGCTGCTGGTCGAAAACGTCCCCAGCTACAACCTGCTGATCGACCGCAGCCGCAGCGCGAACCTCGGGCGCAGCCTGGCTTTCGCCTCCGGCGTCCTCGGCAAGCCGGTGGCCGAGCTGCGCGAGGTCCTGAAGAGCTACGCCGGCACTCCGGAGTTCCGGCCGGTCCTGCTGGCCGAGAACCTCACCCTGTCCGAGGTGGCGCGCGTCGGCGTCGGCAGCCTCGAATACCCCGAGCTCGAAGTCGAGGTCCAGCACCTGCGCCTCTACCGCCACGGCGAGCAGACGGCGCACATGCTCGGCTACCTCAGCGAGGTGTCCGAGGAGGAGATCGAGAAGTCCGACGGCCTCTACCGTCCGGGCGACCTGGTGGGCAAGAAGGGGATCGAGCAGACCTACGACAAGGTGCTGCGCGGCGAGGACGGCGAGCGCGCGGTGGTCGTGGACAGCCGCGGCGAGCTGCTGGAGGAGTTCGGCCGCAGGGCCGCGGTGCCCGGCCAGAACCTGACCCTGACCATCGACCTCGACCTGCAGCAGGAGGCGGCGCGCTGGCTCACCGGTCCGGAGAAGGTCGGCGCCGTCGTGGCCATGGACCCGCGCAACGGCGAGGTCCTGGCCATGGTCTCGGCGCCGTCGTACAACCCGAACCTGTTCGCGCGCCGGCTGCAGAAGGACGAGTGGAAAGCCCTGCTGGAGGATCCCTACCACCCGCTCCAGAACCGGACGATCCAGAACACCTATTCGCCGGGATCGACCTTCAAGATCGTCATGGCCACGGCCGGCCTGACCGAGGAGGTGATGGGCCCGGACTCCCACGTCGGCTGCGGCGGCGCCGCGGTCTTCTACGGCCGCCGCTTCCGCTGCTGGCGCCCGGGGGGGCACGGCTCGGTCAACGGCCGCAACGCGCTCAAGCACTCCTGCGACGTCTACTTCTACACGCTCGGCCAGCGGCTGGGGATCGAGCGCATCGCCCGCTACTCCCGCCTGTTCGGGATCGGCGAGAAGACCGGGATCGAGATCGAGGGCGAGAAGCGCGGCCTGGTGCCCGACCCGGAATGGAGCCTCAAGGTGCGCAAGATGCCCTGGTACCCGGGCGAGACCATCTCCGTGGCCATCGGCCAGGGGCCGGTGCTGATGACGCCGCTCCAGATGGCCACGATGACCGGCATGGTGGCCAACGGCGGCTACCAGGTCACCCCGCACCTGGTCAAGGGAGCCGACGTGCCGCCGCCGCGGCACGTGCCGCTCGATGCCAAGGCGATCAAGGTCGTGCGCGAGGGGCTGTGGGCCGTGGTCAACGAGCCCGGCGGCACCGCCTACTGGTCGGCGCGGGTGCCGGGCGCCGAGATGGCCGGCAAGACCGGCAGCGTCCAGGTCATCGCCCAGGCCACGCGCACCGACGCCAGGTCCCTCCCGTTCAAGTACCGCGACCACGGCTGGTTCACCTCGTTCGCCCCGGCCACCAACCCGGAGATCGTCGTGGCGGTCTTCGCCGAGCACGGCGGATCGGGCTCCAGGGCGGCGGCGCCCATCGCGCAGGCACTCCATGCAAAGTATTTCAAAATCGATCTCCCTGCCGTCGCTCGGTGAAGAGAAGCCGCAGAGCCTGCGGCACCTCTCCTCGGTGGACCTGGGGCTCGCCGTCTCGGCGCTGCTCCTCACCGCCATCGGCCTCGCCACCGTGCACAGCGCGAGCGCCGAGATGCCCATCGACTACTTCCCCCGCCAGGCGGCCTGGGTCGGCGTCGGCATCCTCCTGCTGATCGTGGTGATGAGCATCGACTACCACGTGCTGATGGACTTCTCGGTGGTCCTCTACGGGCTCGGGCTGGTGTCGCTGGTCCTGGTGCTGTTCATCGGCGTCGAGCGAGGAGGCGCGGCGAACTGGATCCAGATCGGACCGTGGCAGTTCCAGCCGTCGGAGTTCGCCAAGCTGGCGACCGCCCTGTTCGCGGCCCGCTACCTGGCGGGGCTCAACATGCGTTATCTGGGGCTGCGGCAGATCTTCACGGTGGCCTTGATCGTCGGCGTGCCGATCGTCCTGGTCGCCATCGAGCCGGACATGGGCGGCGCGGCCATGTACACCCCTCTGCTCGCCGGCATGCTGCTGGTGGCGGGCATCCGCATGCGGGTGCTGATCATAGGGGCGATGCTGGCGCTCGTCCTCGGCGCGGGGATCTGGACTTTCGGCATGCAGGGGTACCAGCGCCAGCGGGTGGTGACCTTCCTCAACCCCGACAGCGATCCGCTGGGGGCCGGCTACCAGGTGCGCCAGAGCAAGATCGCGGTCGGCTCGGGCGAGCTGGTCGGCAAGGGCTACATGCAGGGGACGCAGAGCCAGCTCCGTTTCCTGCCCGCCCGCCACACCGACTTCATCCTCGCCGTGCTGGCCGAAGAGTGGGGATTCCTGGGGGTCCTCACCGTGCTCGGGCTCTACGCCCTGTACATACGCAGCGCCGCGCGCATCGCCATGCGGGCCCGCGACCGCGCCGGCATCCTGGTGGTCACGGGCCTGCTCTCCATCGTCTGTTTCCACGTCCTCTACAACTCCGCCATGGTGGTGGGCTTCCTGCCCAACACCGGCATCCCGCTCCCTTTCCTCTCCTACGGCGGCTCGTTCACCATGATCAACTTCATCGCGACGGGGATCATCCTGGGGGTGGATTTGCGGAGATATGTGAATCGCTGACATGACCTCGAAGATGCTCATCGAGAGCGATCCGCACCAGACGCGGATCGCGGTCCTCGAGGACGACCGGCTGACCGAGATCTTCGTCGAGCGGCACCGTCACCGCGGCCTGGTGGGCAACGTCTACAAGGGACGGGTCACGCGCGTGCTGCCCGGCATGCAGGCGGCCTTCGTCGACGTCGGGCTCGAGCGCGACGCCTTCCTCTACGTCAGCGACGTGGCGAGCGACGTCGAAGCCATCGAAGAGCTGGAGATCGAAGACAACCACAACAACCACGACGAGACGCCGGGCTCTCATCACGGCCCGGCGCCGTCCATCGACGAGCTGCTGAAGCCGGGCCAGGAGATCATCGTCCAGGTCGTCAAGGACCCGCTGCCGAGCAAGGGGGCGCGCATCAGCACGCACGTCACCCTGCCCGGCCGCTATCTCGTGCTGCTGCCGACGGTGCGCCATTTCGGCGTCTCGCGCCGCATCGAGGACGAGGCGGAGCGCGAGCGCCTGGTCGGCCTGCTGTCGCAGCTCCAGCCCTCGGGCGGCGGGCTGATCGTGCGCACCGTGGGCGAGGGCAAGGGGATCGAGGAGTTCGAGAGCGATCTCGCCTACCTCGCGCGGCTGTGGGAGAAGGTCCGCCACCGCGCCAGCCGCGTCTCGGCGCCGACCCTGCTCCACCAGGACCTCGACCTGGCGTTGCGCGTGGTGCGCGACCTGCTGCGGCACGACTTCAGCGTCCTCTGGGTGGACGGCGAGGAGACCTACGAGCGGATCGTCGAGTTCCTCGACCAGGTGCAGCCGTCGCTGGTCGGCAAGGTCAAGCTGTTCCGCCAGGGGGCGACCCTGTTCGAGCAGTTCGGGATCGAGGAGCAGATCGAGGCGGCGCTCAAGAGCAAAGTCTGGCTGAAGTCGGGCGGCTACATCGTCATCAACCCCACCGAGGCGCTGGTGGCGATCGACGTCAACACCGGCCGCTTCGTGGGCCAGAGCAACCTCGAGGACACGGTCCTGCAGACCAACCTGGAGGCGGTGCAGGAGATCGTGCGCCAGATCCGGCTGCGCGACCTCGGCGGCATCATCGTCATCGACCTGATCGACATGGTCGAGCCGGAGCACCGGGCGCAGGTCTTCGCCAGCCTGGAGAGCGAGCTGCGCAAAGACCGGGCGAAGACCAAGGTGCTGAACATCTCCGAGTTCGGCCTGGTGGAGATCACCCGCAAGCGCAGCCGCGCCAACCTGGAGCGCCTGCTCACCCAGCCGTGCCCCTACTGCACGGGCCGCGGGCGCATCAAGGCGCTGACCACCATCTGCCTCAACCTGCGCAAGGAGCTGCTCCACCTGCGCGGGCGGATCGGCCAGTCCGAGCTGCTGCTGCGCGTCCACCCCGAGGTCGCCCGCGCCCTCCAGCAGGAAGAGCGCGCCATCCTCGAAGAGCTGCAGAAGTCGCTGGAGGTGACGATCCTGCTCCAGAGCGACCCCGAGCTCCACCACGAGCGGTTCGATGTCGTGGAGGTCTAGCTGAGCCCCAGGGTGAAAAGCAGTCCGTTCTCCCCCTGTTCTGAAAATTGGGGTCTGCCGGGGTGGGACCCTCACCCCCCCGGCCACCCTCTCCCACCCGCACTCCCATCCCCCGGGCGAGGGGGGAGACAGACGTTTCGCTTCGCTCAGAACGGCCTCTTGAGGGTTCCCCCTCTCCCGGGTGGGCGTGAGTGCGGGTGGGAGAGGGGGTCAGGGGGTGAGGGTTCCAGGGAGGGGGCCGAGGAATGAGGGGCTGGACCGTCGAGGTGGCCGAGGGTTTCGAGCCCGCGGACCTCGCCCGGGAGGTGGCGCGGCTGACCGATCCCGCAACGGCCCTCAAGACCCTGCACTGGGGGCGCAATTACCTTTACGTCGCGCGGCTGGAGACCGCCTGCGGTCCCGTGGACGTGGTGGTCAAGCAGTTCCGCAACCGGAGCGCGAAAGACCGCCTGCGCCGGCGGCTGCGGGGGAGCAAGGCCGCGAAGAGCTGGCGGGTGGCGCGGGCGATGCTCGCGGCGGGCGTCCTGACGCCCGAGCCGGTGATGCGGATCGAGTCGGAGGACGAGGCCGGTCCGTCCTTCTACGTCTGCCGACACCTGCCGGATGTGCTGGAGGCGCGCTACCTCCTGCGCGCCGCCAACGCCGGGCGCGAGCGCGAGGAGTTTCCCGAGGTCGACCTCCCCCGCTTCCTGGACGAGCTGGGCCGCACCGCCCGCCGGCTGCACGACGCCGGCTTCTGGCACCGCGACCTGTCGAGCGGCAACGTCCTGCTGCGCGGCGACGGTCTGTATCTGATCGACCTGAACCGGACGCGGATGGGCAAGGCCCTCACCCTCTCCGAGCGCCTCCGTGACCTCTCGCGCATGCCGCTCTTCCGGCCGGAGCACCGCGACCGCTTCCTCGCCGGCTACTGGGGGGACGGCGCCGGAGGCCCGCTGAAGCGGGGGCTCTACCTCGCCTACCACAAAGGCTTCGTCTGGAAGAACGAGGGGAAGAAGAAGGTCCGCGGCTTCACCGGGCGGATGCGCAACCTGCTCGTCCCGCGCGGCACCCACGCCCACATCCCCGAGGCACCGGCGGACGCTCCGGTGCGCGACCGGGTGGTCTGGGACCACCTCTCGGATCAGCCGCACCTGCACGCCGGCCGCCTGGACAAGGCAAAGGTCCGTCTCGCGGACACCCGGGCCCATCTCGTGGAAGGGGCTGCGATCGCCGGTTCCCTCCCACGGATCTGGCGGCGCTACCGGCAGCTCCGGTCCGGCCTCCACCGGCAGCCGGTCGACTGGCAGGGAGCCGGCCTCTGCGTCCGCCCCTGGCCGGAGAACCCGGACGCCCTGCTCGCCCTGATCGACGAGCTCGCCCCGAAGCACGTCCTCCTCCGCCTCCACCCCTGGGAGGACGATCACGCCGCCGAGGAGGAGCTGGCGCGGGAGCTCCACCGCCGGGGCTGCGAGCTGACCTTCGCGCTGCCGCAGAACCGCGACCTGGTCAGGGATCCAACGCGCTGGCGGTCCGCCGTCGCGCGCCTCGGCGCCGCCTTCACCCCCTACGGCCGGCATTTCCAGATCGGCCAGGCCATCAACCGCAGCAAGTGGGGAGTCTGGACCCTGCGGGAGTACGTCGAGCTGGTCCGCGCCGCCTCGGAGGTCCTGCGCCGCCATCCCCGCCATCCCAGAGTCGAGCTGCTCGGCCCGTCGGTGATCGACTTCGAATACCACGTGGCCGCCGCCGTCCTGAACCTGAGAGAGCCCGGCCTCCGCTTCGACGCCGTCTCGGCCCTCCTCTACGTGGACCGCCGGGGCGCCCCGGAGAACGCGCAGGCCGGCTTCGACACCATCGGCAAGGTGGCGCTCCTCAAGGCCATCGCCGAGACCGCCCGCAACGCCGCCGGCCGCGTCTGGATCACCGAGGTCAATTGGCCGCTCCGGGAAGGCCCGCACTCCCCGGCCGGCCGCGCGGTCTCCGTGGACGAAGAGTCCCAGGCCGACTACCTGGTCCGCTACTACCTCCTGGCCCTGGGCACCGGCCTGGTCGAGCGCGTCTTCTGGTGGCAGCTCGTGGCGAGAGGCTACGGCCTGGTCGACCCGGCCGACCCGGCCAATCCCCGCCGCCGTCCGAGCTTCTTCGCCCTGAAGACCCTCCTCCGCGAGCTGGAAGGCGCCCGCCTGGAGAGGGTCCTTCCGGCGCCG
>DASVEF010000151.1:0-5383 GCA_036380715.1 Thermoanaerobaculia bacterium | reverse complement strand
CCGACTGGCAGGAGAAAGTCCTTCACGCCCGCATCGAGATCGGCACGACGGTTCTGATGGGTGCGGACATTCCGCAAGCGGAACCTATGCGAAGCGCCTACCTTACTCTCTCTCTGGATCGTGAGGAGGACGCGGAGCGGGCCTATGCCCTGCTTGCGGACGGTGGCGAGATCTTCATGAAGATGGAAAAGACAGACTTCGCCAACTGTTTCGCGATGCTACGCGACAGGTTCGGCACGTCTTGGATGCTTCTCCATCAACCCGAATCCACATGACGTCCGGACGTGCGGAAGCTCTGCGGGGCGTCGCGGAAGCTTAAAAAAGCGCTCCGGCGGTGAAGAAGAGCGGGCGGAGGGTTTCGCGAGCGCGGGAGGGAAGCTTCCGGACGGCTTCCAACAGCGCCAGAAGTGATCTGAAAGCTTGCGCGGGAGCCGGAAAAGCTTCCGCGGGAGCTCCGGCGCCCGCCGCTGACGGTTTTGAAGCCGCCCAGGTCGCTTCTGGAGCTTCCGCGCGAGCCACGAGGGCCAAGCCTTGTTTCTTGGCAGGGTCATTGGACCTTAGCTTCGTTCCCCGGCCGTCGGATCGCCCGGAACTTGATCTACTATTCGTACAGCTTCGATTTGGCATGGGTCGGCGCAAGCTCCCAGGATCAGGAGGACTGCAGTCATTGCTTTGAGCGGGTTCAGGCTGACGAGCCTCTGTCTGTCCCGGCCCCGGGTCACTCTGCTCGTTGGTCTGCTGGTCGCTGTGCTGTTCGCGAGCGGGTTGCCGCGGCTCGAGTTGCGCACCGACGGCCGGGCCATCTATCCATCGGGGAACCGGGTCGTCCAGCAGTCCGAGGCGGATGCGGAGAGGTTCCGGGAGCCGGATCAGCTCATCCTGCTGGTCAGCGCAAGACCTGGAGGGCCGCCGGTCGCCAGCGCCGCCGGACTGCTTTATCTCAAAGAGATCGATCGCCATCTCCGGGCGCTGCCGGTCGTGGACGCCGACAAGGTCCGCTCGCTGGCGAGTCTGCTCGAGCCGGAGCCCGGCCTGTCGGCTCTGCAACATGTGCGGGAGTACCTGGAGGAGGTCCCCGCGACCCCGGCGGAGGTCGCGGCCTTGCGGGAGCGCGTCCGTCGCCATCCCCTGGGCGAGGGGCTGTTCCTCTCGTCCGACGGCTCCACCGCGGCCGTCTACGCGCCCTTCGCCAAAGGAGTTTCTCGCCGCGAGGCTGTCGACGCCCTGGAGGATTGGAGCCGCCTGCGGACCGGCTCGGCGTTCGATCTGCGGCTGACCGGCCCGGTGGTGGCGGAGGTGCTGCTCGGCCGCAAGGTCCTCCGCGACCTCGCCCGGATCATCCCCGTCATGATCCTCGTGATGGCCCTGCTTCTCTACGGCTGTCTGGGCACGCCGGGAGCCCTGGCCGCCGTGATGGCGGAGGTGATTGTGGTCCTGGTCTGCGTGCTCGGCGGCATGGGCTATGCCGGAGTCCCGGTCACGCTGGTGACCACGGTCCTGCCCGTGGCCGTGATGGTGTTGGCGGTCGCCGACGAGGTGCACTTCCTCGAGCGGCTTCAGGCGTTCCAGGCGGAGACGGCGGACACCTCGCGCGCCGGCCGCCACGCCGGAGCGGAGGCCGCGCTGCGCGAGATGGGGAGGCCGATGGTGCTCACGTCGCTGACCACCGCGGCCGGTTTCCTGGCCTTCCCCGCGTCGGACATCGTGCCCCTGCGCGACTTCGGGATTTTTGCGGCGGGAGGCATCCTTCTGGCCATGCTCTCGAGCTTCACTCTGATTCCGGCCCTGGTTGTATCCCTGCCGGCGTCCTGGTGGCGGTCCGCCCGGCGGCGGTCTTCCGTCCGGGCGGGGTCCTCGCTGTCCCCCTTCTACGCCTGGGTCTGGCGCCACGAATCGGCGGCGTTCGCTCTCGGCCTCGGCCTGCTCGCCGCGCTGCTTCCCGGGAGCCTCTTCCTGTCCGTTCAGGACTCCTGGATCGACAATTTCGACCGCGCCTCTCCCATCGCGACGGCCGACCGGCTGTTCAACGCCAAGCTCTGGGGGACGTACCGTTTCGACATCGTGCTGGAGAGCCGGGAGCCGCGGTTCTTCCGGCGGGCCGAAGGCGTCGGCCTGGTCCAGGAGGTCTCCCGTGTCGCCTCGGCCGCGCCTCACGCCGCCGGCGTCGTCAGTCACGTCACCTCGCTGCGGGTGCTGGCGGGTCTGACGGGGCGGCCGGAGGACGTCTCGCGGCTGCCGCCGGAAGACCTGAGGACGCTGATGGCATTGTCCACGCTGCTCAGGAGCAGCCTGGACCTCGACCACTTCCTCAGCCGGGACGCACGGGCGGCCCGCGTCCGGATCCTGGTCAAGGACGCCGACTACCGGCGAGGCATGGAATTGCGGGAACACCTGCGGCGGCACCTCGGTCCCCTGTTGCGGGGCCGCGGCGTCAGGTTCCACTGGAGCGGCGACCTTCCGATCGCGCTCGAGGTGGTCCGGACCATTCTCACCAACCAGCTCGGCTCGATCGCCTGGAGCCTGGTGGGGATCGCGGCCGTCCTGCTGCTGGTCCTGCGCCGGCCCGCCGACGTCGTGGTGCTCCTGGCCCCCGTTCTGGCTGCCGCCGGACTGGTGTTCGGAGCCATCGGTTACCTCGGATTGCCGCTGGGGATCGCGAGCAGCATGTTCCTGGCGCTGTCCATCGGATCGGGCACGGACTTCTCTCTGCACTTCTTCCATGCCCACAGGGAGGCCCGAGCCGAGGGAGCGGAGCATGCGGAAGCCGTGGGCCGCAGCCTCGCCACGGCGGGCCGGGCGGTGCGCTGGAACGCCCTGGTGCTCGGGCTCGGGTTCCTGGTGCTGACGCTCTCCTCCCTGCCGCCGAACCGCTTCCTCGGGCTGCTGCTCGCCGCGGCCATGCTCGCGGGTTACCTGATGACCGTGCTGTTGCTTCCTCGGCTCCTGCGGATGCGCGCTTCGGGAGGTGGCCCGCACCAGTACTAGTAAAGGGGTGTCCTGGACCGGAGCCGCGGTCACGGATGGTCCGTGACCGCGTTCCCGAGCCTGGCCGTCGGCCGGCTTGGGTCAAAAGGAGAGGGCGATGAGCTGCGGCATATCTCGACGAATCATCGGCGTACTGGTGGCGTGCTCGCTCCCCGGGGGTCTCCTGATGGCCCAGGGCAATAGCGTACAGAGGGGTTTTCCCGATTATGCAGAGGTGGAGTTCGAGCACTCCATCATCACCATTCCCATCATCCTGCACGGCGATACGGAGCCGGCGGAGGTGCTCAAGCTCGACGCCTATATGAGGCTGAATCGCGAGAGGCCGGTGCGCAACGGTCTCGGTTATCGCCAGTTCGAGTTCATCATCGATGCCTGGGATCTCCACGGCTACAGCAAGGTTCTGGATGCCTACATCACCTTCAAGCTGTCGGACACGGTAAAGCCGAAGAGCCTGGGAGTCGCCCTGCAGAAGAACAGAGACTACCCGGCGATGATCGTCTATAACGCGATCTACGACATCTACCTCGACGATGTCAAAGTGGGAGAGAATCGTGCGGGCGTCGCCTTCGCGACAGGCGTGATGGAGATCCCGCCGCGGAATATCACGGTGGCTTTCCATAAACCGTTCGCCTTCGAGCGCCCTAACACCGGGAGGGGTAGCGGCATTCGAAATATTTCCGATAAGACGCACGACGACACGTGCTTCGTTCAACCCTGCCCATGCAATGAGGATTGGTGCATGGGCCCTGGTAGCTGCGAGGACATGGAGTCGATCACCTCGCAGCAGTTCGAGGCCGGCGCCGCCAAGGCCCAGAGCTATCGGGTGAAGCGGCAATCGCGGCTGAAGAACAACGGCGCGGCCTCGCCGGGTGCGTCCCCGACTCCCAAGAAGAAGCCCGACTAGCTGGAACCGGAGGAGAGATCCATGGCTTGGAGGAGATGCTTGCTGGTGCTCTGCTGCGCAGCGCTGGGAATGGGGAGCGAGGCTCGTGCGCAGGAGAGATCGTTATCGGATCTGGCGTTCATGTCCGGCTGCTGGAGGGGGAAGCTCGCCGGACAGAACGGCACCATCGAAGAGCGCTACAACCCGGCGGCCGGGGGTCTGATGCTGGGGACCTCCCAGACGATCGTCGACGGGCGCACGGCCTTCTTCGAGTTCATCAAGATCGAGCAGTCCGAAGGCGGCATCGTCATGACTCCGGCGCCGAAAGGAAAGCCTTCGGTGCCGTTCAAGATGGTCAGCCTCGACGGCAAGAAGGCGGTCTTCGAAAATCTGGAGCACGATTTCCCGAAGCGGATCGTCTACCAGTTGCGGGACAACGGCTCGCTGGTCGCCCGGATCGAAGGCGACAAGCCGGAGCAGAGCGAGGAATTCGTGATGGAGCCGATCCCCTGCGGCACCGCGAACCTCGCCAACTTCTGGTTGAGGTGGGGTGACCCGGGCCACGGTGTCGGGCAATACCAGAACCCCACGGCCATCGCTCTCTTCCAGGACGCCTTCGGCGTGTCCACGCTGCTTTTCGCCGATACCAACAACCACCGGGTCCGTTCCTACACGTGGAACGGCATGTTCGTCGACAAATGGGGCGAGGAGGGCGACGGGCCCGGCCAGTTCCGGTACCCCCAGGGAATCGCGGTCAACAGCCGGGGCGAGGTGATCATCGCCGACTCCGGCAACCATCGCATCCAGGTCACCGCCGGATCGGCGGACAACCTGCGCGAGCTGCCCGGCCAGTTCCGGTTCATGTTCGGGACCCGGGGCACCGGACCGGGCGAGCTCCAGGAGCCGGCCGGGGTGGCGGTAGACCAGGACGACAACATCTACGTCGCCGATGCGGGGAACCATCGGATCCAGAAGTTCGACGCCCAGGGGCGTTTCCTCGCCGCCTGGGGCGGACCAGGCCGCGAGCCCGGCCAGTTCGACCGGCCCATGGGGCTGGCGATCGACCGCGCCCGCAGGTGGATCTACGTCACCGATACCGACAACGGCCGCATCCAGAAGCTCGATTTCGACGGTCGGCTCCTGCTCGCCTGGGGAGAGCCGGGAACGAGGACCGGACAGCTCTACCGGCCCAAAGGGATCGCCGTGGACCCGCAGGGTGACCTCTACGTGGTGGACTCCAACAATCACCGGGTGAAGAAGTACACGTCCGAAGGGGTTTTCCTGGGATCGTTCGGGCGCAACGGCATGGGAGACGGGGAGCTGTGGTTCCCCTTCGGCGTGGCCGTCGACGACAAAGGCCGTCTCTTCGTCACCGACTCGGAGAACGGCAGGATCCAGGTCTTCCGGGAGAACCCGCAGGTGGCCCGGCTCTACGCGTCGAGATCGCGGTGATGCGACGGCTCGGGATTCTGGCCGTGGCGATGCTTGCGGCCGTGGAGAGCGGCGGTGCGTCCG
>DASVEF010000150.1:0-9902 GCA_036380715.1 Thermoanaerobaculia bacterium | reverse complement strand
TCCACGAGCCTCTTGGTGATCTTCCCCTTCATCACGGCCCCCTTTCTGCGTAACCTGTACGTAACCCACAACGGCTAAAATCGGCTAGGGGGCATAATAGCACAAATGACCGTAAACGCAGAAGAATAAAGGGTTATTGGGGTCCGTTAAACTGGGTAAATCCAGGTTACACTATTTGACAACTGATGTACACGAAACGGGCTTTTCACGACGGGAGCGGGAGCACGCCGCCCGTTTCCGTCGTGTTTTTCCTTCGCGATGGGAGGCCTTGCATGGCCTTCAAGTGAAGCTTGGTGGCCGCTTGGCAGCGTCGGATCAAACGGAGCTCTCCGGCCAGCGCGTGCAGGCGCCTGTCCATCCTCCCCGCTTCTGCGCTAATCTGTCACCCATGCACAAGGCGATGCTTCTGCTCGCCGCGGGCGCCATCGCCCTGCCGGCCGGCGCGAACACCATCACGGTGAGCTCGACGGGCTATTTCGGCGGCGACGGCGGTTGCTCGCTCACCGAGGCGATCAAGAACGCCAACGCGGGCGGTGCGCCGCAGCCCGAGTGTGCTGCCGGCGCGCCGGGCATGGACGTCATCGAGTTCGCGACCGAGCTCTTGGACCGCGCACCGGTGTCCCTCTTCGTCTACAACACGGCGGTCACGGAGCCCGTCACCATCAATGGGCCTGGAGTCCACCTGCTCGCCATCAGCAGCATGGCGTTCGAGAGCGGCGCCAGTGGCTCGCTCATCGAGGACGTCAAGTTGGTCGGGCCCGCGACCTCGGTCGGGGCCGACCTGACGCTCAACCGCGTGCGCGTCCTTTGGGGCAGCACCTTTGGTTCGGGCGGAGGGATCGGGGTCACCAACGCCAACCTCACCGTCTCGGATAGCGAGATCAGCGGCAACATGGCGCATGACGCCTTCAGCGTCTATCCTCACTTCGGCGGCGGGATCTTGTTCAACGGCGACACGGCGGGGACCCGCACCCTCACCCTCACCAACGTGACCCTCAGCAGCAACTTCGCGACCACCTCGGGGGGTGCGCTGGCTGTGCTCACCGCCGCCGGCGCGAGCGCGGTGGTGAACCTCACCCACGTAACCGTGGCCGGCAACCGTGCCGGTACCTCGGGCGGCGGGGTCTACCTCGAGCCTGGCGCCGGGAGCATCACCGCCAACCTGAAGAATGTCGTCTTCGGGGACAACATCGCGCCATTCAGGTCCCCTTCATCCGCTTCAGATATCCACGAGGCTGCCGACACCGCGCTCATCCTGTCACACAGCGTCATCGAGTCCGCCGCGGGCTTCACGCTCGACAGCTCGACCGGCAACTTGATCGGCAGCGACGCAGGCCTCTCCGTGCTGGGCTGCAACGGCAGCAAGCAGCGGACGCACGGACTCGAGCTGTCTTCACCCGCCATTGACTTCGTCCCGGCGGCCGCCTGCACGCTGACGATCGACCAGCGCGGCAGCCCCCGGCCGGTCGACGGCGACGGCGACACCGTGGCCGACTGCGACGCCGGCGCGCTCGAGGACCAGGGTTCGGGAGACTTCCTCAGCAGCTTCCACACCATCGCGCCCTGCCGGCTCGTCGATACGCGCGGCGCGCCCGGAGTGGACTTCGGAGGGCCGCCGCTGAGCTTTCCGTCCTTCACCGACCGCGACTACGGCATCGCCGGCCGCTGCGGCGTGCCGGGGTCCGCCTCGGCGCTGGCCATCAACGCGACCGCCACCAACGCCACGCGCAGCGGGTCGATCGCCCTCTACGACCCCGAGGTCGACGGCTGGACGACGCCGGTCGTCTATTTCGTCGTTGGCAGAAGCCGGGCCAACAACGGTGTCATCCCCGTCTGCACCGACGTCGGGGTGGTCAGAGCGCACGTCCTGTTCGACTACCAGGGCGACTACTACGGCTCGGTCGACTTCATCCTCGACGTCGTCGGCTACTTCGAATAGATCGCGGGCAGTGTGGCTCCGCGCCCTGCGGCTTCCAGCTCCCGCACGGCACGGTCAGCCATCCCCTCTTCCGCGAGGATCCGGGCCAGGCGCTGGGCGCTCGTTCTGTACCGGGGGTCGTCGAGCAGATGCCGGACGGCCGCCGCGATCGCCGAGGGGGACGCCGAGGGCTTCCGGCGGAGCCCGGCCCCGCGCGCGACGACACGGGCGGCGTTGTCGTCCTGGTCCCGGCCCATGGGGAGGCACAGGAGGGGGAGCCCGTGGGCGAGCGCCCGCATCACCGTGCCGTGCCCCGCGTGCGTGACAACGGCGCTGGCGCGGGGGAACACCGCCCCGTGAGGCGCCGAGGCCACCGCGACCACGTTCCCGGGGAGCTCGAGGCGCTCGCCCGCCATCACCGGGCCGAGGGTGATCAGACCGCGGACGTCGAGCGTGCCGAGCGCCGCGGCGACGCGCCGGAGGGCGTCCCGCTGGTTCTGGAACGTCGTCGAGAAGCTCGCCACGACGAGCGGGCGAGGGTCCCGCTCCCCCCACGGATCCTCCCACGTGCCCGCCCAGTCCGGTTCATCGAGGACGGGACCAACGTAGCGGACGTTCGGCGGGGCCGGCGTGATGGGAAAGTCGAACGCCTCGCTCGTCTGGATGAGGCGGAGGTCGGCCCGGTGGTACTCCCCGACGAGGTCCTCCGGCGTGGCGAGCGGAGGGAGGCCACAGGCGCGGCGGGCGTCGTTGTACGCGCGGAGGGAGCCCTTGAGCGCCGCGTAGAACAGGCCCACGAAGAGCCGGTCGCGGAGGCGGCCGAGCACGTCTTCGCGCGGCAGGAACCCGGGCCCGGCCGCCGGCCGCCCTGGGCCGGGGAGGTACTCCGGCATGTGGAAGAGCACGACGCGCGGGAGCCCCGCCGCCTCGGCGGCGACGAGCGCTCCCGGCATGAGGGCGTCCACCACGACAACGTCGGGCCGTTCCTCGTCCATCGCGCGTCGCGCCTCCTCGGCCACGATCCGCGCCGGACCGAACACCACGCGCTCGAACGTGCGCCTCAAGGCCCCGACGGGCGTGCGGGCCGCCGCGTCGCCCATGAGGTCCTCCACCCGGTCCTCCCGCGTGAAGTGCCGCGTGAAGGGGAGGAACCGGGCGCCCGCCTGCCCGACGGCCTCCCGGAGGCATGGCTCGGTGAGCACGCGAACGGCGTGGCCGCGCCCGACGAGGCGGCGGGCGAGGCCGAGCACCGGCGGGACGTTCCCGCCGCCTTCCCAGGTCACGAAGAGGTACGAGCGAGAGGCTTCCATGGCGGCAGCCTAGTGCGGAGCGGTCGGGAGGGCGGAGAGCGCTTGGAGGAGCGCCTGGAGCGTCCGCTTCGTTTCGTCGACGGAACGGCCGAGGTCCCGCCGGAGGAGCTTCCAGAGATAGAGGTCGGTGGCCGCCACGAAGGCGTCGAGCCGTGCGGAGTAAGCCTCGGCGTCGGATGGAGGGAGGTAGGGGGCGAAGACGCGGGCGCACCACGCGCGGTGCGTGGCCCTCCCCGCCTCGGCGACCGCCCGCGCCGCCTCCGCCCTGCCCTCGAGAGCGATCGTGCGGAGGACCGCATCGCCGTCGCGCTCGTAGTGCCGGAGGAGGATGTCGAGCGCCCCCGCTATATCCCCGACGGCCGCCTGGCCGCGCTCAGCGCGGAGCCCGGCCGCGTCCCCCTCGATACACGCCGCGGCGACGCCCTCCTTCGAGCCGAAGCGCCGGATCACCGTCTGCACCGAGACGCCGGCGCGGTCGGCGATGGCCTGGAGGGTGACCTCGTCAAGGGAGCGCTCGCGCCAGAGCTCGACAGTCGCCGCGAGGACGTTGTTAGCCGTCCGTGCTGCCGCGTCGGCGCGAGCCTTCATCTCGTAGCGGCGGGGGGAGGGGGACGCTTTCACGTTAATTCATCTTACACCAAATTGGGCCTGAGGGCTGGCAGCCCGGTCGTCAGTGGCCGTGCTAAGGTGAAGCCATGCCTATCAATGAAGCATCCGCAGAGCGCGAACAAACGAACGAGAGCCTGCGCATGGAACGGAAAAGACCGACCGCGCGCTCGCCGAGAGGCAGGCGGCCGAAGAGGATTCCGACTTGGCCGCTGATAGATCCGCTTCTGAGCCTGTCCTGCCAAGGACGTAAGAATATCCTCCCTCCGTCGCCGCTGCTTACGTCACCTTCACCCGCCCAATCGTATTCTTGTCCGTCCCGAACCAGAGCTCCTTCTTTCGCGGGTCGAAGATCATGTGGCGGACGGTGCTACCGCCGCTGGGAATCTCCGTGGTCGAGAAGAAGCGGTGGGTCTTCGGGTCGTAGCCGACGAGCCGGTTGGGCTGCGGACCGGTCTCCACGAACCAGAGCCGGCCGCGGTGGTCGCTGGCCAGGGCGTAGGGGAGGGAGCTTGGGCCGCCGGGCGTCTGCCACTCCTCGACCTTGCCGCTCTTGGGAGTGAAACGCGAGAGGAAGCCCCGGGCGTAGTCCACGTACCAGATGCCGCCGTCCCCCGGGAGAGCGATCCGGCGCCCGCGCGCGGCAGGATCGGGCAGCCGGTGCTCGGCGAGCGCCATGGTCTTGGGATCGATCGAGCCCAGGGCATTGGTGCCGAACTCGTTGAACCACGGCCTTCCCGAGGAATCGACGAGGATACCGTAGGGCCGGGCGCCGGGAGTGGGGACCTTGACCAGCCGGATCGCGCCGCTCTTCGGCTCCAGCCGTCCCACGTAGCTGCTGGCTTGCACCGTGAACCAGATGTCGCCGTTCGGCGCCATCACCAAGGTGTGCGGGTCCTTGGCTTCGGCGTCCGGCATGGGGTATCGGGTGATCTTGCCGCTCGCCGGATCGAGGCGGCCGATGTACCCCTTGCGGTTGCCCGCGAACCAGATCGCGCCGCCCGGCCCCACGATCAGGTTGTGCGGTCCGGCCCCAGGCTCGAGCTCGAAGCGGTCGAACTTCCCCGATGCCGGATCGAGGCGGCCGATGTAATCGCCGAGCTGTCCCACGAACCAGACGCGACCCTGGGCATCGACCGCGGGGTCGCGAGGCCGCGTGTCCTTCCAGGGCACCGGCCATTCGCGGATCTCGACAGGAGCGCTGCTCGGGGGAGCCGCGCCAAGGGTCAGCAGGAGGCAGCCAAGAAGAAGCATCCATCGCATCATGGTCGTCACCCCTTCTCTATCGGCCATGATCTTAGCAGAGCCTCGATTCCGCCCCGCTCCGCCTGGCCCCCTGGCCACCCAAAGATATTTGCACTATGCTATGCGTCCGCATGGGCTAACCATGGGGCTCACCATGAAGGAGGACACATGAAACTACCCAAGATTGCCCGGTTCGTAGGTCTCTCGCTGATCGTCGCCGCCGTTGCCGCCCTGCCGGCGTCCGCCGCCCGGCGCTGCAGTTGCGACTACTGCCCGACGGTCGCCCCCACCACACCCTGCACCTTCGGCGGCCAAACCACCTGCGGAGAGTGGCTCGCCGTAACGCTCTGCCCTGCGAATTGACGCCGCCGGAGGGTTAGAAAAGTCCAACCCGGGGAGCCGTCCGTCGAGGCGGCTCCCCGCGTCCCCACCCGCCGCATGCCTGCCGAATCCCGTCAGCACGGCTTCCAACAAGGGGCGCAGTCTGGAGATGTGCCTGGCGCGAATCACCAGGTCCCAGAACGGCTCCAGCTTCTTCCATCCACCCGCGTAGGCGACGTGGCGAGCGGCCTCTACGAGGGAGGGCTTGGCCGCGGCTCCGCGCCAGATCGAGCTCCAGCGGTAGAACTCGCG
Source organism: Thermoanaerobaculia bacterium (assembly GCA_036380715.1). Taxonomy (GTDB): domain Bacteria; phylum Acidobacteriota; class Thermoanaerobaculia; order Multivoradales; family UBA5704; genus UBA5704. The sequence continues at coordinate 4,190 of DASVEF010000150.1, read as the reverse complement.
GTACGCCCACCCGTAGCCCGCCTCCAATTGGTCTGCGCTGAGTCTGGCCGGGCGGTACACCACATGCCGCGTATCGTAGAGGTCCCAGTTGGAGTGCAGCAGACGGCCAGCCTTCCGCATGCGGTCGTAAAGCGCCGTCCCAGGATAGGGGGTCAGGATGTGGAAGGTGGCGGTCTCGATCCCCTGATGAATCGCCCACTCCACCGTTCTCTCGAAGACCGTGGGATCGTCGCCATCCATCCCGAAGACGAAGCTCCCATTGACCATGATCCCCAGCTCGTGCAGCCGCCGGATGGCCGCCCCGTAGTCCCGCCTCAGGTTCTGAGGCTTGTGCTGCTCCCGCAGGTTGTCCGCGCTGAGCGTCTCGAAGCCGACGAAGAGGCTGCGCAGGCCGCACTCCTTCGCCTTCTCCAGAAGCTCCGGACGAAGCACGGAGGCCACCGTGCCGGCGGCTTGCCAGACCCGGTTCATCCCGCGCATCCCCTCGAACAGCGCCGTGGCGAAAGGCACGTTGCCGAACAGGTGATCGTCCAGGAAGTAGAGGTGACGGCCGGGTAGCCGTTCGATCTCCGCCAGCGCGGCGTCGACGGTCTGGGTGTAGAACCCCTTGCCTCCTCGAAAGAAGGCCTCTTTGTAGCAGAAGTCGCACGCGTGGGGGCAGCCGCGCGAAACCACGATGGAGTTCGGCACCAGGTAGAGATTGCGCTTGATGAGATCGCGGCGGATCGGCGGTAGCTGCGCCAGGGTCCGAAGGCTCGACCGGTAGACGGGAGCGGGATGGCCCGAGCGGTAATCGGCCAGGAACGCGGGCCAGATGTCCTCCCCTGGGCCCAGACAGAGGGTATCCGCGTGTCGAGCCGCCTCCTCGGGAAGGGAGGTCACATGCAGCCCGCCCAATACAACATAGGCACCCTTTCGGCGGTAACGATCCGCGATCTGGTAGGCGCGGAACGCCGAGGTGATGTACACCTGGATCACCACGAGCTCCGGCTCGTCGTCGAGATCGAGCGTCTCCACGTGCTCGTCCTGGAGGCTGACCTCATCCGATTCGTCCAGGTAGCCCGCCAGGGTGGCCAGCCCCAGCGGAGGAAAGAGCGAGTATTTGATGGGGCGGAAGAAGGGACTCTTCGCCTCGGTCAGCGCGGACAGGATCATCTTGACTCGCATCGTGCCTCCATGGTTCCGAAGCCGGGCCTCACCGGCGCAGAGAACTTTATATCGCAAAGTAGTTCGCGTCAAGCGGCCCGGAGGAGGTAACGAGCCAGCCGGTGTCCGGCCGAGTACGATCGCATGTCCCGGAGCTGGCAGGCGCTGCTGGCTCCGTACGTGAAAGGTTGACAAGAGGGGGCGGAGGGAGAACCGCCCCCATGAAAGCCGGGCCTGCTCGGATCAAGGCCTGCTGTCCGGATCCGCCGGATCGGTATGAGCGTCTCGCTCGTCGCCGTCCCAGAAGCCGTCCCCATCGCGGTCCACACCGACGCGCTCTCCGGAGCCGGGCGGCACGCAGGTGTACGTCACGGGGCGGCCGAGGTCCGTGGCCAGAGACCGCAGCGCCGCGGCGGTGATGGGCGGCTGCCCGCTCCGATCTCTCGCGAACAAGCCCGATCCCACGTACAGGAAGCCGGCCTCGTCGCCGGAGATCCTGGCCTTGGCCACGAGATCGCATTCCCCCGCGTCCGCGCGCTGGCGCAGGAGGTCGACGCGGGAGTCCACCGCCGCGGAGCTCGAGGCCGTGAGCGTGATCTGCTGGCCCACGGCGGGCGCCAGGTTGGTGGGGAATGCCAGGATGAACGCCTCGAGCTGCCGCCGCTGGATGTCCCCCTCCGGCCCATCCGGGATGCCGTTGTTGCCCGGCCCGTTGAAGATCTCCGAGAAGCTGACCCCATGGGTGAAGCGGAACACCGTATCGACGCTCCCGTCGTGGAGGAACCCGAAGCCGCGCACCTGATCTCCCTTGAAACCGTTGTCACCGCCGAGGAATCCGGGGTTCTCGGGATTCCCGAACATCCCGACCTTCTGATAGAGGTTGCGCAGGTGGGGAGTCTTGAGGAGCTGTGGGTTGAAGTCGAAGCCCGAGAAGCCCGACGTGCCGAAGAACCCGGGCGCCGCGGTGCCGGGGTTGGCGTTCGGGTTGATCGTGTGGCAACTGCTGCACGTGAGGACGGCGCCGTTGAGCTCCGGAGCCGACGGGATCCCGCAGTTGACGGTGTCGAAGAGCCGGCGCCCGGCGTCCTGATCCGCGGTGAGCACGTTGTCGAGCCGCCGGTTGGGGTTCGGCGGATACGTGATTTGGAGGATGAAGTCGGTGAACGCATCCATGTCCGCTTGCGGGATGGTCGTGTGGCGCCCGAGCAGATCGGGGAACGCCCCGTTGAACTTGTCGAACGCCGCGCGCTCGTCGAAGGTCCCTCTGTCCGGCTGCTTGCTCGGCGCGTCGTTGCCGCCGGTGCGGTCACCGCGCCAGTGCATCGGGCCGTGGCTCGCCATGCCGCGCAGGCTCTGCGTCGCCATTGGTCCCTTCATCGGATGGAAGACGGGCTCCATGGGCTGCCCCGTGACAATGTTGAGGAGCTCGGTGATGAAAGGGCCGGGGTTGTCGAACACTTCCCCGTCCGGATTGCCGAGATCCCACGCCAGGCTGTCGAAATCGCCGAACACGTGGCAGCTCGCGCAGGAGGAGTCGCCGTGGCTCGACGAGAACTTGGCGTCATAGAGGACCCGGCGGCCGGTCACGATGCTCGGCGGCTCCGGGTTGTGCATCTGGACATGCGCCGTTTCCGCCCCCGTCCTCGTGTCGACGATCGAGATGCCGTTGTCGAAACGCGTCATCACATAAAGCTGCCCTTGAGCCTCGTCGAGGACGAGGCCGGTAGGGCCGCCGCCGCTCACCGGGATGTGGCTCGCCGTGCTCGGCACGAACGTATCGGTCTCGAGCTGCGCCGTGGAGAAGACCCCCACCTTGTCCGACCCCAAGGCCGCGACGTAGAGGGTCGCGCCATCGCCGGTCACGGCCATGCCCTGGGGCAGGGCGAGGGACCGGGCGTTCTCGGCGTTCGGGATCGGCGCGCAGCAACTGTCGTAGTCGATGTGCTTGTTGAGGTGCCTCGCCGCCACGCCGCCCCCGGGTGAGAGCACAGTGATGCGGCTCTCGTGCAGGTGGCCGCGCAGGCTCTGCCCAGCGAAGGTCCCCGGGCCCTCGAACCGCGCGGCGTTGTTCGCCTCGGTGTTGGCGACGTAGATCTTGCCGTTCACGGGATTGACCGCCATCGTGTACAGGATGGTGCCCACGCCCTGGAAGAAACCGTTCGGTCCCGGTTGCTGGCGCGGCGGGTTGGCCATGGCGTTGATCACGAACACGTCCTTGTCGGGCAGCGAGAATTTCACGTGCTCGTCGCGGGGGCGGCCGAGCGCGTCGACCCAGTGCTCGCCGTTCCACTTGACGATGGCCCCGACTTCGGGCGCGGGGCGGCCTTCGGCGTTGGTGGCAGGTCCCGGAACGCCGTCCGGACCGAAGCCGTCCGGCAGCGACGTCTCGGGGACGGCCGTGGTCCGGTTGCCCGTGTGGAAGCCGGCGGCGTAGACGCGGCTGCCGTCGGGAGTCACCGCGAGGGCGCGCGGAGTGTCCGTGAAGAGGGTGACGATGGTCAGCGGCGTACCGCCTAGGGAGTTGCCGAGCTCATCCGCGTCGAAAACCCAGACGTCCGCGCGCCCCACGCCCGGGGTCGTGAGCTGGGGATCGAACGGGATGTTCTGCCCTCGGTGGGCCGTCGTGATGAACGCCCGCTTCCTCCCCGGTCCGGCGAAGACGATGTCGCGAGGCTCGTCGCCGACGAGGAGCGTGCGCTCGACGTGCCCGGACGTGATGTCCCCGGCGTGGTCGTCAAGCTCGACGACGCTCACGCTGTCCGAGAGGTGGTTGACCACCCAGACCTCGCGGTTCGACCGGGCCGCCACGGCGACGGGCTCGAGCCCCACCGGAATGGAGGCGGTGCGGACGAGCTGATGGCCCAGGATGCGGAAGACCTCGAGCCTGTTATCGGGAGTGTTGACGGCGAACAGGTGCCGCTTGTCCGGAGACATCGCGAGCGGGCGCACCTGCCCGCTTTCGAAGAGCGTGAAGCTTTCCTCCGGGGTGGCCGATTTGGAATTGGCCGGGCGGGCTCCGGCCCCTGCGGGCAGGATGGCGATCA
>DASVEF010000149.1:0-17394 GCA_036380715.1 Thermoanaerobaculia bacterium | reverse complement strand
CCGTGCGGATCTCGATGCCCCGCTCGTCGACCTTGTAGGAAACATGGCGGTGATAGACCGCGGGCCAGCGGTGCGAAAACCACCCGACAGCCAGCGTCGTGGCGGCCCAGAACAGCGCCAGGAGGGCTGTCACCCACCCGGCGGGAGAAGCCGCGAAAAAGACGATGACGAGCACGACGAGCAGGCCGAACGAGAGCGCGCCGGTGAAGATCCAGCCGACGAGCTGATCGAGCAGGACCGATCGCGGATCCAGCGAGCGCTCGACGCCGTCGGCGATCGAAGAGGGCGCGTCAGCCGGGGTCTCGTCCAGGACAGGGCTACCCTCGGTGGCGGGTTGCTCAGGCGCGGCCATGGGGCTTTCTATATTGCCACGGCTGCTCTGAGCCCTCACCCCCTGGCCCCCTCTCCCGTCACCGGGAGAGGGGGAATTCTCGAGCGGGCAGGGTGGTGGCGCCCCTCTCCCTCCGGGAGAGGGGTCGGGGGTGAGGGCTCTTGCGATAAACGACCGATCGTGCTATTTTCTTTCCATGGCGAAGGGCGAGGCGACCAGAGACGCCATCCTCGAGCGGGCGCTGTCGATGGCGAGCCAGACAGGGCTCGAGGGCCTGACGCTGGGCAGCCTGGCCAAAGAGGCGGGGCTGTCCAAGAGCGGTCTCTTCGCCCACTTCCAGTCGAAAGAGCAGCTCCAGCTCGACGTGCTCGGGACGGCGGTGGCCCGCTTCATCGAGACGGTCATCGCCCCGGCCCTGCGCGAGCCGCGCGGCGAGCCGCGGGTGCGGGCGCTGTTCGAGCGCTGGCTGCAATGGGAGGACGCTCCCTTCCTGCCCGGCGGCTGCCCCTTCGTCGCCCTGGCGAACGAGCTCGACGACAGGCCCGGCCCGGTGCGCGAGCGGCTCGTCGGCTACCAGCGCGACTGGCTGCAAGCGCTCGCCACCGCCGCCCGCATCGCGGTGGACGAAGGGCACTTCCGGGCCGACCTCGACGCCGAGCAGCTCGCTTTCAACCTCTACGCGATCATTCTGTCCTACCACCATTTCAGCCGGCTGTTGCGAGATCCGGCCGCCGAGACGCGGGCGCGGCGGGCCTTCGAGGCCCTGCTCGCCGCGAGCCGCGCCTGATCGACGCCGGACGGACCATAAGAGGAGAGAAGTCCATGCCACAGAAAAGCACGATCGGTCGTACCGTCGCCCTGAGCAGCTTGCGCGCCGGCTTCGCCGCCGCGAACGCGATCTCGCCCGAGCTCGCCGCCGCGGGCGCCGTGCGCCTCTTCATGAGCACCCACCGCCATCCCGTGCCGGCGCGGGAGCGGGCGGGCCTCCAAGGCGCCCGGCGGGCGAAGCTGGCGAGCGAGTGGGGACCGCTCGCCGCCCAGGTCTGGGGAGAGCGGGGGACGTCCACTGTGGCTCTCCTTCACGGCTGGGAGGGCCGCGCCTCGCAGCTCGGCGCCTTCGCGCCGCCGCTCGTGGCGGCGGGATTCCGGGTCGTCGGCCTCGACGCCCCGGGTCATGGCGACTCGCCGGGCCGCAGCTCGTCGCTCGTGATCATGGCCGGCGCGCTGCGCGCGCTCGGCGAGCGCTACGGACCGTTCTCGGGGATCGTCGCCCACTCCGCCGGCACGGTGGCGGCCGTCCATGCCCTGTCGCGCGGGCTCGCGGCGGACCGGCTCGTCTGCGTGGCGCCGGGAGTCGACCTCGAAGGCTATGCCGGCGAATTCGCCCGCCTCTTCGGGCTTTCGGCCGGGGCTCACCGCGGCCTGAAGCGGCGCATCGAGCGCCGCGTCGGAGTGAGCTTCGGCGATCTCGATCCCCGCCGGGCGGCGGCGGGCCTGCGGATCCCGCTGCTCGTCATCCACGACCGGGCCGACCGCGAGGCGCCGTTCGCCGGCGGCGAAGCCCTCGCCCGCGCCTGGCCGGGGGCCCGGTTCCTCGCCACCGAGGGGCTCGGGCATACGCGCATCCTGTGGGACGAATCGGTCGTCGCGGCGGCCACAGAATTCCTTCGCGATGGCAGCGCCCGCCCCGTCATGAAGGCGACCGGCTCCGATCTGAACCGGGTGCTGTATAGTCATGGAAGAACCTGATATGTGAAGGAGAAGCGGTGAACCGGCGCGAGCTCTTGAAATCGTTGGCGGGGAGCGTCGCCTCCTACGCGCTGTTCCGGACCCTCTTCACGCGAGACGTCTTCGCCGCCGAGGTCAGGCCGATCACCTCCTCCTGGCTGAAGGGCCTGCACGAGATGAGCATGGACCTGACGGCGGGGAAGATCACGCCGGGCCAGTGGCAGGCCAAGATCGACGAGCTGTTCGACCGGGTCGAGGCCGGAGAGCTGCTCGCCGCGATCGATTTCGACAAGCTGATCCAGGGCTTCGAGTACCCCGACCTTGGCGTCAACACGAAATGGGTGAAGTTCCCCGAGCTCGCCGGGCTGCCGGAGAACCTCGCCTTCTACAGCAAGATTTTCGGGATGAGGAGAGACCGGGCCATCATCCCGCACGGCCACCGCAATATGGTCTCCTGCCACTACGTGCTGAAAGGCGAGCTCCGGCTCCGGCACTACGACAAGATCGAGGAAGACGGCGCCCACATGGTCATCGAGCCGACCGTCGACGACCGCGCCCAGGTCGGCAGCCACTCCTCCATCTCGGACGAGAAGAACAACATCCACTGGCTGAGAGCCACGACCGAGACCGCCTTCACCTACGACGTGCTCGTCGTCGACCTCAACGGCCGCAAGTGGGAGGTCGACAACATCGATCCGCACAGCGCCGAGAAGATCGCCGGCGGCCGGCTGCGGGTCCGGAAGCTCGAGGTCGAAGAGGCGCTCGAGAAGTACGGGCACGAAGCGCAGCACCATGGCGGGGTGACGAGGGGCGGTCCGTGATGGACCGCCCTCGCTTTCGATGACGGGCCGGCTCTACTCTTCGTCCGCGTAGCTCTTGACGCGCTGAGAGACCCCTTCTCGGCCGCAGCCCAGAGAACCTGTGTCACGAATTTTAGAAATCGTACACTATATCTCTTAGGAGATCTCCCTCACTCCTGCCCGCCCGGGCCCGGGGCGGGCCCAACGTCCAAGGAAACGCTAGGAGGACACCATGAAAGATCGAGAGTATTGGCATCTGCCCATTGCTGCCTTGGTCTTCGCGCTGCTGCTGTGCCTGCCAGGTCCTTCCGCGGCGGAGGAGCGCGCCACCGCCCCTGCTGCGGCGAGCCAGGACGTTCCGGTCGTGGACATGGCCGACGCCATCATCCCCAACGCCAACCACTACAAGTGCTACCCGATCCTCTCGTCCAGCCCGTTCGAGCCCCGGCGCGTCTTGCTGCGGGACCAGTTCTGGCACACGTGGGTCTGGGTGTGGCGGCCCCGCTACCTGTGCAACCCGGTATGGAAGACGACGGAGGACGGCACCACCTATCCGCCGCCGCAGCCGGATGCGCACCTGGTCTGCTACGAGATCCGTGAAGAGGTCCCCACTCCGCTTTGGGAGGTGCGGACCTACGACCAGTTCGGGTGGCTGAGCCTCAAGGGGAACGCCGCCGAGCTGCTCTGCCTGCCGGCGGCCAAGTACGTGATCGTCCCCCCAGGCGGCGAAGGCTGACCGAGCCTGACCCAGGCGGCAGGGGCGGCCGACGCGATTTCACCACCGGCCGCCCCTCCGGGCGTTCCCTGTCGTCCTGGGGAGCGCGGGAGTAGAATGGCGCCAGTCTCCCGGAGAGCCTGGCGCCTTGATCCAAGCCCCCCTCTCGCAACCCTCCCGGAAGGGCGATTCGACCGGGTGTGTGGTGATCTTCCTCCTCCCGTTCCTGATCGGAGGGCTCGTCGGGTTCTACTTCCTCACCTGGCGCCCGCTGGCCAGGGTGCTGGCCGCCCGGTCGTGGACGGAGGAGTCGTGCGTCGTGCTGGAGAGCCGGGTGGCCGAGAGCGCCGACTCGGACGGCGGCTCCACCTACAAGCCGGAGATCGTCTACTCCTATTCGGTGGGCGGCGTGGTCCGCCAGTCCCAGCGGTACGAATTTTCCGACGTCTATTCGAGCGGCTACGACGGCAAGGCCGAGATCGTCGCGCGCTATCCACCCGGCCTCCGCACGGCCTGCTACGTCAATCCGGAGGACCCGCGCGAGGTGGTGCTGAACCGGGGGCTCTCGCTCGTCTATCTCCTCGGTCTGATCCCTCTCTTCTTCACGGCGGCCGGCGCGGGAGGCATCGCCTGGACCCTGCGCGAGAGGACGAGGCGGCGGGCCACGGCGCCGGCGCCGGCCATTGCGAGCGCCTCCGGCGAAGCCGTCTCCCCCTTCGGCGTCGTTCTGCCGGCCAACGCCGGAGAGCCCCGCGAGCTGCGGCCGAAGATGACCCGCCTCGGCAAGCTGGTCGGCCTGGTCCTGGTCGGCCTGTTCTGGAACGGCATCGTGTCGGTCTTCGTCTGGCAGGCCGTGCAGGCTTGGCGCGCGGGGCAGCCGGACGGCTGCCTGACCGCCTTCCTCGTCCCGTTCGTCCTCGTCGGGCTGCTCCTGGTCTTCGGCGCCTTCCGGCAGCTCCTGGTCCTGTTCAACCCGCGCCTGAAGATTACCCTCGGCCGCAGCGTGCTGGCGCCGGGAGAGCCGGTCCTCCTGCAGTGGTCGATGACCGGGCGCGCGGCGGGCGTGCGCCGGCTGCGCATCCTCCTCGAAGGGCAGGAGGTGGCCACTTACCGCCGCGGCACCGACACCCACACCGACACGGAAACCTTCGCCTCGATCCCGGTCGTCGACACGGACCAGGCCTACCAGATGATGGCGTCCTCGGCGTCGCTCGAAGTGCCGGCCGGGACCATGCCCTCCTTCACGGCGGAGCGCAACAAGATCGTCTGGATGCTCAAGGCCGTCTGCGAGATCCCCGGCTGGCCGGACTCCGAGGACGAGTACGAGGTCCTCGTCGCTCCCGGGGCGTCCTCCGGAGGGTGGCGATGAGCTGGATCCAACTGGAGCTGCGCGACGGCGTCACCGCCTTCCGGCCTGGAGAGCTGGTCCAGGGCAAGGCGTTCTGGCAGCTCGATCCGCCGCCCGACAGCGTCGAGCTGCGCCTCTTCTGGTACACCCAGGGGAAGGGAGACCGGGACGTCGAGATCATGCAGGTAATCCCGTTCTCCCGCCTGAATGCGCAGGATAGCTGCTCCTTCCAGCTTCGCCTGCCCGAGGGGCCCTACAGCTTTTCGGGGAAGCTCATCTCGCTCGTCTGGGCGCTCGAGCTCGTGGCCCAGCCGGGCGACCAGGCCCGCCGCGTCGAGATCACGCTCTCGCCGACCGGCGAGGAGATCCTGCTCCATCCGCGCGCGTGACAACCCCTTCGCGGTCCAGCGGGTGGAGCAGATCCGCTACCGGCTCTCCGGCCTCACCTGGGAGGACCTGATCGGGCGTCTCGCCGCGCTGCGCTTCCGCGCCGCCGTCGTCGGCCCCTGCGGCCACGGCAAGACGACGCTGCTGGAGGACCTGGCCCCCCGGCTGTCCGCGCTGGGCTTCCGGGTTCACACGCTCAGTCTCACCGAGGCGAGCCCCCGGCTCGGCGCTGCGGACTGGACGCTCCTCCGCGGGCTCGCTCCGCGGGACTTCCTCCTCCTGGACGGCGCCGAGCGCCTGAGCCGCCTGGCCTGGCTGCGGGTCCGCCGCCGCGCCCGCGCCGCCGGAGGCCTGGTCATCACCACCCACCAGCCCGGCCTCCTGCCCACCCTGCACGACTGTCGCACCACGCCCGAGCTGCTCGCCGGCATCGTCCGCGACCTTCTCGGTCCGGAAGCGGAAGGTCTCCGCGCCGGCCTGGACGAGCTGTTCGTCCGCCATCAGGGGAACCTGCGGAACGCCCTGCGCGAGATCTATGACGTCTATGCGGGGAGGGACGGCGCGCTTCGATCCGCCGGATCTCTCTGAAACAAGCTCGTTCATTGTTCTGGCGCGCCGGAACATTGTTCCAGGCGGGTCGAGGCCATTCTGGTAGAATTGTGCCGGGGTGGCAGATGAGCAAGACTCTGGCAAGACTAGGTGAAGGTGGCAGGCTCGTGATCCCGGCCGAATACCGAAAAGCCCTGGGTATTGAGGCCGGGGATGAGCTCGTCCTGGTGCTTGAGGAGGATGGCCTGAGAGTTACCACCCCGCAAGAGGGCATCCGGCGGGCCAAGGCGCTCGTCCGCTCCTACATTCCGGAAGGACGGCGGCTCTCCGACGAGCTGATCGAGGAGCGACGGAAGGAAACCCGCATTGAGTAAGGTCGTGCTCGACGCCTCGGCTCTGCTGGCTCTCCTCAACGACGAGCCCGGAGCCAAGGAAGTCGAGCAGGCGATTCCCGGAGCCGCGATCAGCGCGGTCAATCTGTCCGAGGTCGTCGCCAAGCTCGCCGAAAGCGGGATGCCCGAGGACGCCATTCGGCAGGCTCTCGGCGCCATCGAGCTCGAGGTCCATCCTTTCGACGCGGCATTGGCCTATCGAACCGGAATTCTGCGGGTCCAGACCCGCAGCTTGGGCCTGTCCCTTGGAGACCGCGCCTGCGTCGCCCTCGGGGGTTACCTCGGTGCTCCGGTGCTGACGACCGACAGGGAATGGAAGCATCTGGAGGTTGGAGTCGAGGTTCGGCTGGTTCGTTAGCAGCCGTGTGAAAGACGAGATCTGCCAACACGGCGAATGGCCGGCCCGTCCTTTCTTCACAGGGGGTAAACTCGGTCGCATGGCACAGCGGCGCTCCCCCCTGCGCCGATCTTCGGCGACGCGTCGCGAGTCGCGCTGCACGCGTTGCGAATGGCGTTGCACGCGTGCAACGAGTCATTGCACGCGGACAACGTCGCGTTGTCGCGAACAACGGGACTCTGAACGCGGTCAGCGTCCCGTTGTCCGCGGTCGGTGAGACGCTGCACGCATTCAGAGAGACGGTGTCCGCGTGCAGCGTGCCGTTGTTCCAGGTCTGAGCCACCGTGGATGCGAACAACGTGTCACTGCACGCGGGCAGCGCCTCACGGACCGCGGTCAGCGCGCCATTGCACCGAGTCAGAGGACCGCTGACTGCGTTTCCGATCGTGCTGACAGCGCGCAACGTCGCGCCGATCGCGTGCAACGACCCGCTGCCAGCGTGCAACGTCTCGTGGAACGCGTACAACGAGGCATTGCACGCGGGCAGCGGGAGGATGGACGCGGTCAACGTCGTTCGCATCGCGTGCAATGAGGCTCCGGAGCCGAGCTGTGCGATTGGGAAGGGATGATAAAAGGGGGCGTGCGGATCGCACGCCCCCCACAACCGGGATCAGCTTTCAACTACAGGAGATGGGGTCGAGCTCCGGCGCTCCTCGGGCTCGGGAGCCGGTTCGACGGGAGGCTCCGTCGCGGCCGGCCGCTTCCGGCCGCGGAACGGCTGCATTCCGAATTCGACCAGCTTCTCGCTGCGGTTGCCGTAGTGCTCTCGCGCTCCGGTGCGCAGGAGGTCCACCAGGGTCTCCCCCTGGCGCAGCACCTCCTGCAGCGCCTTCGTCGCTTCCTGCTTGGCCGCCGTCGCGATGGCCTGCTGGAGGTTCAGGCTGCGCGCCTGTTCCAGCAGACCCTGGAGCTTCGCTCGCGCTGCTTCGAGGTGCGCGAGGTCGGCCGCGTTGGCGGCCACGGCCGAGAGGACCTGCTCCCAGCCGTTGGTGCGGTTCATGTAGCGTCGTACTCTTGCCATGTGCGTTCTCCCTTTCTGGAGAGACATCCGCTGCCGGAATGGCAGTGGATGTGGGATCAACGGTCGCTACGATACACATGTGGTCTCACATTGTCAACACCTGGATTCAACATGGACCAAAAGTCATTCCGGGCGGCAGAGCCCGGGCCGGCGAACCCCAAACCTGCAGAGGAGCGCTAAAATAGGAGTCGGCCAGTGTTTTCCCAGGACCCTTCGCATGACCCGCCAAGCCTGTCCACTGCTCGCCCTCCTCTTCCTGCTCGCGGCGCCCCCTTTCGCCGCGCCGGAGCAGGCGACGGTCGTCGAGGTGATCCCGCCGGCGCCGACGGCCGCGGACGCCGTGTCGGTCGTCGTCAAGAGCGCCTGCCCGACCGTCTACAGGCCGGTAGAGATCCTGGGCGGTCCCGGCGAGCGGGTGATCCGGATCGAGGTGGACCCGGAAGCGACGGATCTGCTCGGCGCCCCCTGTTTCTCAACGCCGACCTGGGAGCGCCGCTTCGACCTCGGGAATCTCGCGCCCGGTCCCTACCGCGTGCGGGTCGTGACGCCGTTGGAGGGTGGCGGCGAGGCGATCCTTGCCGAGACGGCGTTCCAGGTGGTGCCAACAGGGGACGAGCTGCTCCTCCACGGCGGGCGCTTCGTCCTGAGCGCCACCTGGCGGGACGGCGAGGGTAATACGGGGGCGGCGCACCCCGTGGCGCTCACTTCCGAGACCGGCTACTTCTGGTTCTTCGATGCGGGCAACGTCGAGGTGATCGCCAAGATGCTCGACGCCTGCGCGTCCCGCGGCCGCTGGTGGGTCTTCCTCGCCGGCCTGACCAACGTCGGGGTGGACCTCACGGTCGTGGACACCAGGACGGGCCAGCGGAAGACCTACAGAAATCCACCGGGGCGGGCGTTTCCGCCGGTGCTCGACACGTCAGCCTTCGCGGCCTGCCCGTGAGACAGCCGATTACCCTGCAATGAGCTCGTTCATTGTTCTGGCGCGCCGGAACATTGTTTCGGGAGTTTTTTCATTGTTCGAAACGCTTGGACATTGTTGAAACCCGCCGGAACAATGTTTCAGGCCGTTGAACATTGTCCTGGCCGCTGGAACATTGTTTGAAAGCGCCGGAACAATGTTTAAAGCCGTGGAACATTGTTTCAGGCGATGGCGGACGGGCCAGGGCTTGGTCGCCGGCTGAGCCCGCTGGGGTAAACTCGGTCGCATGGCAACTCTACTCCGCAGGCTCCAGGGACCGGACCTGGCGGTCGACCTCGGGTCGGCGACCACCCGGGTGGCGAGCGCTTCCAGCCGCCGCACCCTCAAGGCGCCCTCGATGGTGGGGCGGACCCGCGCTCTGCGAGGGGGGGTGGTGGTCGAGCCGGACTGTGCCGTGGAGGTCCTGCGGCCGCTCTTCGCGCGGATCCGCAGGTTCGGTCTGGCCCGCCCGCGGGTCGTCGCCACAGTGCCGACCGACGCGGACAGGGACGAAAGGCGCACCGTCGAGGAGGTCGTGCGCAGGGCGGGCGCGGCCGCCGTAGCGCTCGCCCCCGAGCCGCTGGCCGCCGCCATCGGCGCGGAGCTCGACCTCAGCCTCCCCTACGCCCAGCTCATCGTGGATATCGGCTACGGCGTCACCGACTGCGTGGTGGTGCGTTCGGGCGGGATCATCGAGTCCTCAGCCCGCCGCGTCGGCTGTGGCGACCTCGAAGAGGCGCTGGTCCGCTACGTAGCCGACCGGCATGGAGCCGTCATCTCCGCCGCGGCCGCGCGCGAGGCGATGCTCGGACTGTGGCTCGATCCGGAGCCCCGATGGAGCGGTCGGAAGAAGCTGGTCTGCGAGCGCGGCGGGGCGCGCGGCGGTGAGGTCATGGTGGAGCTGGCCAACCTGGCCGAGGCGCTGGCTCCGGCTCGTGAGCGCATTCTCGGCGTCGTGGAGCGGCTCACGCGCGAAGTGCCGGACGGGATCGGCGCGGAGCTGGTGGAGAGCGGCCTTCACCTCACCGGTGGCGGCGCTCTGCTGCCCGGGCTCCCCGCTGCCCTGGCGCGCCGCACGGGACTGCGCGTGCGCCGGTTCCCGGATCCGCTGGGCGCCGTCATCCAAGGCGGCCGCAGGTTAATCGAGTCCGTGACGCGGCAGGGCGCCTGGTCGTAGCGGCATCTGGAAAGGTGTCTCACCTTCAAGGACGAGGCATAGAAGCGGACAGGTGGCCCAACCCGCTGCCTGATTTCTCTCGAACCACGCGAGAGCCGCGCGATGATGAACGTGGTTCGGCCAAGCCAGCGCGACCAGCAGATTGACGTCGAGCAGGGAGATCATCAGCTCTCTTCGAGAGCCCTCTGGACCATCTCCAATGTGATCGGCTTTGCTCCTGGAGAGACCAAAAATACCGGAAAGCGCTCCTCGGTCCCCTCCTGAGGCTGCGGCGCCAAGCCGCGGCGCGCGAGCTCCGAGATCACCTCGCCAAGGCTCTTTCCCTCAGCCTCTGCAAGGCTGCGAGCCGCTTCGAGCACGTCGTCTTCAATGACCAGGGTAGTTCGCATGCTCCTACTGTGAAGCCAAAGCAGGTCGGCGTCAAGATGATCTGATGCGGTGATGCCGTTGAGCCAGGGAGGTACCAGGGCGGTCCGTTCAAGGATGCTGGAGGTTGACGTAGACTGTCCCTCCCATGGAGAGGGAAGACCCAGTCGTCGAGGCCCTGCGAGAGGCGCTGCGCGGACGCAAGGACGTCCGCTTCGCCCTTCTCTTCGGCTCCCGAGCCCGTGGCCGAGCCCGCCCCGACTCCGACGCCGACGTGGCCGTGCTCGGTCAGGACCTCGACCTGCTGCGGTTGGCGGCGGACCTCAGCAGCGCTGCGGCCGTCGAGGTCGACGTGGTGAGCCTCGAGGACCCCGGCTACCCTCTCCTGACCGCGATACTCCGAGACGGCATCCTTCTTCACGAAGGAGAGCGCAACGCAGCAGCGGCGTGGCGGGCGCGCGCCTGGCTCCAGGCGGAGACAGACCGGCCCTGGTTCGAGCGGATGCGGGACGCCTTTCTCCGGCATCTGGCAGAGGGGCGGCCCGTAGAGTGATCTCCCGGCGGTGGCTCGAACCTCGGTGACGCCGTTGGATTGCAGAAAATCGCCACCGATGGATACTCCAGCGTCGATATGACGACTCCTATGCTAGTTCTTGACATGTAGATCCATTTGCGAAATCATCAGAAGGACTCAACCCTTAGTTGCGCGAGATGGCATCGCGAGGATGTCAATGCGACTGCTGATCTCGGGGAAAGGAGCGAAAGGTGGATCAGAGCTTGTTGCATGTCTTCGTCTCGTGTCTCCATGCTGAAGGGAGTTCCCTCCGAGCCCTGGCGTTCACTTCGTGCGTTCGTAGCGGTCTCGATCCCTATTTCTTTGATTGGGAATTGGTGAAGGGGGCTTCTGCTCTCGAAGCATTTTTAGAGCGACGGCTGGAGGAATGCCAATTATTCATAGGAATCTATGAAAAAGAATATGGCAAGAGAATCTTGCATCTAAAAGATTCAGCAGAGAAGATTAGTCCTCTTGAGTTCGAGTTGCAAGTCGCCCTGAGAGTCCTTGGCCCTAAGAAGATACTTCTTTTTGCTCGGCAGGTCGATGATCGAGATGCTGATCTCAACCGAATGTTGGTCAAGACAAAGCTGCATGTAGTTCCCTTCGAAAAGGATCCGGATTTTGGCCTTCTCATCGATGAAGCATTGAAAGAGTGGCAAGCGTCGCAAGCGTTCCAGGTTCGTCACGCGCCACGAACTATTAGCACTAAAGTCGAATGCAGAGACCGGGTTGGCATCCTGGCGGCTATCTATAAGACAATTTATATCCATGGTGGCAACGTTGTCCGCTCTCGACAGATAACCCACCTCGGGATCGCGAGCGCAACGGTTATCGCCCAATGGGCAGAGGGGGCCGAGTCACCGAAGGAGGAAGTTATTCGCGAGAGTCTCCAGCGTGAACTTCATACACTGTTAGGGGAAGAAACTGGAACTCTTGAGGTTGTCCGAGTTATAGCCCAGGATGGCGAGATCAAAGCAAAGGGTAATTTTTCTGTTTTGTTCTTCGATGGGCCAGGAATTGCCGAGCGGATTTTTTCTGTTTTTTCCCGTTCCTCGGCCTCCGTTCTCGAAAGCCATTTAGTACAAGTGGCAGCCAATCCCCCTATGGCTAAGTTCTTGATAGCGGCCAATGCCACTAATCTTTCGCACGAAAAGATCAATCTTCTTACGAGAGAGCTTAAGGGTCAGGCCGGGATTGTTTCCGTAGAGGCTCATATGGAGATGGGAAGCTGGTGGTACTAAGTCGCGAATAGTCAAGGATTGCTTATGAAGTTTAAATTCCGAAAATGGCACATTCGGATAGCCCTGGCGATTGCAGCCCTGAGCATCGGAGACGCGCTGTATTTGTGGAGTGAAGGTGAGCATTTGTCAGAAGTACTTCATGGGGCAGCTGAGATGGCTATTTTGCTGCTTCTTGGTGAGCTAGCAGTGATCACCATGCTGGAACAAGATGAATTTTTGAATTATGCCAAGGGGGCGATTGAGCGCAACGCTTCACCTGTAATGCGCTTCGAAGATTTTGTCGAAAGGAGTAATACTCACCCGCTGCTGAGCTCGCTGGGACGAGAAGCTATAAGAGACTTCCTGCGCACGCACAAATTTTTGGACCATGGTTTTGGCGTAGCCGGACAGCATGAGTCAATTAAATCGTATGTCACCTTTTGGCAGTACCTGGTAGATCAACAGAAGAAGACGAACCGTTCAATTGTTGTCCGTGTCGTCCACTCGTTGAATATTGAAATATGGCGCGATGAAAAGATGCGGGCTATCCTAGACAAGCAGAGTGAATTTATCAAAGAAGGCGGGGAAGTCCACAGGCTAATCATTTCGGCCGAGGAACCGGGAGACTCCCATTTTGCCATTATAAAAGATATGGTAGATCGCAACATCGCGGTTACATTTGTGCAGAGGAAGGATTTTGATCACGATTTTCTTGTTGCATCAAGCCTTGACATTGCGGTTACTTGGACTGGTACGGTGGGAGGGCAACGAATACAGAGAATCGAGTATACTTTCCAATTGAGCGATGATGACAAACAGGCATTCAGAGATATGTGGGAGGCTGGAAATCTTGGAGCGGTTGATGCCACGAAGCTATTAGCCAGGGTAACTTGATACAATGACCGGCTAGTTATAGCGAATGGCCCCAAGAAAGTTTAACCTGTTGAGTTCCTGCCAGCACCTTGCGGAAGCCGCGGACTCTTGGCGAGGCAGCAAAAGCAGGGTCTGCTTGGCTCTCAGAGGCCTCATTTCTTCGTCTAAGGTGGCGGCCTGAAACTCGCGATCTTCTCAGAAGACCTCAGTCTCTTGCTGCATCGGCGAAGGACGGCTGGCGACCCTAGCAAGACATGAAGGTCTTCCGGGCAAAGAGGAGAGAAATTTCGGATCGGTGACGAGGTGGCACCCTCCTTGATATAAGATCCCCCCGCTATGGCCGGAGCCAACATCCAGGAGCTGAAGAAGCGCCTTGCCGCGGCGGAGCTCGGGGGGGGCGAGGAGCGGATCCGCAAGCAGCATGAGGCGGGGAAGCTGACCGCACGGGAGCGGATCGACCTGCTGCTCGACGCGGGGTCGTTCGTCGAGGTCGACGCGCTGGTCACCCACCGGTGCCGCGACTTCGGCATGGAGAAGCAGAAGGTGCCGGGGGACGGCGTGGTGTGCGGGTACGGCACGGTCGACGGCCGGCTGGTCTATGTCTTCGCCCAGGACTTCACGGTGTTCGGCGGGTCGCTGTCCGAGACCAACGCGCAGAAGATCTGCAAGATCATGGACCTGGCGGTGGAGAACGGGGCGCCGGTCATCGGGCTCAACGACTCGGGCGGGGCGCGCATCCAGGAGGGGGTCGCGTCCCTCGGCGGCTACGCGGACATCTTCCTGCGCAACACGCTCTCTTCCGGGGTGGTGCCGCAGATCAGCGCCATCATGGGGCCCTGCGCGGGCGGCGCGGTCTATTCGCCGGCCATCACCGACTTCGTCTTCATGGTCGAGGAGACCAGCTACATGTTCGTGACGGGGCCGGACGTCATCAAGACCGTCACGCATGAGGAGGTCACCAAGGAGGAGCTGGGCGGCGCGCACACGCACGCGGCGAAGAGCGGCGTGGCCCACTTCACGGTGCCCAACGACGCGGCCTGTCTGGCGGCGATCCGCGACCTGCTCTCGTTCATCCCGAGCAACAACCTGGACGAGCCGCCGCCGGGCGACAGCGACGACGATCCGGGGCGCGAGCCGGAGTCGCTCAACTCTCTGATCCCCGAGGATCCCAACAAGCCGTACGACATCAAGCAGCTCATCACGGCGGTGGTGGACGACGGCAAGTTCCTGGAGGTCCACGCCCAGTACGCGCGCAACATCGTGGTGGGCTTCGCCCGCTTCGCCAACCGCAGCGTCGGCATCGTGGCCAACCAGCCGGCCTATCTGGCGGGAGTGCTGGACATCGACGCGTCGCTCAAGGGGGCGCGGTTCGTGCGCTTCTGCGACGCGTTCAACATCCCGCTCGTCACGTTCGAGGACGTGCCGGGGTTCCTGCCGGGGACGCAGCAGGAGTTCGGCGGTATCATCAAGCACGGGGCCAAGCTGCTCTACGCCTTCGCCGAGGCCACGGTGCCGAAGATCACGGTGATCACCCGCAAGGCCTATGGCGGGGCGTACTGCGTCATGGCGAGCAAGCACCTGCGCACGGACGTCAACTTCGCCTATCCGATGGCGGAGATCGCCGTGATGGGGCCGGAGGGGGCGGTCAACATCCTCTATCGCCGGGAGTTGGAGAAGGCCGGCGAGGACGCGACGCGGGCGCGGGCCGAGAAGGTGGCCGAGTACCGGGCCAAGTTCTCGAACCCGTACATCGCGGCGGAGCGCGGCTTCGTCGACGCCATCATCGAGCCGCGGCGGACGCGGCCGGAGATCGTGCGGGCGCTGCGCCAGCTCGGCAGCAAGCGGGCGAGCCTGCCGCCGAAGAAGCACGGCAATATTCCGTTGTAGGGGCCCTCACCCCCTGGCCCCCTCTCCCGTCACCGGGAGAGGGGGAACGAAGATCGCGTCCTGTTTTCTTGACAGCTCGATGGCGCGTGGGGCAAGCTCACGGAGCCCGAAGCGCTGAGTGAGAACGTTGCTCTGGGAGCGGCATCCATTCCCAGGAGGGGACATGAGAGAGAAAGATCGAGACCTGAGGCGCCGGCGCCAGCGCCGGATCAAGCGTTTGAAGAGGAAAAAGCAGGAGGACATTGCGCAGAAGCCGGAACGGCCGACGGCCTCCAAGCGCGCGGTCAAGAAGGCCCCGGCCGAGACGGCGGCTCCGGCCGCCGCCGGCGCGGCTGCGGCTGCCGAGCCCCCTCCCGCCCCTCCCGCCAATACCGGCGGCGAGGCGCCGCCGCCGCGCAAGAAGCCCGCGGCCAAGAAGGCGGCCAAGAAGGCTCCGGCCCCCGCCCCGGTTCCGGCGGAGGGTGAAGGCTCGCCGGAAGGTGAACCCGGCGGGAACGAGGGAGCCTGAAGCCGGAAGATGTCCGACTACCGCTCTCTCAAAGCCGTCGATCCTGACGTCTACCAAGCCATTGCGGACGAGCGCTCGCGCCAGAATTTCGGGCTCGAGCTGATCGCTTCCGAGAATTTCGTCAGCCGCGCGGTCCTCGAAGCGGCCGGCAGCGTCCTCACCAACAAGTACGCCGAGGGCTATCCGGGCCGGCGCTATTACGGCGGCTGCGAGTTCGTCGACGTGGTCGAGCGCCTGGCCATCGAGCGCGCCAAGCAGCTCTTCGGGGCCGAGCACGTCAACGTCCAGCCTCACAGCGGCACGTCGGCCAACATGGCGGTCTATTTCGCCGTGCTCAGGCCCGGCGACAAGCTGATGGGCATGGACCTCTCCTGCGGCGGCCACCTCACCCACGGCCACCGCCTCTCCTACTCCGGCCGCGACTTCCAGGTGGTCGCCTATGGGGTGGACCGCGAGAGCGAGCAGATCGACTATGACGAGGTCGAGAGGCTGGCGATGCGGGAGCGGCCGAAGCTGATCGTGGTCGGCGCGAGCGCCTACAGCCGCATCCTCGACTTCGAGCGCTTCCGCGCCATCGCCGACCAGGCGGGCGCGCTGGTCATGGCGGACATCGCCCACATCGCGGGCCTGGTCGCGGCGGGCCTCCATCCGTCGCCGGTCCCCCATTGCCATTTCGTCACCACGACCACGCACAAGACGCTGCGCGGTCCCCGGGCGGGCATGGTGATGTGCAAGGAGGAGCACGCCAAGGAGATCGACCGGTCGGTCTTCCCCGGCATCCAGGGCGGTCCGCTGATGCACATCATCGCCGCCAAGGCGGTGGCTCTGCGCGAGGCGCTCTCGGACGGCTTCAAGGAGTACCAGCGCCAGATCGTGGCGAACGCTCAGGCCCTGGCCGGACGGCTGGCCGAGCGCGGTTTCCGCATCGTCTCCGGCGGCACGGACAACCACGTCTTCCTGATGGACGTGGCCAAGGCGGGCCTGACCGGCAAGGTGGCGGAGAAGGCCCTGGAGGAGGCGGGGATCACGGTGAACAAGAACACCATCCCCTACGATCCCAACCCGCCGCTGGTGGCTTCGGGCATCCGCGTCGGCACGCCCGCGCTCACCACGCGCGGCATGAAGGAGCCCGAGATGGACGCCGTCGGCGACTTCATGGCCGAGGTGCTCCGGGCGCCCGAGGATGCGGGGGTGAGCGGCGAGGTGCGGCGGAAGGTCCGCGAGCTTTGCGAGCGGTTCCCGCTCTATGACGCGTTGATGTAGGACCCTCACCCCCCGGCCCCCTCTCCCACCCGCACTCACACCCACCCGGGAGAGGGGGAGAAAGGCAAGTTTCCTTTTTTTAATAGGTTCCCCCTCTCCCGGGGGCAGGGGAGTGCGGTTGGGAGAGGGGGTCAGGGGGTGAGGGTCCGCTCCCGCAGCATCGTCCGCACCGCCCCGATCAGATAGATCGATCCGCAGACCACCACAGTCTCGCCACCGAGGGCCAGGACGCGGTCGAGCGCCGCGGCCGGGTCGGGCTCGACGGCGACGCCCGGCCGGTCTCCGAGGTGAGGGACCAGGCCGGCTGGAGGGATGGCGCGCGGGCTCGGCGGCGTGGTGAGGACGAGGCTCCTCGCGTGCGGCGAGAGCGTGGCGAGCATGGCGCCGGCATCCTTGTCCGCGAGGGCTCCGAAGAGGAGGTCCACCGGGTGGCCGAGCCCGGCGAGGAAGCGGGCCAGGGCTTCGGCGCCTTCGGTGTTGTGGGCCGCGTCGAGCAGGGCGCGCCGGCCGTCCGGCAGCTCCACGACTTCCAGCCTCCCGGGCCAGCGGCAGGCGGCGGCCCCCTCCGCGATCGCTCGGGCGTCGAGCCGCGGGAACCCATTCCGCGCCAGCGCCTCGGCGGCGAGGACGGCGAGGCCGAGATTCTTCCGCTGGTGCTCGCCGAGCAGCGCGATCCGGAGGTCGTAGCGCTGGACGGGCGTGGCGAGTCGGACTTTCTGGCCGGCCCAGCCCTCGACTTCGGTCCCTTCGATCACAGCCTCCTCCTGGGCGAAGCGTAGATCGGCTGCGGTCTCGGCGGCGGCCTGGCGCAGGGCCTCCACGGCCTCCGGCTCTTCGACCCAGGCGAGGGCGGGCCGGCCGCGGCGCAGGATGCCCGCCTTTTCGCGGGCGATCGCGGTCAGCGTGTCTCCCAGG
>DASVEF010000148.1:0-34247 GCA_036380715.1 Thermoanaerobaculia bacterium | reverse complement strand
CAATGCCGGTCGTGGCCTCACAACGACCATGGATCTTGGCTCGCCGCACATCCCAGGCCGCCAAATAGGCCCAAGCGCCCAACCGCTCGTGTTCATGCTCAACGCGGATGAGGCTGTGGGGCTGAGGCCCCAGGGTGGGGTGGCAGCGATGTCGGGCTTGAATGCTGGTCTTCTCATCGGCACTGAGGACACAGTCCTCTGGGGGCAGGGGCTGACCTTCCCAGACGCCTTCGTACAAGTCCAGAACCCGCCCTGCCTTGGACTCAAAGTCCGGGTCACGAGGAAAGATCCAACTCCGATGGCGCCAAGGTTGGATAGCGTCCTCGGTGAGCCAGCGCCAAAGTGTAGTGTCGCCGACAGAAGCGACGAGGCCCCGACGTAGGGCCTCTCGCTTGAGCTCCGGGATCGAGTGGCGCGACAGGGGGAGCTTCTGCTTTTGAGGAAGCTCACAGGCCAGGGCTTTGACCGCGACGATGACGCTGGGGGGAAAAGCGGGCTGGTCGCCCGCCCCGGGGTTGTTCGTGCAGCCCTGCAAGGCGTTGCTCGAAGAACCGTTTACGCCACTTGCTGACAATCTGCCGTGGCGTGTCGAGTTGAGCTGCGATCTCGTGGTTGTGCAGGCCCTGAGCAGCGTAAAGAATGATCTTGGCCCGAATCACATCCCGATACGGTGACGTATACCGTCGAGCCATGCCTTGCAGCTTCTGTCTCTCCTCAGCGGTCAGCTCGATGGTATAGGGACTTTCCCTGGGCACGGTATCCTTTGCCTGTCAGAGACGACAACTGACACCATTATACGTCACTGTATTTACGGTGGGAAGTACTAAGGAAGACATCGTGGGTGAAAGCTGAGTGTCGAGGAAAGCGGGGGATCGTTCGCCAGTCACCGACCGGCATCCTCTCCGACAGCCGCGGCCCACGCCTCCTCGCGCGCTTGCGCCCACTCTTCTACCGGTACGGACCTTTTCGCGTAGCTTTCGAGCCGGCCGCGCAGGGACCGCCGGTGCTCGATAACGACTTGCCCCTTCTCTCCTACAACATGCGCCATGTCATACCCCTTGCCAAGAGTATAACTTGGAAGGGGACGCCGCCTCCATCCCTCCCTAGTTGTAGCTCTTCACCGCCGGCCAGATCCCCGGATCGATGCCGCGGCAGAGGTAGACCGGCTGGCGGTCCTCGTAGGGCATGCAGTAGCCGCAGCGGATCTCGCCCGCGCGCTCCAGGCTCGGACAGTTGGCGCGGTTGTCCTCCTCGTCGCCGCCGATGACGATCAGGACCCTGCTGAGGTTACCGAGATCCCCCGGTCCCCAGAGGAAATAATTGTTGTGGCCGCTGATCGCCCGCGGGAGGCCGTGAGCGCGGCCGAGCACGTCGATGGCTCCGGCTTCGCCGTAGTTCTGGCCGAAGACCTTGGCGCCGGCCTTCTCTTCCGGTGGAAGGCTGTCGTAGACGCGCTTCACCTCGGCCACGATCTCCTCCCAGCCGTGCATGTCGGCGTAATGCTGCGGCAGATCTCCCATGCGGTGGCGCTCGCCGGCGCTGATCTCCACGCCGAGGGCGCGCGCGTACGGGATGAATCGTTCGACCGGCAACACCGGGAGCGTCAGGGGCGCGGTGGCCGCGCCGCCCGCGACGAGCAGGAGGAGGATCGCCGTCGCGATTGCCGGCCGCGGCCAGCTTCCGCTGAGGCGCCGCAGCGCCGACTCGATCGCCGCGCCTCCGGCGGCGAACAGCACGGGATAGACGGGCGCGAGGTAGTACGCCTTCGAGGCCTGCGAAACCAGGACCGCGAAGATGGCGAGGTACATCCATCCGAGGAGCCGGAAGGGCCGGCCGGCCCGCGAGAGCAGCAGCCATCCCAGCCCGGCGAGCCAGACCGGAAACGTCAGCGGATGCATCTGGAAGACCTGCTCCTTGAAGAATTCGAGCGGCGAGAGGGCCACGTTCTTGTTCGCCGTGGCGTTGCGGATGAATTCCAGCGTGGGCCAGCCGTTCACGATTTCCCAGATCACGTTGGGGAGGAAGACGACGGCCGCGAGCAGCCCGCCGAGCCAGATCCAGGGGGCGCGGAAATGCCGGCGCTCCGGCGTGAGCAGCAGGCCCGCGAAGACGCCGAGCCCGAAGAACAGCATGCTGTGCTTGTTCTGGAGCCCCAGCCCGGCGATCGCTCCGAAGAGGAGCCAGAGGCGCGCGCCGCCGGTCTTGACGATGCGGATCACGACCAGCGCGCCGAGCGTCCAGAACAGCACGTCGAAGGAGTTCATCGAGTAGATGTGGAAGGTGAACAGGTAAACTGGCGCGATCAGCGCGCAGAGTGAGGCGAGCGCCTGCGCGAGCCGGCCGCCTCCCATCTCGCGGGCGAGCCAGCCGCAGAGGAAAACCACGGCGGCCCCGGCGAGCACCGAGGGGAGGCGGAGCGCGGCCAGCGAATCCCCCAGCAAGGCGCGCGTGAGCCGCGCGATCAGCGCCACCAGCGGCGGGTGGTCCACGTAGCCGAAGGCGAGGCGCTCGCCGCAGACCACGTAGTAAAACTCGTCGCGGAACCACCCGTAGGACTCGATCCAAAGCAGGTGCAGGACGAGCGCGGCAAAGGCGAACGCGGCCGGGACCACGGCGCCCCCGGACCGCGTGGTAAGCTCGCGGCCGTTCGTCGACGGAGGATTTTTCATGGCTCCAATTGCACGGTCCTGGCTTTCCACGCTCCTTCTTGCCTCATGCCTGGCCGGCTGCGCGGCGAGCGCTCCGCCCGCCGCGGCCCCATCCGAGGATTCATCTGTCATGAATCGTATTGCCGAATCCTACGTCAAGTTGGTCCTCGCTGTCGGCCAGCACGACTCCGACTATGTAGATGCCTATTACGGCCCTCCGGAATGGCGGACCGAGGCGGAGGCGCGCAAGCGCCCTCTCGGCGAGATCCGCTCGGAGGCCGTCGCGCTGCTCTCCGATCTCCAGGCCCTTCCCCCCGCCACGGGTGGGCAGGACGCCGAGCTGGTCCGGCTGCGCCACGACTACCTCACCCGCCAGCTCCAGTCCATGGTGGCACGGCTGGACCTGCTCTCCGGCAAGCGGCTGAGCTTCGACGAGGAGTCCAAGGCGCTCTACGACGCCGTGGCTCCGACCCACGATGCCGCGTACTTCCAGGAGGTCATCGACCAGCTCGACACCCTGCTGCCCGGCGACGGGCCGGTCGTCGAGCAGCTCGAACGCTTCCGCGCGGGATTCGTGATCCCCAAGGACCGCCTGGACACGGTCTTCCGGGCCGCCGTCGCGGAGTGCCGCCGGCGCACCCTGGAGCACATCGAGCTGCCGGCCGGCGAGAGCTTCGAGATCGAGTACGTCACTGACAAGCCTTGGGGCGGCTACAACTGGTACAAGGGCAACTTCCACAGCCTGATCCAGGTCAACACGGACCTGCCGATCTACATCGAACGCGCGATCGACCTCGCCTGCCACGAGGGCTATCCCGGCCACCACGTCTACAACGCGCTCTTGGAAAAGCACCTGGTCCGCGACCGGGGATGGCCGGAATTCTCCGTCTACGCGCTGTTCAGCCCGCAGTCGCTGATCGCCGAGGGGACAGCCAACTACGGCATCGAGGTCGCCTTCCCCGGCGATGAGCGGGTGGAGTTCGAAAAGAAGGTGCTGTTCCCGCTGGCCGGCATCGACCCCACGGAGGCGGACCGGTACTACCAGGGCCTGCGGCTCGGGCGGAAGATGATCTATGCGGGCAACGAGGCGGCCCGTGGCTATCTGGACGGCAAGCTCACGCAGGAGCAGGCGGTCGACTGGTTGATGAGGTACGTTCTCATGCCCAGGAACCGGGCCGAGCAGCGGATCCGCTTCTTCGACAAGTACCGGAGCTACGTCATCAACTACAACCTCGGCCAGGATCTGGTGAAAGAGTACGTCGAGCGCCGCGGAGGCGACCGCTGGGAGGAGTTCGAGAAGCTGCTCTCCTCCCCGCGCCTGCCCTCGGAGCTGAAGTAAAGGCGGTGCTCACTCCGCATCGTGTATCACGGCCGCGAGGACCTCTCTGAAGCTGTCCGGCGGGACGCCGAGCTCTCCGATCAGGGGGCGGTCCATGGCCAGGATCACGAAGACCACCAGCCCGACCATGGTGCTGAGGACGCCGGTCAGCAGCAGTTGGAGGCGCCGGTTCTCCGTATAGAAGAAATAGGTCAGGCCGATCGTCAGGGCCGCTCCCATCAGGACGACGACCCAGAGGAGGCCGGGCAGGCCGGTCTCGACGGATTGCAGCCGCTCGCGCCGGAACCCCAGGAAGACGTTGAGCTCGCGCAGGGCCTCGGCGTGGATCGCCTTCTGCCCCTCTGTCACGGGCTCGAACTGCATCCATTCATGGACGATCGTCTCCGTCAGCGGCCCACCGCTCGTAGGCTCCTCCCCCTTCTGCTGGACCGGCCACTCCTGCTCGATCACGTGGTGGAGGTACCGCCGGAGGAGCCCTCGCAGGTGGTCCCGCTGCGGCTGCGGATACCCTTCCAGGTCGCTGTACATCTCGGAGATCGCCACGGCCTCGTCCGCGACGACGCCCTCCACGAAGGACAGGTTCTCCCAGACCGCCACCGCGATCAGACCGACCAGCAGGGCATAGAACACGCCGACCGCCGAGAGGAAGTAGTTGGCGAAGTCGTTGTCCACCGCGACCTTTTTCGCCCAGCCGCGGGTCAGCAGCAGGCCGGCCGAGGACAGCAGCACGAACAAGCCGATGATCCCGATCCCCAGCAGCCACGTGGGGATCTCGTAGAGCCAGATCATGTTCATGGCGAGGCCCCTCCAGAGCCGAGCAAGACAATCCAGGGGATTGAGCTGGAGAAGGATACTACGGGAGACCGGCCGTTCAGCCGGCCTTGCGCATCAGCCGCTGGGCTTCGTCCAGAGCGGCCTTCAGGACCTCGCGATCGGTCGGCTGCAGCTCCTCCCCGCCGAAGCTCTCGCGCAGGTAGAAGTCGATCACGCGGCCCATGGGAGCGGCGGCGGCCGGATAGCGGACGGCGGCGGCCTCGCGCAACGCCATCGGGGGGACGGAGTCGGGGATCGGCGTCCCCGAGCGGCCGAGCCGCCGCCGCAGCTCACGGTAGGCGATCGTGGCGGTGAGCGGAGGCCGGAAGCGGAGGTAGAAGAGGTAGACCACGGCCGCGAGCAGCGTCATCCCCAGGGCCACGGGGAGCGGCACGTCCAGGGGCGAGCGCTGCGGCCCGGAGGAGGGCGCCGGCTCCTCGCTGACGGGCTCCTGCGCGGGAGACGCGACCGGCTCCGGCGTCTCTTTCCGGTCGCCGAAGAGGCTCCAGAGATCCCGCCAGAGCGAGCGCAGGCTGCCGAAAATCTGGATCTGATCGTAGATGCCGTAGGTCAGGACGTAGCGGTCCCAGCGGAAGACCACGAAGTCCCAGGCCTGCTGCGTCAATAGCCAGGCGCTCTCCTGGCGGTCGACCGGCCGGCCGGCCGGCGGCGTGGGGTCGAAGATGCGCCACCCCTCGCCCGGCAGGTAGGCCTCCACCCAGGCGTGGGCGTTGCTCTCGCGCACGATGAAGTAGCCCTCGAACGGGTTGTACTCCCCGCCCAGGAACCCGGTCACCAGCCGCGCCGGGATTCCCTGGGAGCGCAGCAAAAGGACCATGGAGGAGGCGAAGTACTCGCACTGGCCGCTCCGGTACTCGAAGAGGAAGCTTTCGATCGGGTTCTCGGCCGAGCGCCCCCGGAAGTCCAGGGTGTATTCATAGTTCTGGATCAGGTACATCTCCAGGTGCCGGATCCTCTCGGCGAGAGTCCCCTCTCCCATGGCCCGGCGGGCGAGCTGCGCGACGCGCGGCGTCACGCCCGTGAGATCGAGCGCGGAGTCCCGCTCCCCCCGCGGCTCGTTGCCGAGCAGGACGGGCCGGTCGGTCATCCCCACCCGGTACTCCTGAACTTCCTGGGGGTTGATCCCGAACGAGACCGCGCCCCCTTCGTCCACGTCCAGCGCGGTCACCCGCGGCTCGATGACCACGGTCTCCACCGGCAGCGGGACGCTGCGGCTGTGCAGAGGCTGGAGCCAGATTTTGACCCAGCGCTCGGGCTTGCGCTCCCGGGTCAGCAGAAAGCGCACCCGCTCGCTGCGCACGAGGGAGCTGCGGAGCGGCGAGCGGCGCCAGCTCGCGCCCTCCCAGACATCATAGGTGGCGGCCTTGAAGCGCATCTCCTTGTTGGGGTCCATGGACCCCTCTTCCAGCAGGCGCATCACCACCTCGCGGCTGGTGCGGATCATGCCGATGGAGTCGAGCGTCACCTGGTCGGAGAAGCCGGAGGCCTCGATCCGGTTGTCCCCGCCCATCCCCCGCCCCACGATGTAGGGCGAGCGCACGCGCGGCAGCAGCACGAACAGGGGCACCGCGATCAGCACCGTGGACAGGGCCGACATCGCCAGGAATCCGCGCAGAGGGACGCGCTCCAGCGACATGTCCTCGCGGCCGAAGCCGGAGAGGACGTGCAGGAACGCGAACCGGGTCAGCATCACCAGCGCGAGCACCAGGAAGGCGACCAGGTAGAGCACGATCAGCGGATGGACGCTGGTGCCCATGGCCGCCAGGAAGAGAAAGAAGACGCCCATGGCCGCCTGCCACTTGTCGCGCTCGCGCGCCAGCGAGCACAGCTTGACCAGCAGCGTGAACAGGCAGAGGTGCAGTACCGGCTGCACCATGCGCCCGCCCGACAGGGTGAACAGGTCGACGAAGAAGATGGGGACGTAGATCAGCCCCAGGACGTTCATCCCCCAGGTCGGCAGCCAGCGCGGCGGGTCGGCCCACGCCCGCCGGAGGAACAGGAGGACGCCCAGGAGATAGAGGATCACCACCGGCCACGACACCACCGCGTTGAAGGGGAGCGGCACCGGCGCCAGCAGCGCCAGCAGGCCGAGCAGCAGCCGCTTCTGGCGTCCGAAGCTCATCCCGCCTTGCGCTCGGAGGGCGCGCCCTCCGCCTCCATGTGGATCCGCATCTGCGGGGTGCGCGGATCGCTCGACACCAGCGGCTCGGGCCTGCGCGGGCGGGGCTCGATCAGGGCCAGAGCCTCCAGGATCGCCAGCCGTTGCCGCGGCCCGCCCAGGAAACCGAGGGCCTGGTCGCGCGTCACCAGCTCGACCTCGTAGCCGCGGGAGAGCAGGTCGAGCGCGGCCGTGGCCGCCTCGCTCACCAGGCGCTCGAAGCGGCCCTGGCTCGCCTCGTCGGAGAGCTCGCCCACGCCGTTGTCGAACAGGATCGACAGCCGGCGGCTGCGCTCGGATTCGCGCTCCATGTAGATCATGGAGCCGGTGCGCGCGGTCTGCTTCCAATGGATGCTCCGGGGATCGTCGCCGCGGCGGTACTGGCGCAGGGAGTGGAGCCCGTGCCCCTGGCCGGCGCGGCGGCTCGCGTCGTCGCCCAGGCTCTCGACCTCTTCGAGCGGGTTCGTCGCCGCCGGGAAGATCTCGGGGAAGACCAGCACCTCCAGGTCCACGGGGTAGCGCGTCCCTTTGCGGAAGAAGCCGAAGGGGAAGAGGCTGGAGACGTGGGCGAAGGGGAACTTGTGACGGCCGCGCGAGCCCACCATCATCTCGATCTGGCCGACGCTCTTGCCCCGGCGCGGCAGGTAGGGGACGAGCAGCGGCTGCGCCGAGCGCGAAACCGTGAACTGCAGGAACCAGCGCGGCACGAAGCGCGACCGGCTGCGCAGCGTGAAAGCCAGCGAGAAGGGGCGGTTGGCGAACACCTCGCCCGGCGGGTGCAGCTCCACCTCCAGGCCGCGCACGTTCTCCCGCGACAGGATGCCGGAGTGGATCAGCACGGCGAACATCAGCGCCAGCACCGTGTACAGCGAGTTGTTGCCGGTGTTGGTGGCGGCGATCGCCACCAGGAAGGTGAGGAGGACGAACCAGAGCCCCACCGTGGTGATGCG
Source organism: Thermoanaerobaculia bacterium (assembly GCA_036380715.1). Lineage (GTDB taxonomy): Bacteria > Acidobacteriota > Thermoanaerobaculia > Multivoradales > UBA5704 > UBA5704. Next base: position 26,318 of record DASVEF010000148.1, on the reverse strand, counting down.
GATCCCCTCGGGGACCGGGCGGCGGCGCAGGTAGCGCCGGAACCGGCCTGCGCCGGTGCCGGTGTTACCGCGCCCCGTCCTCTCCCCGTTCTTCTTCACAGGGGCACGGGGATCGCGGCGACCACCCGCTGGATGGCCTGCCGCGTGCTGTCGAGGTCGGCCACGCCGCGCTTGAGCATGACCCGGTGGGAGAGCACGGAAGGGGCGAGGCGCTGCACGTCGTCCGGAATGACGTAGCTGCGCCCCTCGCACAGGGCGAGCGCCTGCGCGGCGCGGAACAGGCTCTGGGCGCCGCGCGTGGACACCCCGAGCAGGAAGTCGCCGCTGGTGCGGGTCGATTCGGCGAGCGACAGGATGTACTCCGCGAGCTTGTCGGCGACGCGGACCCGGTTGACCCTCTCCTGGAGGTCGAGCAGCCCCTCGCGGGTGACCGCCGGCTGCAGGTTGTCGAGCAGGTCCTCGACGCCGCCGGAGAGGAGCAGGTCCTTCTCGTCCGCCCGCGGCGGATACCCCAGGGAGAGCGACATCATGAAGCGGTCGAGCTGCGACTCGGGGAGCGGGAAGGTGCCCTGGTACTCCAGCGGGTTCTGGGTGGCGAGCACCACGAACGGCTCGGGCAGGGCGAAGCGCTTGCGCTCGATCGAGACCCGGCGCTCGCTCATCGCCTCCAGCAGAGCCGACTGAGTCTTGGGGGTGGCGCGGTTGATCTCGTCGGCGAGGACCACGTTGGCGAACAGCGGCCCCGGCACGAACTCGAAGGCCTGCGTCTTCTGGTTGAAGATCGACACCCCGATGATGTCGGACGGCAGGAGGTCGCTGGTGAACTGGATGCGCTGGAACGACAGGCCCAGGGAGCGGGCCAGCGCCTGCGACAGGGTGGTCTTGCCGACGCCGGGGACGTCCTCGATCAGGACGTGCCCGCGGGCCAGGATGCAGACGGTGGCGAGGCGGATCACCTCGCGCTTGCCGCGGATCACCCGGGCGACGTTGCTCTCCAGACGGTGGATGGGGCCCGCGGCTTCCGCCGCATCATCAGCCTCGACGAGGATCGGTTCCATGGTTCTCCGTCTACGTTGAGAAGCCGCTGCCTGTTGATGCGCCGAGGCCAGCGCCGCTCAGAAGCTTACAATTGTGGATGCAAATTATAGCCGAACGGCGATCCCGGCGGTGTTCCGTCGACGTCCCCCCCTGCGCCCGTCCAACATGGAGATTGACCCCCGGATTCCCTTCCTCTACCATGGGGGTATCCAAAGGGCGGTAATCAGCCGTCATTTCCGGCAGAAGGCCACTCTTTTCCTGGAACACGTCCCCTGGCCCGCGGGCCCCAAGGAGCAAGCTCATATGGCAGACACGAAAACGGACCGGCTGAAGGCTGTCGACGGCGCGCTCTCCCAGATCGAGCGCCAGTTCGGCAAGGGGGCGATCATGCGCCTGGGCCAGCGGGAGATCCTGGCCATCGAGGCGATTTCCAGCGGCTCGATCGCGGTGGACAGCGCGATCGGCATCGGCGGCTTCCCGCGCGGCCGCGTCGTCGAGGTCTACGGGCCGGAGTCGTCCGGCAAGACCACCCTGGCGCTGTCGGTGGTCGCCCAGGCGCAGCGGCGGGGCGGCATCGCGGCCTTCATCGACGCCGAGCACGCGCTCGACGCCGAGTACGCCCGCAAGCTGGGGGTCGATATCGACAGCCTGCTGGTGTCACAGCCGGACAACGGTGAGCAGGCGCTGGAGATCGCGGAGATGCTGGTGCGCAGCAACGCGGTCGATGTGATCGTGGTCGACTCGGTGGCGGCCCTGGTCCCCAAGGCCGAGCTCGAAGGGGAGATGGGCGACTCGCACGTCGGCCTCCAGGCGCGGCTGATGTCGCAGGCCCTGCGCAAGCTCACGGCGATCGTCTCCAAGTCCAAGACCTGCCTGATCTTCATCAACCAGATCCGGGAGAAGATCGGCGTCATGTTCGGCAACCCGGAGACGACCACCGGCGGACGCGCCCTCAAGTTCTACGCTTCCGTGCGCATTGACATCCGGCGCATCGCCTCCCTGAAGGAGGGCGAGGAGGTCACCGGTGCGCGCGCCAAGGTCAAGGTGGTCAAGAACAAGGTCGCGGCCCCCTTCCGCCAGGCCGAGTTCGACATCGACTACGGCGAAGGGATCTCCCGCGCCGGCGAGCTGGTCGACCTCGGCGTGGAGCACAAGATGGTGGTCAAGAGCGGCGCCTGGTACTCCTACGGCGACCTCCGCCTGGGCCAGGGGCGCGACAACGCCAAGCAGTTCCTGCGCGACAACCCGGACCTCGCCGAGGAGCTGGAGCTGAAGATCCGCGAGAAATTGGGACTGCCCACTCCGGTGGCGGCGCGCGAGGTGGCGGCGGAGTAGGGACCGCGGGGCGGCGCTCCGACAGCCTGGGGTTGAAACCCCAGGCTGGATTGTGGCGCCCGTGCTGGGCGCCTCCCCTCCCGGAATCTCGCCCGGATGGGCGATACATCCCAGCCTGGGGTTTCAACCCCAGGCTACCCGAACACCCGCCGCCACCACCTCTGCGCGGCGGGTTGCCCCCTCTTCTCGGCCTCCTCCTCGATCCTCTCCAGCGGGGCGGGGAGGATCGCCAGCCTCCCTTTCTGGAGCTGGAGGAGGAAGAGGTCCATTTCGCGGCCGCGCTGGCGGGCATCCCCGGAGAAGGCGTGGCCGAGGGGAGTGCGGCCGTTCAGACGGGAGTAGAAGTCATGCGCTTTGGAGGGCATGCGCTGCCGCTCCTCCGGCGTGGGCTCCTCCACCCAGACCGGATGGCAGCGCTCCAGCAGGTCGAGCGGGACTGCCATGTGCCGGCGGGCCACCAGCACCTGGTCCTCCGTGGCCTGCTCCAGCAGCAGGTCGTAGACGCTCACCTCGAACGTCCCCTTCTCCTCCGGCTCCCCCACGTCCGCGATGTCCAGCACGCTCGCGATGCAGAGCCGGTAGGCGCTCTCCAGGAAGCGGAAGTAGGAGCCGCGGACCTTGCGGTAGAGCTCCCCCAGATCCTTCTTGCCGTCCGCCGCTTCGGCCACTCGCCGGTCGAGGGGCGCGAGGTCCGCCCCCGGCCAGCTCGCCCCCCGGCGGAGCACGATGCCGTCGTGCGCCAGCACTTGGCGGACGCGGCCAAGCTCGTCCATCCAGCGCGTCCCCTCCAGGAGCAGCGCCATGGAGTCTATCGGCTCCGGCAGGATCTCCTCCTCCTGCGGCATCTCGGCCTGAAAATAGAAAAGGCCTCGCGGCCAAACGAACATGTCGCAGATCGCGTCCTGGATCTGCCCGCGCAGGGTCCGCTGGATGGTTTCCATGGGGAGCAAGTCCAGCTCCCGCAGGGCGGCGCCCAGGCGGACGTTCCTGGAGGTGCAGTGGCTCAGCGCCTGGAAGAGCCGGCTCTCGTCCAGGAACCCGTGGACCACCAGGTACTGGCCGTAGAACTCGGCGGGGTCGTTGGACAGGCAGCCCACCACGTCCCCCTGGTGGAAGTAGACGCGCTTCTCGCGCTCGCTGCGGCGCACGACCAGGGCGCCCGAGCGCTGCTCGTTCTTGGCCCACTGCAGGAGGTCGCCCATGGGGAAGGCGGCCAATCGACCGGAGAATTCCATGATTTGGGGCCATTGTAGCCCCGCCGGGAAGTTTTCGACAGCCTGCCATGCTTTCTCCCCTTATGTGCAGCGTCCGACCCGCTCTCTTTCTGCTTTTGCTGATCCTCTCGTGGCTCCCGGCCTCGCTGGCCGCGGCCACGTTTCCGTGCAAGCCCTGCGCGGGCATCCGGCTGGAGACGCCGGTTCCCGAGCAGGTCCCTTCTCTTGAGAACACTCCCGCAACCGCTCCAGACACAGCTCCGGAAACGCCGGCGATCCAGCCGGCCACCCCGGCCCCGGTCTCTCCCGACGCCCTCGCCCCGCTCCTGCGGCAGGCCGGCCGTCTGGAGCCGGGGAGCCCGCTCTACTTCGCCTGGGAGGTGCCGCTTTCCGGTGAGGGCAGCGCTCCCGCCGCAGCGCTGAACGACCTCCGCGAGGCCGGGGGAACGCCGTGGCTGTCGCTGGTCTTCCGCACTCCCGCTCCGCTCGCCCAGAATTCCGACCGCCTTCAGGCCGAGCTGCGCGCCACCGCCTCCCTGGCCGGCCAGACCCCGAAGGGGACCTGGTTCCAGGTGGTCTGGCGGCCGGAAGGGGCCGAGGAGGCCGAATTCAATCCGGCGGAGTACGGGTTCCTCCTGAAGCGCGCCGCCGTGACCCTGACCGGCGCCAAGGCGGACGTCCTCGTGGCCACGCAGGGGCTGCCGGTGGACGTCAAGGCCATCGAGGCGCTGTACGACCAGGAGATCGCGGCCTACATCGAAGCCGTCGCGCTGAAGCCGGGCCTCGAAGGGTCGCACGCCCTGTCCATCGAGGCGATCCAGCGGCTCGACCCCGGGCGTCCGGTCGTGCTCGACTCCCTCCCTCTCCCGGCCGATCCGGGAGACGTGCTGGCCCAGGCCGCGCATCAGGCCGCGCGCGGGATCGACCTGACGCTGTTCGACACTCCGTCGATCCCTCTGCCGTCGCTCTACCCCTTTGTCGTCCTGGCGCGCGAGTTCAAGGGAGATCTCTCTTACGATCCGAGCTCCGCGCCGACCGGCACGCCCCACGCGTGGGTCTTTGTGCGCGGCGAGGACCTCGGGCTCAGGGTGATCGCGCGTACGCCGGAGGGCGCCGGGGATCTTGTCCTCGACTTCCGCGATCCGGGCCTGCGCCGTCCCACTCGCTTCCCCTATACCCCGGGACAGGTGGCGCCGCCCAGCGGCGAGCTCACCGAGACCGGCCTGCGGCTCCGCGTCAGCGATCCCGGGCGGGTCGCGGTGCTCGGCATCGAGCGGGCCACGGCCGAGGAGCGCGAGGGGGTGGCCGAGAAGGTGAACGTCGCCTCCCAGCGGGAGATGCCGGTCGAGGAGATCCTGCGCCGCCTCCAGGCGTTCGAGGACGCCCAGGAGCGGAAGCTCAACTATTACCGGGCCACCAACACGACGCACCTGCGCTTCCAACCCGCGGCGGGCTCGCAGACCGTCGAGGCCACCCTCCAGGGACCGTTCTTCTTCGCCAAGACAGGCTCCGACTGGGCCTGGGAGTCGCTGTACGTCAACGGCGTCAAGTGGCGGGGCAAGACGCTCCCCGAGATCCCGCTGATCCAGCCGGAGAAGGCGGCGGCCCTGCCGCTCCAGATCTACTTCACAAAGCAGTACAGGTACCGGCTGCGCGGCACCGAGAAGATCGACGGCCGCGACGCCTGGGTGGTCGACTTCGCGCCCGCCGGGCCGGGCGCGCCGGGCAAGCTCTACCAGGGCACCGTGTGGGTCGACCGCGAGATCTACGCCCGGCTGCGCACCCGCGCCGTGCAGGTGGGGCTGGAGGGGGAGGTGATCTCCAACGAGGAGACCATGCACTACTCCCCCATCGACGCCCAGGGCAACCCGGCCGCGTGGTCGGCCCAGAGCTACATCCTCCCCCTCCGGCTGGTCGCCCAGCAGATCCTCTCGGTGGTCAACTCGACCACCGTGGTCGAGCGCGAGACCCTGCTCTCCGAGGTGCGGATCAACGATCCCGAATTCGGGTCGCGCCGCTCCCAGGTGGCCTCCTCCGACGTCACCATGGTGCGCGATACCGAACGGGGGCTGCGCTACCTGGTCAAGGACGATGCGGGCGAGCGGGTGGTCAAAGAGGGGTATGACGCCAACAAGCTGTTCCTCCTCGGCGGCGTCTTCTACGACGACGCCCTCGACTTCCCGCTGCCGCTCGGCGGCGTCAACTATCTTTCTCTGGACTTCCGGGGCAGGGGCAACCAGCTCAACGTCTTCTTCGCCGGCGCCCTGCTGACCGCCAACCTGGCCCAGCCGCGGCTCTTCGGCAGCAAATTCGACTTCGGCGGCAGCGCCTTCGCGCTGGCCGTCCCGTTCGACGACACGCTGTTCCGCGGCGACGAGGAATCCGTGCAGGAGGCGGTCAGCCTGCGCACCGGCAACGTCGGGCTCAAGATCGGCCGCCCGCTCGGCAACTTCGTCCGCCTGGGCCTGGAGTACGAGGCGCTGTTCTTCAACTACGGGGACGCGGAGGACACGGCGGACGATTTCGTGATCCCCAGCGACAACGTCACGCACTCCTTCGAGCTGACCAGCAGCTTCTCCCGCGCCGGTTACGGGCTCCTCGCCCGCGGCAGCTACAATCTGCGCTCCGCATGGGATTTCTGGGGATTGCCCGGCAACACCGAGTACGATCCCGAGGCCGAGGACTTCCTGCGCTGGGAGCTGCGGGCGAGCAAGAACTGGTACCTGCCCCGCTTTCAGAAGGTCGGCGCCGAGATCGACTACGTCGGCGGCTCCGACCTCGACCGCTTCAGCAAGTATCAGTTCGGCTTCTTCGGCGGCACCCGGGTGCACGGCTACCAGAGCAACCGCGTGCGCGCGGAGGAGGCCCTGGCCACCCATCTCACCTACGGCTTCGAGATCGGCGAATTCCTGCGCCTCGACGCCGTGGCGGACGCCGCCTGGGCCACCGACGAGTTGGCAGGCCTCGACAACGAGCTGCTGGCCGGCGTCGGCCTCGCCGGCACCTTCATTGGTCCCTGGCAGACGATCGTCAACCTCGACGTCGGCGTCCCGGTCGCCGGTCCCGACGACGGGTTCGTGCTGTACGTGGTCTTCCTGAAGCTGTTCCGTTAGGCCCTCAGTCGCGCGGCACGATCGGGATCTCTCTCGTAATGTCGTCGGCGCGGCGGTCGGCCGCTCCGTTGCGGGGGGCGTGCATGAAATCCATTTTGCGCAGGTCGCGGCTGCAGGCGGGCTCGCAGAGGAGATAGCCCTGGAACAGGTGGATGCCGGTCTCGGCCACGGCGGCCAGATCGCGCTCGTCCTCGATCCCCTCCGCCACCGCCTGCCCGCCGAGGCGGACCGCGAGGTCGGAGATCGTCTCCAGCACGGCTCGGCGCAAGGGGTCGGCGTGGGCCCTGGCCACGAGGTGGCGGTCGATCTTCAGGAGGTCGGGCCGGCAGTCCAGGATCATGCGGAAGTTCGACTGCCCGAGGCCGACGTCGTCGAGGGCGATGCGCACTCCCAGATCGCGCAGCTCGTCGAGAGTGCGCAGGAAGTGCGGTCCGTTCCAGGGCGGAGCATGCTCGATGATCTCGATGATCAGACGGTGCAGCGGCAGCTCGTACTCCCCCGAGACTCCCGCGAGCCAGCTCGCCAGCCGCGGGTCGCGCTCCAGCGTGGAGGCGTGGACGTTGATCGACAGGGCCGGCACGTAGGGGAGGCCGCGGGCCTGGCGCAGCGCCGACTCGATGGCCAGCAGGTCGACCTCGACCTCCCGGCGCTTGCGGCGTACATACTCGAACAGGACGTCCGAGCGCTCGATGTTGGTCCCCTGAGGACCGCGGGTCAGCGCTTCCAGGGCGAAGACGGACCGCTCGCCGCCCGACACCTCGAAAATAGGCTGGAAGAGGGTGGTCAGCCCCTGCGGCTCAAGGATGCGGTCCCAGAGGCTCACGCGGTCGGCCTCGTCAGAGAGGCGGCGATCTCCGCCAGGCGGGCGAGCGGCATCGGCTTCTGGAGAAAGGCGTCCACTCCGCGGCCGACCGCGTCGCTCTCCACCTCGGCCGAGCCGTAGCCGGTGAGCACGACGACCCGCGTCCAGGGGGAGCGCTCGCGCGCGAAGCGGATCAGCTCCAGCCCCTCGTTGCTGTGGACGCCGGTCAGCCGCAGGTCGGCGATCAGCAGCGCGTAGCGGATGTGGGAGAGCAGCGCCTCCGCCTCTTCCAACTCGCGCGCGCAGTCCACGTCGTACTTCAGGGGCTCGAAGTATTCGCGGATCGCCCGCAGGATCGCCTCTTCGTCGTCGACGACGAGGATTCTCGGCTTCATGCTTTCCTCCATTGCGGCAGCGTCACGGCCACGACGGCTCCTCCTTCAGGACGATTGCCCGCCGCGATCTCCCCCTCGTGCTGCTCGACGATACGCTGCACGATCGAGAGCCCCATCCCGGTACCTCCGCGGCGGCGGGTGAAGAACGGCTCGAAAACACGCTCCAGGTCCCCCGGCTGGAATCCCGGGCCCGAGTCCTCCACGGAGAACCGGACCCCCTCTCTTTCACCATTCCGCGAGGCCTCCGCCCGGAACAGGACGCGGCCTCCGGCAGGGGAGTGCTGGACAGCGTTTTCGAGGAGGTTCTGGAACACCTGCACAATCCGGTTGCGGTCCACGGTCAGGGGGGGAAGATCGGGATCGGCGGTCTCGGCGATCTCGACTCCGGCCTTGGCGGCGAGCGGCGAGCAGGCGGCGACGGCGGCCCGCATTACCTCCTCGGGGCGCTCCGGCGCGACCACCAGGCGGACCGGCTTGCCATAGTCGAGCAGCGTCTGCATCAGCTCGCTCAGGCGGGCGACCTCGCCCTGCAGGATGTTCATGTAGGGCCGGTACTCCGTCCTCCTCTTGAAGCGGGAGGCGAAAGCGTCCAGGGTCGCCGAGATGCCGAAGAGCGGGTTGCGCACCTCGTGGGCCACGCCCGCCACCAGGGCGCCCATGGCCGACATGGTCTCGCTGCGGCGCAGCGACTCCTGGAGCCGGACCAGGTCGGTGATGTCGCGCGCCACCGCGACCACGCCCTTCTGGCCATCCGGGCTGGTGACCGAGCTCAGGGAGACGTCCCAGGTCCTCCCCTGCTCGTCGCGCGTCTGGTCCGTGGCCCCTTCAAAGGTGGCCTTGACGCGGGGCAGCAGGGCCTGGATCGTCCGCCAGGGCTCGGCTTGGGCGACATTGAGCGCGGAGAGCGGGCGGTAGAGCGCCTCGTCCCAGCTCGCCACGCCGATCAGCTCGCGGGCTGTTTCGTTCAGGCGGATGACCCGGCCGTCCGGCTCCAGGAGCAGCACCGCATCTTTGATGGCGTCGAAGGTGAGGCGCCATTCGGTGGAGGACTTGCGGATCTTCTCCTGAAGCTCGGCCTGCTCCCGCTCGGAGACCGCGCGCCGCCGCAGCTCCTCCTCGGCGGCCTTGCGGCGGGTGATGTCGGTGAACGAGAGGGCGGCGGCATAGGGCTCCGGCTTGCCGGGACGGCACAGCGGGTGCGAGTTGATGGAGATCCAGACCCGCGCTCCGCCCGGCTTCTCGATCCCCATGACCACCTGCGAGCAGGGCTGCCCGGTCACCAGGGTGATCGCCGCGGGATGGCTCTCGGGCTCGAAGGGCCTGCCGTCCTCTCGGAGGGCCCGCCAGCCGGGCTCGCGGGGGCTCCGCCCCAGGATCTGCTCCTGGGGGAGGCCGAGAATGCGGCAGGCGCTGGCATTGCAACTGGAGATGGTGCCGTCGGCCTCGTGGATCACGATGCCCTCTTCCAACGCGCCGATGACCGCCCGGTAGCGCTCCTCGCTCTCGAGCAGAGCGCTCTCGGCCGTTTCCCTGCTGTGCATGCGCGCTCCAGCCTCGCCGTCCGCGGCGGGACGCTTCTGATTCGATTTCGACCGAAAAACCGGAGCATTATACCCTTGAACCCTCACCCCCTGACCCCCTCTCCCGCAAACGGGAGAGGGGGAAGAAATCGGGATCGGGTCGGGCGGGGGCGCCCCTCTCCCGGCGACGGGAGAGGGGACGGGGGTGAGGGTCCACGCGGCGCCGGCCGAGGAGCTTTCGCCATGGAAGAAGACGACGATCTGGAAGGCCTCGAAGCGGTCGAGGTGCCGATCACCGACGTGCTGGACCTCCACAGCTTCCGCCCCGCGGAGGTGCCGGACGTCGTGCGCGAGTACCTCGACGCCGCCTACGAGAAGGGCCTGCGCCGGTTGCGGATCATCCACGGTCGCGGGATCGGCGTGCAGCGCCAGACCGTGCGCACCCTCCTCGGCCGGGACCCTCGGGTCGAGGCCTTCGGCGACGCTCCGCTGGAGGCCGGCGGCTGGGGGGCCACCTGGGTGAGGCTGCGGTGAGTCCCCGCAACCCCCTCCTCCGCGCGCTCCGGCGGCGGAGGCGCAAGCTCTTCGGCCTGCTGCGGCCGCCGCGCGCGCAGCTCGTCTACAGCCCGCGCTACCCGCTCGAGCTACCGGGATCGTTCAACGATCCGCTGCGCGGCGAGCGGATCCTGAGCTTCCTCGAATCCACCGGCCTCCTCTCCTCGCGCGCCCTCCACCTCGCGCCCATCGCGTCGTTCCGCCATCTGCGCCGCGTCCACACCGACGAATACCTTGACGCGCTGAACGGGCCGGACGCCCTCACCCGGACCTTCGGCCTCCAGCTCTCGGACGAGCAGAGCGAACGGGTCCTGGAGGCGCAGCGCACCATGGTCGGGGGGACCCTGCTCGCCACCGGCCTCGCCCTGGACGTCAAGGGGGTTGCGGTCAACCTGGGCGGCGGGCTGCACCACGCCTTCGCCGGCAAAGGGGAGCGCTTCTGCGTCTTCAACGACGTGGCCGTGGCTATTTGCGAGCTGCGCGCCCGCGGTTTCGACGACCGCGTCCTGGTGGTCGACCTCGACCTCCACGACGGCGACGGCACACGCTCGGTCTTCGCCGAGGACTCCACGGTCCACACGTTCTCGATCCACAACCTCTGGACGAACGCGGGCGCGAGGCCGTGGCCGCGACCGACGTCGAGCTCCCGGGAGACGTGGACGACGAGACCTATCTCCGGACCCTGCGCGAGCGCCTGCCACCGGTCTTCGCGGCGTTCCGGCCGGAGATGGTCTTCTACCTCGCCGGGAGCGATCCGGCGGCCGACGACCGGATCGGCAATTGGAAGGTCTCGGCGGCGGGGATGCTGGAGCGCGACCTCTTCGTCATGAGCTGCGCCAGCAGCGGCACGCGCAAGCTGCCGGTGGTGATCGTCCTGGCCGGCGGCTACGGCCGCAACGCATGGCGTTACAACGCGCGCTTCTTCTCCTCCCTGCTCAACTGGGGCAAGACGATCGAGCCGCCGGACTTCGAGGAGTCGACGCTGCTGCGCTACCGCCGGGTGGCGCGAGAGATCGCGTCCCACGAGCTCACCGGCGATGCGCCAGCCGGCGACTGGGGGCTCACCGCCGATGACATCGCGCCCGTCATGAGCGGGGTGCGCCGGACGCACCGGCTGCTCGGCTTCTACTCGCGCCAGGGGCTGGAGCTGGCCATGGAAAGGGCCGGCGTGCTCGACCGGCTGCGCAACCGCGGCTTCGAGCCGACGGCGGAGATGGAGGTGGGCAATCCCGCGGGGGATACGGTCCGCGTCTACGGCGACCGTCTCCGGAAGGAGCTGCTGATCGAGGCCCGGCTGCGCATCGACCGGCACGAGATCCCGGGCGCCGCGCTGCTCCGCATCGAGTGGCTGCTGCTGCAGAACCCCCGCGAATCGTTCACTCCGGCCCGCCCTCCCCTGCCCGGGCAGCGGCATCCGGGGCTGGGGATGTTGTCCGACATCATCGCCCTGCTGGTCCTCGCCTGCGACCGGCTGCAGCTCGACGGCCTGCTCTTCGTCCCATCCCATTTCCACACCGCCACTCAGGGCCGCAACCTCCGCTTCGCCGATCCCGCGGACGCGGCGCTGTATGCGGCCCTGGCGGAAGCGACGCGCGGGCTCTCCCTGGCGGAGGCGAGCCGGGCGGTGGCCGAAGGGAGGGTGATCGACGAACGCACCGGCCGCCCTTTCGAGTGGAAGCCCATGCCCCTGGTCCTCCCGGTGACCGACCGGCTGCGCGAGAAGGTGACAGGCGAGGAGTACGAGAGGCGGATGGCCGAGGACGCCGCGGGGTATGCCTTCGCCCTCACCCCCTGACCCCGGAAAATGCAAATGTCCTGCGTCGGCCAGGCAGGCGGCCAGATTCTGGGCACTTCTACAGCTCCTCTAGAACTAAGTTGCCGCAAGGCGCCTTCTCGTGACGCGGGCGCGCTATCATCGGGCGGATTTTATGACCGGCAGCGTCAGTCTCCCCGTCTGGCTGGCCGTGGCGCTCTCGCTCCTCGCCGCCTGGGCGTTGCTCGACCGCCTGCTCGTGCCGAGCGTCCGCTGGTACCTGCGGCGGCGGGTCAACCGCGTCATCGACGAGGTGAACACCCGCCTCAAGCTCCAGATCCCGAGCTTCCACCGCACCAAGCGGCAGGTGCTGGTCGACCGCCTGATGTACGACCCCAAGGTGGTCGAGGCCGCCGAGGACCACGCCCGCGAGCAGGGGATGCCCCGCGAGGTGGCCATGACCCGGGTGGAGCGCTACGCCCGCGAGATCGTCCCCGCCTTCAACGCCTACTTCTACTTCCGGATCGGCTACTGGCTGTCGCGCCGGGTGGCGCGCCTGCTCTACCGGGTGCGGCTGGGCTACTCGGACGAACAGGGGCTGGCCGCTGTGGCGCCCGGCTCCACGGTGGTCTTCCTGATGAACCACCGCAGCAACATGGACTACATCCTGGTCGCCTATCTGGCGGCGAGCCAGACTGCCCTCTCCTACGCGGTGGGCGAGTGGGCGCGGATCTGGCCTCTCCAGACCCTGATCCGCGCCACCGGCGCCTACTTCGTGCGTCGCAGCTCCGGCGATCCGCTCTACCGCCGGGTGCTCGAACGGTACATCCACATGGCGACCTCGGCCGGCGTGCCGCAGGCCGTCTATCCCGAAGGGGGTCTGTCGCGGGACGGCCGGCTGCGCAAGCCGAAGCTGGGCCTCCTCGACTACATGCTCCGGGGCTTCGATCCGCAAGGGGAGCGCGACCTCGTCTTCATCCCGGTCGGGATCAACTACGACCGCGTCCTGGAGGACCGCACGCTGCTGCTCGACGTGCAGGAGGCCCCGAAGCCGGGAGCCGCCCAGGCCGCCAGGACGGCCCTCCGCTTCACTCTGCGCAACGTCGGGCTGATGCTGCGCAGCCGCTGGCACCGCTTCGGCTACGCCTGCGTCAACTTCGGCGCCCCGCTCTCCATGCGGCGCTACCTGGCCGAGCGCGGCCTCGACTTCCGCCGCATGAGCAAGGAGCAGCGGGCGGTCCACCTTGAAAGCCTGGGGGCGGAGCTGATGGGTGAGGTGGGGCGGGTGATCCCGGTCCTGCCGGTCCCGCTGGTCGCCTCGGTCCTCCTCGAACACCTCGGGGAGCCCCTGTCGGAGCTCGACCTCAAGGCCCACGTCCACCGCCGGATCGCCGACCTCGAAGCCGCCGGCGCCCACGTCTACGTCCCCCGCCGCGACCAGGACTATGCCATCGTCGCCGGTCTGCGGATGCTCACCCTCCGCCACCTGGTCGAGGACAAGGACGGCCTCTACCAGGCCCGCCATGAGGAAATGCTCGTGCTGCGCTACTACGCCAACTCGATCGAGCACCTTCTGCCGAAATCTCCCGTATTCTGAAGCGATGAGACGCACCCCGCACCTGATCCAGCGCGCCGAAGGATTCGTCCGCGAATACACCGCGGGGATGAACCGCCGCGACCTGGAGCGCCTGTTCCGGCGCGACGCGGCGAACGCTTACGCGGTGCTCACCCGCGAGCACTCCCGCGACCCGGAGCCGAAGGGCGGCCTCAAGCGCCTCCTCTTCCGCGCCCGGCTCGCCTTCCTGGGGCTGTCCTACAAGCTGTCGCCGGCTCGGCGGCTGCTCTTCGCCCTCTCGCTGTTCTGCTTCCTCGCCGGCGTCTTCCAGGAGCCGAAGGTTCAGCTCGGAACCGAGGTTACCCGGATCAGCCTCGACTTCTCCCCGTTCTGGTTCATGGCCAGCCTGCTGTCGCTGGCCTATCTGCTCGCCCTCGAGCTGGTCGACCGCGTCCGGGTGCGCGATGAGCTGGAGGTGGCGCGGGATCTCCAGGGGGACCTGCTGCCGCAGGAGATGCCGGTCGTCCCCGGCTACGCCTTCGCCCACTCGTACCGGACCGCCAACGAGGTGGGCGGCGACTACTACGACCTCAACCCTCTCCCCGACGGCCGGGTTGCCCTCGTGGTGGGGGACGCGAGCGGCCACGGCATGGCCGCCGGCCTGGTGATGGCGATCGCCAACGCCACCCTGAAGACGGCGATCGATCTCGACCCGAGCCCCCAACGGGTCTGTGCTCTGCTCAACCGCACGCTCTGCCGGACCGGCACGAATCGCACTTTCATGAGCATCTTCTACGCCGTGCTGACCCCGGAGACCGGAGCCATGGAATTCGTCTGCGCCGGCCATCCCTTCCCTCTACTGCGGCGCGAGGACGGCACGGTCGAGGAGCTGGGCTGCGGCGGGCTGCCGCTGGGCATGCGGAACAACCTGACCTTCACCTGCGAGAGGGTGGAGGTCCGGCCGGGCGACGTGCTGCTGCTCTACACCGACGGTCTGGCTGAATCGGTGGATGCGGGAGGCCAGGCGTTCGGTTACGACGGAATCCGCTCGACGCTCCAGTGGAACGGCACCCCCCAGACCATCCACGACCGGACCCTCCACGCCTTCGACCTGCACGTGGCCGAAGAGCCGATCCGCGACGACCTGACGCTGTTGGTCATCGCCCGGCTGCCGCCGGTGCCGGCGATCCCCTGAGCCTGGGGTTGAAACCCCAGGCTGGTTTGTTTCGCTCCAAGGAGCGACTCCCTCCCCCAATCCTCGCCCGCAGGGCGATACAGCCCAGCCTGGGGTTTCAACCCCAGGCTGAATCCGTCACCAGACCGGCAGCGCCGGGGTGTAGTTGATCCGGTAGCTCTCGTGGACCCACGAGCCCTGGTTGGGATAGCACTCGGCGCTCGAATGGCTCCAGCGCTTCCACGCCGGCCCCCGCGGGCCGGACCTGGGCTCCTTGCCCCACTGGCCGGAGAAACCCAGCCAGTGATAGCCGTTCATGGGCCGGCTGCGGTCGGAGCTGATCAGGAAGACGCCGGCCCCCTGGTAATTGTTGAACCCGCCCGGGCTGCCTCCGGCCCAGGGATACCACTTCCGCGCGCTGGCGAAGTCGACGCAGTTGTCGGTCTCCAGGGCTCCTCCCCGGTCGCACAAGTCCTTGTCGTAGTACATGGCGTGAGAGCCCTGCGAGACCAGGATCTTGGGGTGCGTGCCCTCAAAGGAGCCGTTGAGGGTGAAGGTGTACCGCTCCTCGTGCCGGTGGACCGCCATCCGCTTCCCTTGCTGGACCGTGTAGTCAGGCCCGTAATTGAAATTGCCCGCTCCTAACGCGGGGTCGGTCGCGCTCAGGAAGACGCTCATGTACTCCCAGTCCGCCTCGTGATCGTAGGTGATCCCGATCTCGTCCGCGCTGTTCGTATCGTTGTAGGGGTAGAAGACGAAGTACTGGACCGCGATGCCGCGGTTGTCCACGTACGGGCAGAGGAGCCCTGACGTGTCCGTAATGCTGATGGGATAGACGTTGGCGTAGAGCCGCCACTCGGCAGGGTTCCACGTGCTCGACTCGCAGGACGTCCCCTTGCACCCGCCCAGGACGAAGCTCTGCCCGGACGGCTGCTCCTGGTTGGAGTAGACCTGTGTGGAGGTGGCGCGGCATGCGTCGAGGTCCATCACCGGATGGGACTGACTGGTCAGCGTCGTGTTGTTGCCGGGATTGAACAGGACCAGATCCTCCCCGACGCATAGATCGTAGCGATTGCCGTTGCTCCAACGGTAGTAAAGGTCCGTCCGCGCCAGGTACCAGTCGACGTTCGACGGCGGATTCGGGTCCTGTGGATGGAGGTGGAGGATGGGGGCATAGCGGTCGGCGAGGTCCTGCTCGATCTGGTCGGGGATGCGGTCCCCGTCGACGTCGGCCAGCTTGGCCACGCAGTCGGCGGGCCGGAAGACCCCGGGAAGCGCCGGGTTGTAGACGTGGCTCCGGCAATCCGTGCTGACGGTGCTGCGAGGATTGCCGTTGCCGAGGAACCGCTTCTGCGCGCAGTCCCGCACGCAACGGGTCAACTGCAGGCCGTTGGCGCCCCAGGTGCAGTCGGGATCGACCTGGCCGCACAGAAGCCCGGGAGGCGTGGCGTTCGGAGCGTTGCGCTGCCGGTCTTCGACGCCGCCCAGGAAGCGGCCCCACTGGTCCGCGGTATTGGAGCAGTTGGACCAGTGCAGGCGGTCCGGCCATACGTCGAACGTGCAGGTGGCGCCGTTGGCGAGCTTGGTCCAGGTGTACCGGGTGAACCCTCCGGCCTGGTCCTGGGGATTGCAGATCTTGATCTCCGCGCGGTTCTCGACCCAGCCGTCGTCGTTCTGGGTCGTGAAGAAGTAGACCCTGCCGTTCGAACACCCCGCGTTGTTGATGCTCTCCTTGACCTGGAACAGCACGGCGCCGGTGCCATACCGCGTTCCGATCTTGAAGTCGATGCCGTACCAGTTGGTCGAGAGAGGCCAGTTTGCAGCCGCCGCGGGCGAGGCGAGGGCCGATAGAAGCGCGAAGACCGCAAAGACAAACTTTCCTTTCATGATTTCCCTCCTTTCGGGATAGATCCAGTGGACGCCCCGCACAGGGCAACGCCTGTGCCACGGTCCGTTCCGAGGAGGAAGGCCCTTTCGGGTGTTTCAGACTCGGGATTCCAGCCCGTTTCGAAGCCTGGAAAGTCCCAGATCCGGGAATGTTCGCGATAGTCTCCCGCCGTGCCCACCCCTCGAACCACGGCTCCCCTCTCCCCCTGCGTCCTGGTGGTCAAGACGCCGGTCGCCTCCCGCAAAAGGGTGGCGGACCGGCTCGTCCGGACCGGGCGGCGGCTCGCCGGCCAGGTGGAGGATGCGGCGCGCGAGCAGGAGCGCACTCTCGCCACCCTGCTGGAGGCCCTCGACCGCTTGGGCGTCGAGCCTCTGACGGTCTCGGTGGAGGCGGTCGACGCCCAGGCGCGGCGCGCCATCGCCGGCGCGCGTCTCGTCATCACGGTCGGCGGCGACGGAACCCTCCTTTCCACCTCCCACTGGGTGACCGGGGCCTCCCTGCTCGGCGTCAACTCCGCGCCGCGTTCGAGCGTGGGCTATCTGACGCTCGCCCGGCGCGCGACTCTGGGACGGGTCCTGAAGCGGATCGCGAGCGGAGCCCTGCTGCCGCAACCGGTCGCCCGGATCGAGGCCGAGCTCGACGGACAGCTCCTGCGGCCGGCGCTCAACGACATCCTCGTCGCGCACGAGCAGCCGGCCGCGACCAGCCGCTACCGGCTGCACCTCGGCCGCCGGGCGGAGGACCACCGCAGCTCCGGGCTGTGGGTCGCGACGGCGGCGGGCTCGACCGCGGGGATCCGCTCCGCGGGCGGCCAGGTGATGCCGCTCGACGAGCGCCGTCTCCAGTTCCGCGCCCGCGAGCTCTATCGCGTCCGCAACCGCAACGCGGCTCTGGAAACCGGCTTCGTGGAGCCGGGCCGGGAGCTGGTCGTCGAGTCGGCGATGGCGGCGGGCTGGCTCTACATCGATGGCGCGCGCATGCCGGTCCGCTTCCCCTTCGGCGCCCGCGCGACCTTCCGCGTGGCCGAGCAGCCGCTCCGCCTGTTCGCGGACCCGGCGCGCTGGGCGTCGCCGTAGCGGGCTCGACGGCCTCGATCCCTCAAGTTGCCCCGCGCTCCATGGCGAGCTCGGCCTCGAGGCTCTCCTGGTCGCGGAAGACGGTGGCCACCGCGGCGGTGCGGCCGCCGGAACGGAAGGTCACGACGGCGCTGCGCTCGGCGAGCGAGCCGCTCACCTCAATGGCGTCCCATTTCGCCGCATGCCCGACATAGTTGATCGACACGTCGTAGTGCTGGCTCCAGAAGAACGGAACCGCGTCGAAGCGCTCTCCCCGGCCCAGGAGGTTCCGCGCCGCGGTCTGACCCTGGCGCTCGGCCACCACCCAGTGCTCGACGCGGATGCGCTCGCCCGAGTGAGGGTCCGGCCAGCGGGCGATGTCGCCCACCGCCCAGACGCCCGGAGCGCTGGCGCGCAGGAGCTCGTCGACCACCACGCCGTTGTCCACCGCGAGACCGGCCGCTTCGGCGAGAGCGACGCGCGGGCGCACGCCAACGCCGACGACGACAAGGTCCGCGGGCACGGTCTCGCCGCTCTCCAGACGCACCTCGGTGTCCGTGATGGCCGCCGGTTTCGTCCCCAGCTTGAAGACGACGCCGTGCTCGTCGTGGACGCCGCGGATGAAGTCGCCGAGCTCAGGCCCCATCACCCGGCCCAGAGGCCGCTCGTCCGGAGCCACGACTGTAACCGCGAGGCCGCGGCCGCGCAGCGATGCCGCCACCTCGAGACCGATGAAGCTCGCCCCGACCACCACCGCCCGCTTCGCCTCCTTGGCCTTCTCGATGATCGTCCGGCTGTCGGCCAGCGACCGCAGGAGGTGGACGTGGGGCAGGTCGGCCCCGGGAATCGACAGGCGAACCGGCTCGGCTCCGGTGGCGAGGACCAGGGCGTCCCAGCCAAGCGTGCGGCTATCCTCCAGGGTCACGGTCTTGCCCGAGAGATCGATCGATTTCACCGCGGCGCCGAGCACCAGCTCGATCCGCTGCTCGTCATAGAATTCCCGAGGATGAAGGGGGATCCACTCCTCCTGCGCCGTGCCGGCGAGATAGTCCTTCGACAGATTGGGCCGGTCGTAGGGGAGATCCGGCTCCGGCCCGATCATCACGATCCGGCCGCCGTACCCCTCCTTTCGCAGCGTTTCCGCGACCGCATTGCCCGCCGCGCCGGCGCCGACGATCACAACCGGATCCGGCGCCGTCTCTCCTCTGGACGCCGGCCTGTGCGGCGCCGTGTCCACCTTGTGGCGCACGAAGAGCCGGTCCCCCTCACGATCCACCCGAAAACAGGCCACGGGGTTGAGAGCCGGGGCGCGCACCGCCTCCCCCGTGCGCAGGCTGAAACAGGCGTGATGCCAGGGACAGCGCACCGTGTCGTCCACCACCAGCCCCTCGCCCAGAGGCCCGCCGTAGTGCGTGCAACTGGCCCCGATCGCGAAGATCTCCTCGCCGCGGCGCACCACCAGCACCGCCTCACTGCCGTTGTGCCCCACGACTTGTCCACCCTCAGGCAGGTCCGACAGCGAAATCCCCTGGCTCAGATCCGGTCCCGAAAGCTGCGTTTCGCCGCTCATGGGGGTCCCCCCTTTCGCAAGCGCAAGGATACTACCCTTCGGCGGGCGAGAGAGCTGTCAGCGCCGGGTGATCGTGCCGCGGAAGCTCAGGGGCAGGGGCACGGCGGCCAGCGCCATGCGGACCGCTTCGGGCTCCGCCACTTCGATGCGGTAGCGGGTGCACAGGAGGTGGCACAGCAGCATCAGTTGCGAGGTCCCCAGGCCGGCTCCGATGCACGTCGTCGGGGACCAGCCGAACGGGACGTAGCTGGCGGGACAGTGGGGCCCGTGCTCCGCCTCGGGGAGCCAGCGGTCCGGATCGAAGGTGTCGGGGTCCTTCCAGCGCTGCGGATCGTGGTGGATGAGGTAGGGGCTTACGAAATAGCGCTGGCCGGTCTTGAGGCACGCCTCTCCGAGGTCGATGTCGGTGCGCACCGGCCGGGTCAGGAACACCGGCGGGCTCCACATTCGCAGGGCCTCTTTGACGAAGCGGTGGGTCACCGGGGCGACGCGGGGGTTGTGGAGTTCGGCCGGCGGAATCGGCGCCAGCTCGTCGGCCATCCGCGCGGCCCAGTCGGGCCGGCGGGTCAGCTCGTAGACCAGGCACGCGGCCACCGATCCCGGCGGACCGGCGATCGCGGTCAGGACCGCCGTGACCGAGTCGACGGCGCGGTCGACGCCGAGCTCCGGCAGCATGTCGACGACCGGGTCGGTCAGATCGAGCCGGCGGGGCCGGCGGCCGGCGGCGCGGCCGCGCAGCTCGCGCCGCACCACCGATCCCGCGCTGACCTGGATCAGGATGGGGCGGATCTCCTTCCAGAACGGCTCGCGCGGCGTTTCGAGGGTCAGCAATCGCTTGAGCTTGTAATTCTGGTCGCGCAGGACACGCGCGGTGTCGGCGGGGGAAAGGCCGGCCACCACGACCGGCACGAGCGCCTGGGTGCACACCTCCTGGACCACCCAGACCAGATCGAGAGGGCGGCCCAGCCGCTCCTCCAGCAGGCCGGTCATCCGGCCGTCCAGTTGGCCGATTCCCTCGGCATCCGACAGGCGCCGGAGCTGCGCGATCCAGGCTGCGCGCACCCCTTTCCAGGAGACGGGATCGCCGGCGCGGCCGCGCACCAGGTCGGCCAGCTTGTCGGGCAGGGTCAGATCCCGGAAGTTGATCGCATTGGCCTTCTGGGCGGCCTCGGCGTCGAACACGGCCAGAACGTCGTCGCCGGCCCAGAAGACGCCGCCCTCCGTGCGGCTCCTGGCGCGCATCTCGCGGACGAACTCGATTTCCTCGGGCGGCGTGGCCATGCCTTCTCCTATGAGTGAGGTGGAGAGCGGAACGGGTCCGCCCCCCACCTCTGTACCGATCACATATGGTGATACCAGTACCAGCGGTAGGTGCGATCCTTCCGCCGAATGGACAGAGCCGCCATCACAGCGCGCGCGATCTTCGCCATGGGTTACTCACCTCCTTTCTCTCGTTGTGACAGCCCCAGTGTGAACCGGGGAGGAGCGAGCGCGGGGCCGACGCAAGGCCGGGTTTCAAGAGGTGTGAAGGTCAGCCGGTAACCGCCGATGAGAATCCGCAGGATGTCTTCGACCAGCTCCATGGACAGGGCGGCCGCCGGGCATTTGTGCGGGCCCCAGCCAAACGGGATGAACGCCGTGGGCTGGCGCTGGACCCCAGCCCAGCGCTCGGGCCGGAAGCCGGCCGGGTCGTCCCAGTGCTGCGGGTGGCGATGGACCAGGTAGGGACAGACGACCACCTCGTCGTCGGGTGTAACCGCGATGCCGGCCACTTCGTGGGGTTGCGCCGGGCGGCTCCCCAACATCCACGCCACCGGCCACAGCCGCAGCGACTCGCGGACCACCCAGCCCGGCTCGGCGTTGGTTTCCGGATGGCTGCCCAGCAGGTAGACCGACCAGCCGAGGACGAAGCCGATCGAGCCCGCGACGGCGAAGACGGCCGACAGGAACACCTCCGCCAGCTCCGCCGCCAGCGCGCCGGGTCCCGCCGCGCCGACCACGACGTCGAGCAGGTCGGCGGGCGGGCCGGTCTCCCAGGCTCGCCGTTTGCGCCGCTCCTCCACCGCCCGCGCCAGCTCGCGCCCCACGCGGAACCGGAACAGCGCGCGGCTCAGACGGGAGCGGCGTTCCCGCGCCCCGGCGAGGACCGCGCGTTCCACGATCTCGTCCACGATCCGGCGCAGCCGCAGCGGACTGTCCGGCGCCACCAGCGCGGCCTGGAGGTGCCGGTAGACGAGCCAGTTGCCGGCGTCGGGCCACCCGCTGACCGGCACCAGCTCCCGCTCCACCGCCGCCGCCAGCTCGTCCGCGCGCGCATCCACGTGGGCGCGCAGCAGCTCCCGGGACGCGCGGGCGATCTGCATCTGCACCGCCCGCGGGCCGAAGGTGCCTTGCTTGATGTGGAAGAAGTCGGAGCGGTCCTCGTACAGACCCTGGTCGTTGGTCAGGACGGCCCGGGCGGCAACCGGCTCCGCCAGGCAGAGCTGCCGGCCCGGCAGCCAGAAGGCGTCGCCCTCGGCAGGAAACTTCTGATCGAGGAACTGCAGCGGATCCCGATGAAACTGCACGACCGGCTCTCGCTTGCCCATCCAGCCCTGTCCCCTCTATGGAGGAGCCACTTCCATAGATGGCTCCTCATAAGCTAAAAGTACAGCACGAGGAAAAGGAGAGACAACCCGGATGGACCAGAGGTACGAGCTGTTCGGAGCTTTCGCGGCCCGGTACGATCTGCACACGCCGCCCGACCACTATCAGCCCGATCACGAATTCGTCCTGGACGAGCTGCGCCGTTTCGGCCCCGGGGCCAGAGTCCTGGACCTGGGCTGCGGCACCGGCGCCTTCCTGCAGCGTGCCCGCGACGCCGGCTTCGACGCCTCCGGGATCGATATCTCCCGCGAAATGGTCGCCGTCGCGGAGCAGCGGCTGGGTCCCGGCGCCGTCCGGGTCCAGCGCCTGCAGGACGTCGACGAACGGGAAGCCTACGACGCTCTCGTCTCCCTCTCCCTGCCTTTCAACTACTGCTCCGGCGTCTCCGAAGCGCGGGAGGCCCTGGCGGGCTTCCATCGGGCTCTGCGTCCTGGCGGGCTCCTGGTCCTCCAGGTGATCCACGCTCCCAACGCCCCCGACCGCCTCATCGAAGAGTGGGAACCCGGGCCTGGCGGCGAAAAGGACATCCAGTTCCTCTGCCGCTTCACCGCCCAGCCAGGCGGCGAGCCGGCCCTCCGGGCGGAGTACGTGTACTCCTGCCGGAGCCTCAACGAGCTGCTCTACGAGGACCACCTCCTCAACGTCGCCGACGTGAGCCTGGTCGCCGAGCTCCTCCGGGAGACCGGATTCTCCGCGATCCGGATCTACGACAACTCCCAGCGCGAGCCCCTCTCACACTCGGTCGCCCCCTTCGTCCTGGGGTTCCGTCCTGCCGTCCCATAGGCACCTGGACCGGATCTCGCATAAACCTGGGGCGTGAGAGGTTGTAGGGGTCGCCCCGACTCCCCGTTAGGACACCTTGGTACGGGCACCCTTCGCTCCATCCTGGTCGTCCTGAGCTTCACCCTCCTGGGTGTGGCCGAGCCCGTTCCTCCCCACGAAGGCTACGAACGGCTGCAGCAGGCCCTCGAGCGCTATCGCCAGGTCGCCGGCCGTGGCGAGCCCGAGCCGGTGCCGCCGGGTCCCACCCTGAAGCCTGGAGCCGAGGGAAACCGGGTCGCGGCCCTGCGGGCGCGCCTCGCCATGGCGGCCGAGGCCGAGGCCGCCGCCCCCCTTCCGTCAACGGACAGGCCCGAGGTGTTCGACGTCTCCCTGGAGATGGCCGTCCTCGCCTTCCAGGAGCGCCATGGGCTGCCGGCGGACGGGATCGCCGGCCCGTCCACCCTGGCCGAGCTGAACCGGACGGCGGAGGACCAGATCCGCAAGATCGAAGTGAACCTGGAGCGCTGGCGCCGGCTGCCGCCCGACCTGGGAGAGCGGCACATCCTCGTCAACATCGCGGCCTTCCGCCTCGACGCCATCGAGGACGGGCGCTCGGTCCTGGACATGCGGGTGATCGTCGGCCAGCGTCACACCCGCACCCCGGTCCTCAGCAGCGCCATCGAGCGCGTGGTCCTCAATCCCTCCTGGTACGTGCCCGCGAGCATCGCCTCGAAGGAGCTCTGGCCGAAAGGCCGGTCCTATCTGCGGCGCAACGGCTACCAGGTGCTGCCGGGCGGAAAGCTCGTTCAGAGGCCCGGAGCGGGCAACTCCCTTGGCCGGGTCAAGTTCCAGTTCCCCAACCGCTTCCGCGTCTACCTTCACGACACGCCGACCCGGTCGCTGTTCGACCGCGCGATCCGCGCCTTCAGCCACGGCTGCGTCCGGATCGAGAGGCCGGCCGAGCTGGCCGTCTGGGCCTTGCGCGACGACCCGCGGTGGACCCCGGAAGAGATCCAGGCCGTCATCGACTCGGGCCGCGAGACAGCGGTCACGCTCCCCGAGCCCATCCCCGTCCACATCGCCTACTGGACCGCCTGGGTCGACGACTACGGCGCCCTGCGGTTCGGCCGGGACGTCTATGACTTGGACGATGCTGTGCACCTTCCGGGTACGCAGTGGGCGTCGCCGTAGCCGGGCAACCGTGGAGCCTCACGCCGGCCGCGGGTCCTCCTCGTCGATCTCCGCCCAGATCTTCTCCGCCGTCTCCTCCGGCAGGTCGCGGACGCCGCGGATCTTCTCCAGGTCGCCCAGGTGCTTGCGCGCCTTGCGCAGCAGCCGGGTCACCAGGACCAGGTCGGCCGCGTACCAGGTCAGCAGCGCGTCGACCGTGCCCACGTTCACGCTGGCCCGTCCGCCCCGGCCCCGCCGCTCCGCCTTCAGCACGGCCGTCTGCGCGACCTTCGCTCCGGTCGCCACCTGGGCCTGCGTCTTCCCGCTGCGCAGCCGCAGCAGGAGGAACACCACGTTGAGGTCCCGGAGATCCTTCACGCGAAGGGCAGCGGCTCGACCCGGATGTTGTGGTACCGCAGCAGCCGGAGCAGGTCCGAGGTCCACGACCAGACGCTCACCGCCGGGCTGTGCCCCTCGACGAGCGTCCCGATCAGCCCGCGCAGGACGCCCGCCGCCATGTCCCGCCCCTCCTCGGGCTCGAACCGCTCTTCGATCTCCCGCGCCAGGGTCTCGATCCGGTCCCGCCGGCCGGTCGCGGCCAGCACGAAGCCCAGCTCCAGAGAGGCCATCGCCAGCTCCGGCAGATCCGACCTCTCCTCCAGGAGCTTGCGGCGAAGCCCCTCCAGCAGGTTCTCCGCCTCGTCCAGCCGGCCGAGCCGGGCCTTGGCCCGCGCCTCCAAGCGGAACGCGCGCAGCACCTCGCCCGGCTCGCGCAGCAGCGGGTACAGGCGGACCGCGTCGCCGAGCGTCGCGCGCGCCGGCTCGGCCTGACCCTCCTCGGCCAGGCACCACGACAGCGTCAGGCCCGCCCGCACACTCAGCCACGGATGCGCGGCCGGCTCCACCGTGGTCCAGCCGTGGAGCAGAGGCTTCAGCGCCGCGGCCGGGCCCTCCCATTCCGCGGACACCAGGCCGAGCAACAGCAGGCAGACCCCGTGCTCCAGCCCGAGCTGCTCCTCGACGAACAGCCGGCCCGCGTGCCGGAACAGCGCCAGCGCCTCGTCCAGCCGCCCCTGCTGCCAGCGCAGCAGCGCCACCGTCCGCGAGTACACGGCCCGGTCCGCCACGGTCTCCAGGAAGAAGTGCGCATGCGACAGGATGTGGTCGGCCCCCTCCAGCTCCCCCTGCAAGCGGCGGGCGTTGCTCTCCAGGCAGGAGGCCCGCGCCCGGGCGCTGCGCGTCGGCTCGAAATCACTCCGGACGCGCAACGACAGCCGCGCCGCCAGCGCGGCCAGCTCCTCCGCGCGCCGCGGATCGGGCACCTGCGCCCGGTGGCTCTCCTCCAGAAGAAGCTCCACCAGGTCGAACCTCTGGAGCTCCGGCTTGTCGAGCAGCCGGCGGCGCCGCCCCGGAGGCGCCGCCATCAGCTCCTGGAGCAGCGCCTCCGCGATCACCGCGGACACGGCTCCTTCCTTGGGGAAGGGTCGGAGCCGCCCCAGAACGGCCGGACGGCCGCTTGGCACTCCCGGCAACCCGCCAGCAGGTGGCGCACGATCTCACGGACCTCGGCCTGCGCAGCCTCGCCGCTCCGCAAACGGCCGAGCACCTCCGGCTCCAGGTGGCGTTGGGAAAGCCTCACGCCGCGGATTCTGGAAGCGGTCTGTGATTCGCTGAAAAGCCCTGCTAGAATTCTGGAAATTTCCTAAGTAGGATCACAAACCGCGGGAGAGTTCCGCCCAAAGGAAATCCGTGCCCGCTCCGGCGTGTCACGCCGCACGCCGCCGCGGCACCGTAGAGGGAAAGAAGAGCCACTCGGGAGACCCATCATGATCCGCTCCTTCCGCTCCCTGATCATCGCCATCCTGGCGCTCTGGAAGCGCCTCTCGCAGAAGGAAGTCGGGGTCCGCTCCGGCATCGCCCCCAAGTACGTCTCGGACCTCCTCAAGAAACCGGACCTCAAGGCCGAGGTCTACGAGAGCCTCCTCGCCGGCGTCCAGGGTCGCCCCGCCGAGGTCGCCATCGTCACCTTCGCGCTCGAAGGCCTCCAGGCCCTGGAAGCCGACCCCGAGCTGACCCCCGAGGAACGGGATGTGGTCGAAATGGGCGTTCTCGAAGCCTCGCGCCGGTTCCGCGAGATCCTCGCCGAAGCCGTCCGCCGCTCCCGGGCCATGCCCGCCCTCGACGACTATCCCCAGCCCAACGAGCTCGAGCCCGCCCGCTGGCACGCCGGTCAGCTCTGGTCGCTCCTCAAGGATCTGACCGAGGATCAGCAGCTCGCCGTGGTGCGGGTGGCCCGCGAGTTTCAGAGCTGGGCCTTGGTCGAAACGGCTTGTGAGGCGTCCGTGCAGGCCGCATCCAAGGACCTGAAACGCGCGGGTTTTCTGGCACGGCTCGGTCGGGAAATCGCCGAGCACGTCCGGGGACCGGAAGCTTGGCGCCACCGGATTCGAGGCTACGCCGCCGCCTTCGCGGCCAACGTCCTGCGGGTGAAAGGCGAGCTCAAGGCGGCGGAGGCGGCCTTCGAGCCGGCCAAGCGGCTCTGGCTCGCCGGCTCCGACCCTGACGGCGTGCTCGACCCGGGCAGGCTCCTCGACCTGGAAGCTTCGCTGCTCCGGGATCAGCGCCACTTCCGGCAGGCTCTGGATCGGCTCGATGAAGCGATCGAGGTGGGACGCTCCCAGGGACGCTACCTGGTCAACAAAGGCTTCACCCTGGAGGTAATGGGGGATTATGAGGCCGCCATCGACACGCTTCTTCGGGCAGAGCCCGACGT
>DASVEF010000147.1:0-8224 GCA_036380715.1 Thermoanaerobaculia bacterium | reverse complement strand
TCCGAGGTGGCCGAGCGGGTCGAGCTCTGCCTGTTCGACGAGAGCGGCGCGGAGACGCGGGTCGACCTGCCCGAGGTCACGGCTTTCTGCTGGCATGGGTATGTGCCGGACGTCGAGCCCGGCCGGCGCTACGGCTTCCGGGTGCACGGACCATGGGCGCCGGAGCAGGGGGCCCGATGCCATCCTTCCAAGCTCCTGCTCGATCCGTACGCCAAGGCGATCGAGGGCGGGGTGGAGTGGAACGAGGCGGTCTTCCCGTACCGGTTCGGGGATCCCGACGGACCTCCCAATGAGACGGACAGCGCTCCGTTCGTGCCGCGCTCCGTGGTGGTCGATCCCTATTTCGACTGGACGGGCGATCACATCCCGCGCGTTCCCATGCACGAGTCGGTGATCTACGAGGTGCACGTCAAGGGCTTCACCATGCGCCATCCGGACGTCCCGCTCGAGCTGCGCGGCACCTACGCGGGCCTCGCGCATCCGGCGGCGATCCGGTATCTGAAGCGGCTCGGGATCACCGCGGTCGAGCTGATGCCGGTCCACCAGTTCGTCCACGACGGCCACCTGGTCGAGCGCGGGCTGCGCAACTACTGGGGGTACAACTCGATCGGCTATTTCGCGCCGCACGACGAGTACTCCGCGGCCCGCCGCAGCGGCGCGCGGACGGCCGGCTCGCAGGTGCAGGAATTCAAGCAGATGGTCCGCGCCCTGCACGCCGAGGGGATCGAGGTCATCCTGGACGTGGTCTACAACCACACGGCCGAGGGGAATCACATGGGGCCGGTCCTCGCGTTCAAGGGGCTCGACAACGCGGCCTACTACCGGCTGGTGCCGGAGGACCGGCGCTATTACATGGACTACACCGGCACGGGCAACAGTCTGAACATGCGGCATCCGAACGTGCTGCAGCTCATCATGGATTCGCTGCGCTACTGGGTGCAGGAGATGCGCGTCGACGGCTTCCGTTTCGACCTCGCCGCGACGCTCGCCCGCGAGCTGCACGACGTGGACCGCCTGTCGGCCTTTTTCGACCTGATCCAGCAGGACCCGGTGGTGCGGCGCGTCAAGCTGATCGCCGAGCCCTGGGACGTGGGGGAGGGCGGCTATCAGGTGGGCAACTTCCCGCCGCTCTGGTCGGAATGGAACGGCAAGTACCGCGACACCGTACGCGACTACTGGCGGGGCGAGGAGGGGAAGCTCGACGAATTCGCCTACCGGCTTACCGGCAGCTCGGACCTCTACGCCCTGACCGGACGGCGCCCGTCGGCCAGCATCAACTTCGTCACCGCCCACGACGGCTTCACGCTGGAGGACCTGGTCTCGTACAACGAGAAGCACAACGAGGCGAACGGCGAGGAGAACCGCGACGGCGAGAGCCACAACCGCTCCTGGAACCACGGCGTCGAGGGGCCGGCGGACGATCCGGAGGTCCGCAAGCTCCGGAACCGCCAGAAGCGGAACTTCTTCACGACGCTGCTGCTGTCGCAGGGCATCCCCATGATCCTGGGCGGCGACGAGATCGGGCGCACGCAGAGGGGGAACAACAACGCCTATTGCCAGGACAACGAGATCTCCTGGTTCGACTGGGGGTCGGCGGACCGTTCGCTCCACCGGTTCGTCTCCGGGCTGATCGCGTGCCGGCGCGAGCACCCCGTGTTCCGCCGCCGCCGCTGGTTCCTGGGCTCGCCGGTGCGCGGCCGGGAAGAGCACGACATCGCCTGGCTGCGGCCGGACGGCCAGGAGATGACCGACGAAAACTGGCAGCACGGCTTCGCCAAGTCGCTGTGCGTGTTCCTCAACGGCCAGGCCATCCCCAATCTGGACGCGCGCGGCGAGCGGGTGGTGGACGACAGCTTCTGCATCCTCTTCAACGCGCACCACGACGCCGTGTCCTTCCGACTGCCGCAGCGGCCGGAGTGGGGGGAGCGCTGGATCAAGGTGCTGGACACGGCCGATCCACGGCTCCGGGAGAACGGCGAGGAGCACGCTTCGGGAGAGGAGGTGCGGGTGGAGGGGCGGGCGGTGGTGATGCTGAAGGCCCTCACTCCCTGATCCCCTCTCCCGATGGGAGAGGGGGAAACACGGAAGAGAAAAGCCTGGGAGGGAATCTCTTTGCTACGGTTCTCCCCTCTCCCTCCGGGAGAGGGGCTGGGGGTGAGGGTTCTCGGAGGGGGAGACCGCCTAAAGCAGAAACCGCACCGTAATCTCCTTGCCTTCCGGCAGAGCCTGGTACTCGAAGCCGTCGGAGAGGCGGAGGACGGCTCCCAGGCCGGTGCCGAGGCCGCCGCGGTGCAGGAACTGGGCCGGATCGATCGGCCCTTTGTCGTCGCAGCCGTCGGTCACAGCCAGCTCCAGGTCGCGGATCGGTGGACCAACGTCGCGCGCGATGAGGGTGAGCGCGCGGGGCGGACCGTCGTCGAGGATCAGCGTCACGTCGCCGCGCACGCCGTGCTTGGCGATGTTGGTGGCGAGCTCGGAGGCGACGATCGCGACCTCGCCCGCCCGCTTGGCCGTGAGGCCGAACTGCTGGGCCAGCCGGCGCGCCTGGGTGGCGATGAGGACGGCCTCCTCCCGGCGCTCGACGGGGAAGACCCGCACCCGGGGCCGGGCGCGGGTCATCTCGACGCGGTCCGGCGGGTCGAAGCTCAACGGGGGATTCCGAGCCCGGCTCAGGTCTGAGGAGCCTGCGGATCTTTGTGCCCGTTGGGTCCGTGGTGCTGGCCGCGGTGGCCGAGCTGCTCCGTCTCCCGCAAATGGAACTGCAGGGCGTCGCGCAGGTTGCGCATCGTCCGCACGCCGGCGAGGTCCACGCCGATGTGGGTGAGCGTCTGGGCGATGCCCGGGTTGATGCCGCTGATGATGCACTCGGCGCCGAGCAGGCGGACCGCGCGCGCCATCTTGATGAAGTGGTCGGCGGTCTTGGTGTCCATGACGTCGATGCCGGTGATGTCGACGATCGCGGTGCGCGCCTGCTTGGTGACGATCGTCTCGAGCAGTGTCTCGGTCATCTCGGCGCTGCGCTGGCTGTCGACGACGCCGACGACGGGCAGGCAGAGGACGCCCGCCCAGACTTCGATGATCGGCGTCGACAGCTCGCGGATGGCGGCCTGCTGCATCTCGATCGTCTCGAGCTTGGCTTCCAGCTCGCGGTTGGCCGTCTCCGCCTTGGACAGGGCGCGGTTGACCTGTCTCTTGGTCTCCTGCAGCTCGGTGACGAAGATCGAGAACGCCTCCTCCAGCTCCTTGAACTCGTCCTGCCCGTCGCTGCTCCGCAGCAGCTCGAGGCAGGTGTCGAACTGGTCGACGCTGGCGTAGGAGAGCGCCTGGATCACCTTCTGCAGCCGCTCGGACGTGACAGTGACCTGGGCCATATCGTCTCTTTCGGGCATGGATTCATCCTCTGATGATAGAAAATCGATCAACTCGCGGTTTCGCTCAGCAGCGCGACCTCGCCGAAACCCAGGATCAGGGCGGTGGCGTCGTCGTGGGCCCGGCCCCACTTCTCGACGATCCGCCGGGCCACGCTCTCGGGGTCTCCCGGCAGGCAGGATTTCAGGTTGCCGCGGCTGGAGACCCCGTCGCTCAGCAGGCAGTAGATGTCGCCGGCCCTCATCTGGATTGGCATGACCTTGGAGGTGCGGAAGTTGTGGCCGACGATGCCGGCGACGCAGAAGACGCTCGGCGCCTGGCCGTTGAGCGACTGGACCTCGATGTTGCCGACGCCGACGAACTCGCCCGCGCCGCTCTCGTCGACCTTGAGCAGGCCGACGGCGGCGCCGCGGGTGGCGCGCAGCTCCTGGTGGCACTTGCGCAGGATGCCCTCGACCGGCAGCTCGACGTTGGCGCGGATCACCTCGGCGGCGCGGTCGGCGGCCACCCAGGAGTCGTAGCCGTGGCCGAGGCCGTCGATCACGGCGGTGAGCATCGTGCCGTTGCTCCGCTCGATCACGAAGCTGTCGCCGCAGATGCTGAGCCCCTTGAACGGGCGGCTGAACCCGCCGGATTTCATCGCTCACCCCGGAACATGCAGGTGACGGTAGTGCCCCGGCCCGGCGCCGTGTCGAGCTGGAACTCGTCCACCAGCTTCTTGACCGCGACCAGCCCCTTGCCCATGCCGCGCTGGGATTTGTAGGTGCCGGCCCAGATCTCTGCCAGCTTGGCCGGATCGATCCCCGGTCCCTGGTCGGCGGCGACGATCCGCAGGGCGGGCCCTTTGTCGTCGCGCACCGCGCGGAGCTCGACGCTCCCCCGGCCGGCGTAGAAGACGATGTTGCGGGCCAGCTCCGAGACCGCGGTCGCCACCTTGACCGACGTGAACTTGGACAGGCCGATGCGCACCGCCTCGGACCAGGCCTCCAGGCGCGCCGTGGCGATGTCTTTCTCCTGCTCGATGGGGAGCCGCTTCGAAGGACTGGCGCCGGCCGCGGCCGCGCCGTTGGGAGAGCTGGCCGGAGCCGCCGCCGGGGCTCCGTGAGCCGGCGCCGGCGCGGCGGCGGTCTCGGCTCCGAGGGCGCGGGCGCAGGAGGCGATCAGCTCGGCGCTGTTGCGGCGGGCGAACAGCCGGACGGAGCTCTCCAGCTCCGTCATCACCGTGGTTCGGTCGGAGTTGGAGAGCTGGCTCACCGGCATCGCCGCCAGCGGTCCCAGGCGGTTGAAGATGCTGCGCTGGGTGATCGCCGAGATGGTCCCGGCCAGGATCGCCCCGATTTCGTTCTCCACGGTCTTCATGACTGCAGCAGCTCGAGCTTCTCCAAAGCCAGGTCGAGGCTGAGCGCGGTGTTCACCGAATCCAGCTCGACGCCCATCTCGATCAGCGTCATGGCCACGGCCGGCCGGATGCCCACGATGTAGCACTCGGCGCCCATGAACCGCACCGACTTGCCGATGTCGTTCAGGATGCGGGTGATGTAGCTGTCGATGACCTCGACCGCGGAGACGTCGAGGATGACTCCGCGGGCGTCGGTGATCCGCACCCGTTCCATGAGCGATTCCTGAAGGTCGAGGGCGAGGCGGTCGTGAAGCTCGGTCTGGATGCTCACCAGCAGGCAGTTGCGGATCTGGATGATCGGTATCTGTTGGTCCTTCAAGTGGAGCCCCCGTCGGCTAGCTCAGAGTCGAAAGGGACGGGATCCCGCCGGGGTGATACACCCCCGTCGCAGGATCTCGCCCTGCCCTGTTCGGGCAGCACCGGCTCGCGCCTCCGGTGCACCGGCTATCGGTCTCTGAAAGGCCTCAAGGTTTTAACACATCAATGGCAGGAGAGTCCACTGTTTCGGGGGAGGCATGTCTCGAAAGCGCTCAGCCGCTCCGCTGAGCCCTCACCCCCTGGCCCCCTCTCCCGTCACCGGGAGAGGGGGAAGCGCAGAGAGAACAGGCAGGGTCAGGCCGCGCGGGCCGGCAGGCCGGTCTCCGGCAGGGCGGCGTACTGGCGGAGGTGCTTCGGGGTGGAGTTCACGTGCCCGGCCTCCGCCGCTCCGTCGTCAAGGCGCCGGGAATCGCGGTCGCCCAGCGTGAGAGCGAGAGCGAAGATCACCAGCGCGAGCAGAGCCAATCCGATCACCCACGGCAGGATGCCGCGGTGCTGTTTGCGTTCGATCCTGATTTCCGCCACGTGCGTCTCCTTTCCCGTCGGTCATCCCAGGTGGCGTTCCCACCCGCCCATATGAAGCGGGGAGGTTTGCAAGGACCGGGCCGACCCCTCACCCCCCGGCCCCCTCTCCCACCCCCTCCCGTCCTCCGGGAGAGGGGGAGAAGGAACCTTGATGCAGCGTTTCCCCCTCTCCCGGTTGGGGGGAGTGCGATGGGAGAGGGGGGGCAGGGGGGTGAGGGGTCGGAGGTTGGCAGGCTTCAGGTGAGCAGATACCCGCGCGCCAGCTCGCCGTAGGCTTCGATCTGAGCCTTTTCCCATCCCGCGTCCCGCCCCAGCTCCTCCGCCAGGAGCCGGGCCACGGCGGGAGCGGCTTCCAGGCTGGCGCGGGCGTCGAGCAGCAGGGCGCGGGTGCGGCGGGCCAGCACGTCCTCGACCGTGCGGGCCATCTCGTGGCGCGCCGCCCAGACCACCTCGCAGATCCGGTAGGGGAGGCGTGGATGGAGGAGGTCTCCCCAGCCCGGACGCTCGCCGGCCAGCCACTCGACCGCGGGCGCGTCCGCGCCGTAGGCGGTGCCGTCGCCCGGCGGAGTGGCGCGCGCGGTCCAGCCGTGGAGCCGGAGCGAGGCGGTCTCCGAAGGCCTCTCCGGCAATCCGGCGACCCGCGCGGCCTGATCCACCGCGTCCTGGCCCATCTTGCGGTAGGTGGTCCACTTGCCGCCGGTGATGGTGACCAGGCCGGACGGAGAGACGAGCAGCGTGTGCTCGCGGGAGAGCGCGGCGGTGCTCTTGTCGTCCTGGGAGGTCCGCACCAGGGGGCGCAGCCCCGCGAAGCAGGAGAGGACGTCGGCGGGGGCCGGGTCCTTCGTGAGATAGCGGGCCGCGTGGGTGAACAGGAGCTCCAGCTCCTGGGGGAGCGCCCGGGGCTCGGGCGAGGCCTCGCCGACCGGCGTGTCCGTGGTGCCGACCAGGGCGCGGCCGTGCCAGGGGACGGCGAACAGGACACGGCGGTCGGCGGTGTTGGGGATCAGGATCGCGCTGTCGCCGGGGAGGAACGAGCGGTCGAGCACCAGATGGATCCCCTGGCTGAGAGCGAGGATCGGCTCGATCCCGGGATCGTCCATCCGCCGCAGGCCGTCCGCGAAGACGCCGGTGGCGTTGACCACCACGCGGGCGTGGACCGCGGTCTCCTCTCCGGTCTCCAGGTCGCGGACCACGGCGCCGCGGACCAGGCCGTCGCGCTTCAGGAGAGAGACGACCTCCGTATAGTTGACCGCCGCGCCGCCGAGGTCCACGAGGGTGCGGGCGAGGGTGACGGCCAGGCGGGCGTCGTCGAACTGGGCGTCGTGATAGACGACGCCGCCGCGCAGGCGCTCCGGTTCGAGGGTGGGGATGAGGGCCAGCGTCTCCTCGCGGGAGAGGAGACGCGAAGGGTGGAGCCCCAGGCGGCCGGCGAGCGCGTCGTAGAGCTTGAGGCCGGCGCCGTAGAAGGGGCCCTCCCACCAGTCGTAGACCGGGAGCACGAAGGCGAGGTCGTGCACCAGGTGAGGGGCGTTGCGCAGCAGAAGGCCGCGCTCGCGGAGGGCTTCGAGCACGAGCGTGACGTTGCCGCGCTGGAGGTAGCGCACCCCGCCGTGGACCAGCTTGGTGCTGCGGCTGGACGTCCCCTTGGCGAAGTCGTGCCGCTCGACGAGCAGCGTGCGATAGCCGCGGGAGGCGGCTTCGACCGCGGTGCCCAGTCCCGTGGCGCCGCCGCCGACCACCAGGACGTCCCAGGGCTCGGGGTCCCGGCGCCGGGCGGCCGCCTCGTCGCGGTTCAAGCGGGAGGCTCCTCCCAGCGCATGGCGCGCTCGACCGCCCGGGTCCAGCGGGCGCGCATCTCCTGCGCTCGCCCGCGGTCCATCGCCGGCTCGAAGACCCGGTCCACCTGCCAGCGGGCGGCGATGTCGTCGAGGTCTTTCCAGACGCCCACGGCCAGCCCGGCCAGGCAGGCCGCGCCGAGGGCCGTGGTCTCCGCCACGCGCGGGCGGGCCACGGGCGCGCCGATGAGGTCGGCCTGGAGCTGCATCAGCAGGCCGTTGACCGCGGCGCCGCCGTCGGCCCGCAGCTCGGCCAGGGGGACGCCGGAGTCCGCCTCCATGGCCGACAGGACGTCGGCCACCTGGAACGCGATGCTCTCCAGGGCCGCGCGGGCGATGTGGCCGGCTCCGGTGCCGCGGGTGATCCCGAGGAGAGCGCCGCGGGCGTAGGGGTCCCAGTGCGGCGCGCCGAGCCCGGTGAAGGCAGGGACCAGGACGACGCCTCCGGTGTCGGGCACGCTCGCGGCCAGCGGCTCGATGTCCGCGGACGAACGCACCAGCCCAAGCTCGTCGCGCAGCCACTGCACCACCGCGCCGCCCACGAACACGCTCCCCTCCAGGGCGAAGTCGGTCCTCTCCCTAATCCGCCAGGCCGGCGTGGTGACGAGGTGATGCGCGGAGCGGATCGGCCGCTCTCCGGTGTTCATCAGCAGGAAGCAGCCCGTGCCGTAGGTGTTCTTGGCCATGCCCGGCCGCAGGCAGGCCTGCCCGAAGAGCGCCGCCTGCTGGTCGCCGGCCACTCCGGCGATGGGGATCGGGCCGCCGAGGAGGCCGCCGG
>DASVEF010000146.1:0-2496 GCA_036380715.1 Thermoanaerobaculia bacterium | reverse complement strand
GACCGGCGCCGTCTTCGCCGAGGACCGCAAGGTGATCGACCACCTCTCGCGGCGCCTGCGGCACGCGGCCGGCAACTTCTACATCAACGACAAGTCGACCGGCGCCGTGGTGGGGCAGCAACCCTTCGGCGGAGCCCGCGCCTCCGGCACCAACGACAAGGCCGGCTCCATGGTGAACCTGCTGCGCTGGGCTTCGCTGCGGGCGACCAAGGAGAGCTACGTCCCGCCGGCCGACTTCCGCTATCCACACATGGGAGAGAAGTAGAGGGGTAGAATCGATCCAGGAGGATCACATGCGCAGGACGTTCACTCTGGAGTATTGGCAGGACGAAGAGTGGTATGTCGGGCGGCTCCGGGAGATTCCGGGTGTTTTCAGCCAGGGGGCATCTCTGGTCGAGTTGGAGGAGAACATCCGCGACGCCTACGAGTTGGCGCTGGAGCCCGGCGATGAATCACCGGGCTAAGAGAGGCGCCCTGGTGGGCTTCAAGCCGGCTTGAGCCGGCGTACCTCCTAGCCCGGGCATTCATGCCCGGGCTCCTGCCGGCGCCGTGGGCCTGGCCGCTGCCCTGCGAGGCGGTGACGGCCTCGGGGCCGTCGGGCTCCATGTCGCCGCCGGCTGCTTCCGGGCTTCCGTGCCCGCTCGCCGTCCCTCCCCGGGTGCTTCAAGAAGGATGCCGATGTGACACGATAGGGCTTGGAATCGGTGGACCCATGCGCGGTGAAACCCTCTCTCTCGACCAGTTCCGCGCCGCTCTCCAGAAGGGGCAGGGACGCGCCTGGCTCCACGTCCGGGAGCACGGCGGGGAGGGAGAGGTCCGCCAAGAGGTCCTGAACGCCTGCCTTCACAACCTCACCTACGATCCGCAGTGCGAGGGGAGCCGCGTCGAGTGGCTCCTGTCGCTCGTCGACCTCACCGGCGTCCTGCATTTCTACGAGCGGCGCATCCTGGAGGCCCTGCCCGAGGCGAAGGAATTCTGGGACGCGGACCAGCTCGTGGAGCTGGCCGCCGCCTTTGCGCGGCGCGGCTCGGACGCCGCACGACGCGCCCTGTACGAGATCCTCCGGCAGAAAGCCTTCCCCGAGTCGCTGGCCGCCGAGCAGCTCGTCGAGCTGGACGGCCTGGAGGGCTTCCTCCACGTGGCCGAGGCCCTGGGGGACCGGATGCTCGAAGATCCCGACCTCTGGGAAAACGACTCCCTCCTCTGCGAGGTTTCGGAGCGTTTCGGGGAGGAGGAGGTCCTGCGCGCTCTCCGGGAGCGCGCGGCGCGGAGCGCGGGCGCTGAGGCCTACCTGGAGGAGGTGCTGGAGTACAGGAGGGAGCGCGAAGAGGAAGAGGAGGAGGGAGCTGAGAGGCCGGCGGTCTCTCTGCGCGACATCCTCGAGGAGATCGACTCTCCGGGGGAACCGGCCTGGTACAAGCTCGCGAGATTCGGCCAGCGCTGCTCCGAGGACGAGCGCGAGACCGTGTTCGCGCGCCTGCTCTGGGAGACCCGGCGCGAGTCGCTGCTGCGGTGCCTGTGGGTCTTCGGGATGAGAGGAGTGCCGCAACTGGACGACCGCCTTCTGGACCTGGCGCAGTCGGAGGATCTGGATATCCAGCGGGCCGCGCTCTCCGCCCTGGGCGGGCTGCGGCACCCCGGAGTCCGCGACCTCATGCTGCGCCTGCTCGCCTCGTCGCCTCCGGTGCCGCCGGGCGCTCTCCGGCTGCTCGGCAGCAACTATGAGCCGGGAGATGGCGCTTTCATCGAATCGGTCCTCCGGCGGCCCGGGGATCAGGGAGAGATCCACACCCGCGGCCTCGATCTCCTCCACGCGGCCGACACCGTGAAAGATCCGGAGCTGGCGGGCTGCCTCTACTGGGTCTACGAGGAGACTCCCTGCTCGCTCTGCCGGTACAGCGCGGTCGCGGCGCTGCTCGACCGCGGCTGCGACTGCTCAGAGCTGTTCGAGGAGTGTCTCCACGACTGCGAGGAGGACACCCAGTCGCTGGCGGAAGAGGCCCTCAAAAGAGATCGGCCCTGACCCGAAGGCCAGGGCCGATCGTTCCAAGGAAGGGAGGGCCTCAGCTCCTCCTGCGCCCCCTGCCGCCGGTCTCGCTTTCCGTGTCGCTCCCGGTCGTGCCGCCGGAGGTCGCGCCAGCGCGGGCGCTCCCGGTCATGCCGGAGCTGGTGCCGCCCGTCTGAAGGCCCGAGGTCTGGCCAGCCTGGCTGCCCTGGCCTCCGCCGTTGCCCTCGCGACCCGAGACGCGGAGCTGGTTGTGGACGTCCTTGACGCCGGAGAGGTTCTCCAGGACCTCTTCGGCCAGGCGCTTCTCGCGCCGGCTGTTCACCGTGCCGGTCAGCGTGACCTCGCCATTGTTGACCTCGACGGTGACGCCGCTCGCGTCGATGTGGCCGTGGCGGGTCAGGATCTCGCAGGCCTCTTCCTTGATCCGCTCGTTGGAGCGCTGGTAGCCCTGCGGTCCGCGGCCCGTGTGCGGCCCTTCCCACGACTCC
>DASVEF010000145.1:0-7829 GCA_036380715.1 Thermoanaerobaculia bacterium | reverse complement strand
GAGAGCTGGTACCCAGGCTGGAACCGCTGCTCCGAGAGGAGATGGGAGCGGGAGATGGAGGAGACGGCGCGGGCGATTGACACTTGGTCGCCTGTCAAAGCAGCTCTGTGACATACTAAGACTGTTCACGCAATCGCGACTTTCTCGGGTCGCCGGAGGCAGTTCGATGACCGGACAGGTCGCCGACTCGTCCACGGCCGCTGGTACGCGCGAGCCCTCGGAGGCCGGCTCGGATCTCGTCGAGCGGGCCATCCGCCGGTTCCAGGAAGGCAAGGACCGGCAAGGGGCTTTCCGCTTCCTCTACGAGACCTACTTCCGCGCCATCGAGCGCTTCTTCGCCCGCAAAGGCCTGCCGCCCGAGGACTGCCTCGATCTAACCCAGGAGACGTTCCTTGGGATTTACAAGGGGCTGGACGGCTACGAGCACCGCCAGCGCTTCGCCGCTTGGCTCTACCGGGCCGCCACGACGACCTATCTGAAGCGGCGGCGGACGGCCGCGACGGCGAAGCGGGCGATGGTGGAGGTGTCACGCGACGGCATGGAACACCCCGAGGCAACCCTGGCAGTCCCGGGCCGGCAGCTCAACGGCCTGCTCGACGAAGAGCGGTGGCGCGCCCTGCGGAGCGCTGTGGCCGAGCTGCCCGAGCAGATGCGCGACTGCCTGACGCTGCGCCTCTACCACCAGCTCTCCTACAACGAGATCGCGGTGGTCAAGAAGATCTCGGTCGAGACGGTGAAGGCACACCTCTTCCGCGCGCGCAAGAAGCTCCAGGAGAAATTGGCCGACTTCGCCCTGGGGGACTTGGAGGACTGACCGCTCATGACCCGACCGCCCACCGACCCTGAAGCCCTGATCGCGGCCCTGGCTGAGCAGGCCCGGAGCGACGCGGGAGGGGGGCCCGAGCCGGAGCCCGAGGAGCTCCTCGACTATCTCGCGGGCCGCCTCTCGCCGGAGGAGGAGCAGCGCATCGGCCGGCAGCTCGCCGCCGATCCTGACGCCGCCCGCGCCCTGCTCGACCTGGCGGAGTTCGAAGCCGCCGGAGACACCGCCGCCGGTGAACGCCCCGCCGATCTGGCGGTGATAGCCGGCTGGCGCGACCTCAAGGAACGGCTACCGGCTGCCGCACCCCGGTCACGCCATCCCCCGGCCTGGCTTTCGGCCATCGCCGCTTCGCTGCTGGTCGCCACCGTGGGACTCGGCACCTGGGTGTGGCGGCTCCAGGGAGAGCTGGACCGACCGGTCGCCAACCTGGCGAGCCTCGATCTCGTCTCCGGGAGCCGCGCGGGCAACGAGCCGGTCATCGAGCTTCCTCCCGGCGCACCGCTGCGCCTGGTGCTCGCTCCGGCCGAGCGCTGCCCTGGATATACGGCTGAGGTGGAAGGACCGCGGCCGGGGGATCGGCAGACGATCGAGAGGCTGGAGAGAGACGACCAGGGACGGCTCAACGTGCTGTTGCGTCTGGAGCCCGGGTCCTACGGGCTGCGCCTCTTCGGCTGTGAGCCCCGCCGCACTCTGGAGGAGCACCGCTTCCGGATCATGGCCGATGGCGGTTAGACGACGGCCCTGGAGGCTCGCCTGCGCCGCAGCGCTCGTCCTCGCCTCCTGCCGCGAGCCGAGCCCGCCGGCCCCTGCGGTCCGCGAATGGCCGGCCGGCGAGCTGCGCTCGGGCGGCCGGCCGGTGGCGGCGGCGCTCGCTCCCGGAGAGGTCCACCGCTACCGGCTCCCGCTCCAGAAAGGACACCTGCTCCGCTTGGTGGTGGACCAGCAGGGGGTCGACGCGGTCGTCTCCCTCGAAGATCCGAGCGGCGCCCAGGTGCTCCAAGTTGACCGGGCGATCGGCGATCGCGGTCCGGAGCTGGTGCTGGCGGTCGCCGACCGGTCCGGCGACTACAGCCTCGTCATCCGTGGCCTGGAGGAGAGCGGCCCCGGCCGCTACGAAACCCGTGTCGAAACCCTGCGGCCGGCCTTGGAGGCCGACCGGCGCAACGCCGCCGCATACCGGAGCTTCACCGGGGCCCAAAGCCTCAAGAAGAAGGAGGAAGCGGAGGAGGCAATGCGGCGCCGGATGCAGGCGCTCGCCACCTGGCGGGAGCTGGGCGAGGGAGCGCTCGAAGCCGAGGCTCTCGAGCGCATCGCCCGGCAGCACAACGATCAACGTGAGCCGGAGCAGGCGGTCGTGTGGTACCGCGAGGCGGCGGCCGCGTTCGCACGCCTCGGCGACCACCGTGGGGAAGCGAAGGCCCGCACCGACCTGGGTGCAAACCTCCTGAATCTGGGGGAGACTGAGGAAGCCGCCGAGCAGTACGCCTTTGCCCTTCCCCTCGCGCGGCGGGAGGCTGACCGCCTGACCGAGGCCCAGGTCCTCCATGGCCTGGGTCAGGCCCGCCAGAATCAGGGCGAGCTGCAAGAGGCGCTCGATCATTCCCGTAAGGCCCTGGCTCTCTTTCCTCCGAACGATCCCTTGAGACCCTACGCCCTGCACCAACTCGGCGTTCTCTATGCTCGTTATCTGCACGATGAGCGCCGCGGCAGCGATCTGCTCCTTCAAGCACGGGACGCTTGGGGGCCGGGGCTTGAGACACGGAAGGCCCGCACCCTGAGCCAGCTTGGCCGGCTCGCCTTCGAGCAAGGCCGTCTGGACGAGGCCCGCGAGCACTTCGAGGCGGCGCTGGCTCTACGCAGAGAAAGTGATCCGTGCGCGAGCGCCGCCGTCCTCGCGCGCCTCGCCCTGGTAGAGGAGGAGAAGGAAGCGCGGCCAGCCGCCGAGGCGCGCATGGGCGAAGCGCTGCAGATCGTCGAGACCGCGACCTGCCCCAAATCGCAGCCCACGGTCCACCTCCTCGCTGCCGGCCTCGCGGAGAGGCATGGCGAGCCCGCCAAGGCCCGGGCGAGCTACCGCCGCTGCGAAACGCTCTTCTCCGGGCTGGGCGACCGGATGGGCGTGGCTGAGAGCCTGGCGGGTACCGCCCGCAGCGAGCGCTCCCTGGGCAACCGGCAGGCAGCCCGCGAAGCGAGCCAGCGCGCCCTCGACATCCTGGAGAGCGTACGTCCAACGGTGCTCTCCGAGGACCTGCGCACCTCCTTCTTCTCCGGCACGCGCCGGACCTTCGATCTCCACATTGCCCTGCTGCTGGAGCTGGGCGCCGAGGAAGAAGCCTGGGCCACCGCCGAGAGAGCGCGCGCCCGGGCGCTTCAGGACCTCCTCGCCGAGGCCGGCGCCGGCCTGCGGCGGGACGCTGCTCCCGGCCTTGCGGCGCGGGAGCGACGGTTGCAGCGGGAGCTCAACGTTCTGGAAACACGGCGGCTTGAGGTGGGTGAATCCAAACCGGAGAGGCTCCAGTCGTTGCGGCAGGACATTGACGCCAAGATCGCTGAGCTGGAGTCGACGCGCGGCGAGATCCGCCGCCGGAGCCCGCGCTACGCCTCTCTTGCTCAGCCTGAACCGGTTTCCCTCGCCGCCACCCGGCGCGAGCTGCTGGACGACGACACCTTGATGCTGGAGTACCGGCTGGGAGAGGCGGCGAGCGCTGTCTGGGCGATCACCCGTGATTCGCTCACCGCCGTCCGCCTGCCGCCGCGGGGCGAGATCGAGCCTGTCGCCAAGGAGGCGGCGAGCTTGTTGCGAAGCCTCGACTGGCCCGGCCAGAACCCGCCAGTGCTGTGCGAGCTGAGCCGGCTGCTCCTGGCGCCGGTAGCGAAGAACCTCGGGCGCCGACGCCTGGTGGTGGTCGCCGACGG
Organism: Thermoanaerobaculia bacterium; assembly: GCA_036380715.1. Lineage (GTDB taxonomy): Bacteria > Acidobacteriota > Thermoanaerobaculia > Multivoradales > UBA5704 > UBA5704. The sequence continues at coordinate 4,090 of DASVEF010000145.1, read as the reverse complement.
CGCCCTGGAGGGTCTCCCCTTCGCCGCCCTTCCCGCTCCGACCGATGCCGCGGCGTGCCCGGCGGCGCCCGCCCTGGTGGAGACCCATGAGATTGTCTCTCTCCCCTCCGTGGCGACCCTCCTCACCCAACGGCGCCTGCTGGCCGGACGACGGCCCGTCCCGGGCTGGCTGGCTGTAGTGGCCGATCCCGTCTTCGGCTCCGCCCACCGCCGGTTGACGGCCTCGGCGCAGGAGGCGAAGGCCCTCGTCTCCGGACGCCCCTCCAACAAGATCTTCCTGGCCACCGGCTCCGCCGCTTCCCGCGAGACCGTGACTGGCGGCGCCCTCCGCGGCTTCCGCATTCTCCACTTCGCAACCCACGGCCTCCTCAACCCCGAGAGGCCGCTGCTCTCTGCTCTCGTCCTCGCAAAGGCCAATGCCTCGGGGCGGCCGGTGCCCGGGGCCCTGTACGCCCACGAGATCTACGACCTCGACCTTCCGGCCGAGCTGGTAGTGCTCTCCGCCTGCGAGACCGCCGGGGGCCGTGACATCCCTGGCGAAGGTCTGATCAGCGGCCTGCCCCGCGCCTTCCTCTACGCTGGCGCCGCCCGGGTGCTGGTGAGCCTCTGGGAGGTAGAGGACCAGAGCACGCGCGACCTGATGGTCCTCTTCTACCGCGGCCTTCTCGACCAGGGTCTCCCTCCGGCCAAAGCCCTCCAGGAGGCGCAACGCACCCTCCGGCAGCAGGGCCGCCGTCCTCAACAGTGGGCCGGCTTCGTCCTGCTGGGCGACTGGCGGACGCTGCCTCCCTTCTCCAACTGAGCCACGGCCTCGGAGCACCCTTCTCCGCGGCAACGGGATTTGTGAGGAACGGTCGCTCTGAAGCGACAAAAGGAGACTGCCATGAATCGCTGCCTGCACATCACGATCAACGAGCGCCCCGGGGCTCTGCCGCGGCGCGCGACCACCTACCTCCCGGGCCGGTCGGGTGCCGACCCGGAGCATCCTTACGTCATGCCCGACCCGGACGACCCGGAGCACCCCTACGTCATGCCGGATCCGGATGACCCGGAGCATCCCTACGTCATGCCGGACCCTGACGACCCGAGCCACCCTTACTTCCTGTCCGGCGGTACTGGCGGCTGGGGAACGACGATAGCGGCCAGCCACGCCTGCTGCTGCGTGCCGGTCTGCCAGGACAAGGCGGAGCCGGGAAAAGCCTCCGCACCGAACCCTTTCGTCTCGCCACGGGACTACAGCGGCTTCGTCATCGTACGGACAGCCGAGGGCGTGGTGTCGCATGAAAGCCTCGCCGAGAACCTGTGGGCCCTCGCCAAAGAACACAAGCCGAAGCTCACGGGGCTCACCGCCGTGCTCGAGCTGGCGATCGACAAGGCCGAGAAGAGCTCCGATCCGCTCGCTGCGAGTGCGGCTCCCGGTATGAGAGGTTCGCCCGGGAGCGGCGGAGCTGGAGAGCTATCTGAGCCGCCGACCGGTGTCCTCGTCTCCCGGCCTCTCGTGGAGCTCCAGGGGCGGTGCGGTCCTCTGTCACGCAGCGAGTGTCTGGCCGTCCTCCGCGCCCTGGAAAAGAAAACAGCGACCACGGCCTTCCCGCCGTTGCACAGCCTCACCGCCTACTGGCGGCTCGATCTGCGGGAGCACCCCGATCTTGTAGAGGAGGGGGTGGCGCGGCTCAACCGTCTGGCGGAGGTGGACTTGGCCTACCGGGAGCTCGCCGCCAACGATCCACATACCACCGGCACGACGAACGGTACGCTCCTGGCCGAAGACCAGGGCTACCTCGACGACGCCCCCACGGGCATCAGCGCGGCCTGGGCGTGGAAGAGCCTCGCCGGGATGAAATCCCCGGCGACAGTCACCCTCTGCGACCTGGAGCAGGGCTGGACTACGGATCACATGGACCTCAAGCCGCTCGTGCTGCCCGACATCATCTACGGCGCCAACCGCGCTCCGAACGAGGGCAGCTCCGGCCATCACGGCACCGCCGTCCTCGGCCAGTTGGCGGCGGCCGGCCAGAGTCCCTTTGGTGTCAAGGGAGCCGCAGCCGACCTCGGCCGCTTCGTCCTCGCGTCGCACTACAGGGCCAAGGATGAGAACTATGCCTTCCCAGGGACCAACGGCCACGTGGCGGCGGCCATCGCTCAAGCCCTGAGCCAGCCGGTCCCTGCCCCGCTAGTTCCGCTCGTGCCTTTGAAGGCCGGCGACATTCTCCTTCTCGAGGTACAGCGTGCCCTCCTGCCTACCGAGGTTGACGAGGCCGACTTCGATACCATCCGCCTCGCCTCAGGCCTGGGCATTATTGTGGTCGAGGCGGCAGGCAACGGCGGCTTCAATCTCGACGCCTATACTGACCCAGGCACCGGCCGGAGCCTCCGCCGCGGCGATCCTCGCTTCCGCGACTCGGGAGCGATCCTGGTCGGAGCCGCCCGAGCCAGCCTGCCTCACGACCGGGCGCCTTTTTCCAACTACGGCTCTCGCCTCGACTGCTTCGGCTGGGGAGAGACCGTGACCACCTGCGGTTACGGCGACCTCGCCGGCACGGGAGCCACCGACTTCTACACCAACACCTTCTCCGGCACCTCCAGCGCCTCGCCAATCATCGCCGGCGCCGCCGCTCTGCTGCAGAGCCTCCACCACGCCTATACCGGCGAGCGGCTGGAGCCACAGGCCATGCGGACCCTCCTTTCGGACCCCGCGACCGGCACCCGCCAGGGACCCAATGTCCCCGGCCACATCGGTGTCATGCCGGACCTCAAGGCCATCGTCCGCGGACGCCTCCAACTCGTGCCGGACGTCTACATACGGCGCTCGATCGGTGACGCCGGCTCGCAGCCTGGTCTGACCGACGAGATCAGCTCCAGCCCGGACCTCCTCGTCTGGCCGAAAAAGCTCAACAAGACGCGCGCCCGCTATGGCGAGGGGAGCCGGCGGGAGAACACCCCCGCGCCGGGAGCCGCGATCGAGGCAGGACAGCCGAACAACCTCTATGTCCGGCTGCGCAATTGCGGCCTCGGTCTGGGCGACGTCCATGTGCAGCTCTTCGCCAGCCCGGCCGCCACTCTCATTACATCGGAGCGCTGGATCCCGATCGGCGGTCTCACAGTGAGCCAGAGCATCCCGCAAGGAGACACCTTGTTCGTGGCCGGGCCCATCGTCTGGCAACCACCCTCCCCACCGCTGGCCCCGCCCTGGAGCTTCCTCGCGGTCCTCACCCAGCCCGGCGAAGGTCCGGCCCCGCTCGGCCCGCCCTACTTCGATTGGGCGGCCGGCCTTCCTCCCGGCCCGCCATACTTCGACTGGGCGGAATACCGCGCCTTCCTGCGGCGGCCCGGAGTAGCCTGGCGCAACACCCACCGCGTCTCTGCCACGAGCCCCGCGCCGTTGAGCTTCTGCATCGCCAGCACACCGGAGCGGGCTCACGTTTTCGACTTCGAGGTGATCCAGCGCCTCCCGGCCGGAGCGACGGTGACTCTCCAGGTACCCAACGCTCTCGCCGCCAAGCTCCGCCAGCGCCAGCCGTGGCTCAAGGGTGGTAGCGGACCGCTCTCCCTGCCGCAACGGCCGCGGACAGCGATTTGCGGGGTGCAACTCGCGGCGGGAGCGTGCGCCGATGCCACCTTTACAGTCACGGCCGGAGGGCCGCCCCTGACGACCGGCCACAGCCTCGCGGTTCGCCAGCTCTGGCGCGGCGAGGAAGTCGGTCGGATCACGTGGATTTTCGGGCTCGATCAGTAGATTTTTCCGACTCCCTGGCTCCCGAAGCGGCCGGCCCTTCCCTGGCCCGGCCGCTTTTTTCTTTGTGATCGATCACCGCGGGTTAAACATTCCGAAGCGAATGGGATTGAACACAGATGAATTGGCCGATCTCTGAACTGATCAGAGATCTCAAACCAAGGAGAAGCCATGCGAACGAAGGAACTTAGCGCGCTGTCGCGCGCGAACCTTGGGGGCCGGGGGGGGACGTGGCCATGATGGACGCTGGGGGCGGTTGGAGTTGAGGTGACAGCGGCTGGGTAGCGAGATATCGTCGGGCTCTCATGCTTGCGGTCGGCACCGAGATCCGGTACAGGCTGGCGGCAATTTTCGTGG
>DASVEF010000144.1:0-50105 GCA_036380715.1 Thermoanaerobaculia bacterium | reverse complement strand
CTCCTCGGCGTCCAGGAAAATCCGGTGCAGGATCGGGCGCGGGCTCCCTACCAGGGCAGAGGCCGGCGACAGCTCAGGGAGAGCTTTCTGGGTCAGGAGCACCGACTCCGGAGCCCTCTCCATCAACTCCTCCAGCATCAGAGCGAGGCGCTTCTCCGGATACGAAGGATCGAGGGGGACGTAGGCTCCTCCGGCCTTCAAGATCCCGAGCAGGCCGATCACCAGCTCGAGCGAACGCTCGGCGGCGATGGCGACCGGGACCTCCGGCCCCACTCCCAGCTTCCGGAGACGACGGGCGAGCCGGTTGGCCCGCCGGTTGAGCTCGTCATAGCTCAGAGTGGTCTCTTCGAAGACCACGGACACCGCCTCGGGCGTCTGCCGGACCTGGGCTTCGAAGAGCCTCGCCAGGGAGGGCTCGCTCGGGGAAGTCCCGCGCGTATCGTTCCACTCCGCGAGCAGTTGCTGCCGCTCCTCTGCGCTCAGCAGAGGGATCTCGCCGAGGTCTCGGTCGGGAGCGGTCAGCATCCCTTCGAGGAGGTGAGCCAGATGCTCCGTCATGCGCTGGATCGTCGTCGCGTCGAAGAGAGCGGTTCTGTAGACCACCCCGCCGCGCAAGCTTCCCCCGATCTCCTCGAAGGACCAGGAGAGATCGAACCGTGCCACGCCGCTCTCCCAGAAGAAGGGCTCGAACCGCAACCCCTCGAGCGCCAGCGGTTCGAGCGGCTGATTGTGCAGAGCGAACATCACGTCGAAGAGGGGAGTGCGGCTCAGGTCACGCTCCGGCTGGAGCGCCTCCACCAGCTTCTCGAACGGCAGGTTTTGATGGGCATAGGCTTCCAGGCTCGTCTCCCGGACGCGAGCGAGGAGCTGGCGAGCGCTGAGAGGATCGTCCGCCCGGCTCACCGAGAGATCCGCCCGCAGCACCAGGGTGTTGATGAAGAAGCCGATCAGGTCCTCGGTGCGGAGGAGGTTGCGGCCCGCGATGGGCGTCCCCACCACGACGTCAAGCTGGCCGGTGTAACGGTAGAGGAGCAGTTGGAAGGCCGCGAGCAGGGCCATGAAACGCGTGACTCCCTCCCTGCGGGCGAGCTCCGCGAGGCCGTCGGCCAACTCACCCGGCCATTCGAACAGACAGCTCGCTCCGGCTTGACCTACGCTCGGGGACCGTGGGCGGTCCATCGGCAGGTCGAGCGGCATGAGAGCGTGGAGCTGCCGCTGCCAGTAGCGGAGATCCACTTCCAGGATCTCCCCGCCCATCCAGCGCTGCTGCCAGAGGGCGAAATCGGTGTACTGGAGCGGCAGCTCCGGCAGAGGCGAGGGGAGGCCCCGCGAGAAGGCACCATAGAGAGCTCCGAGCTCCCGGACCAGGATTCCCATCGACCAGCCGTCGCTCACGATGTGGTGCATGGTCAGCAGCATTGCGTGCCCGCCGGCCCCAAGCTCGAGCAGAGTGGATCGCAGAAGCAGGCCGTGGCTCAGCGCGAACGGCCGCAGCGACTCCTCGCGAGCCAGGCGGACCGCTTCCCGCTCCCGCTCGTCGGCAGGCAACGCAGCGAGATCTACCCGCGCGAGCCGGAGCTCCTCCGTGCGCGAGACGATCTGGACCGGCTCGCCACCCTCCAGGCGGAAGGTGGTCCGCAGGCTCTCGTGACGCCGAACGATCTCCACGAGGCTCGCCGTCAATGCCGTGGCATCCAGCCGGCCCTCGATCCGCAAGGCGAGAGGGATGTTGTAGGCCGGGCTCTCGGGCTGGAGCTGGTCGAGGAACCAGAGGCGCCGTTGCGAGAATGACAGAGGCACGGAAGCGTCCAGCGATCGGTCTGCGGCGGAGCGTGGCTCGAGAGCCGGCAGCATCGGCAGGTTCGCTCGCAAGGCCTGCTCCGTCCTCTCGGAGAGCAGGGCGATCGTCGGCGCCTCGAAGATCGCCCGCAACGGGACCTCCACGCCCAGGATGCTCCGGATCCGCGACACCACCTGCGTGGCCAGTAGGGAATGTCCGCCCAGAGCGAAGAAATCCTCGTGGAGGCCGACCCGGGGGAGGCTGAGGATCGAGCTCCAGATCCCCGCCAGGAGCTCTTCGTGCGACGTCCGGGGGGCGGCTCCGCCTGCGCTCTCGGGCTGTGGCGGCGGCGGCAGCGCCACCCGGTCGATCTTGCCGTTGGCATTGACGGGCAGGCGCTCGAGAGAGACGTACGCCGCCGGCACCATATAGTCGGGCAGCTTCTCGGAGAGGAAGCGGCGCAGCTCGGCGGCCTCGGGAACCGCCGGACCGGCCGCCACGACGTAGGCCACCAGTTGCGGACCGCCTCGATCCGTCCGCAGCAGCACCACCGCCTCGTCTACCTCGAGGTGCGACCGCAGGACCGATTCGATCTCTCCCAGCTCGATGCGGAAGCCACGGAGCTTGACCTGATGATCTATCCGCCCGAGATACTCCAGCACGCCGTCCGCCTGCAGGCGCACCAGGTCGCCGGTCCGGTAGACCCGGTCTCCCGGCTCTCCGCCGGACTGCCCGGCCCAGGGGTCGGGCAGGAACCGCTCGGCAGTCATCTCGGGACGCCCGAGATAGCCCTGCGCCAGGCACAGCCCGCCGAGCAGCAGCTCCCCGTGGACCCCGGGCGGCTGCAGGCGCTGGTACGGATCGGCCACGTAGGTCCGCACGTTGGTGAGCGGACGCCCGATCGCCGGGCGCGGCACCCAGGACCGCGGATCCGGTGGCATCGTCCACGTCGTCACGACGTGGGTCTCCGACGGTCCGTAGTGGTTGTGCAGGCGGCATGCGCCGAAGCGGGGATCCGCGAACAGGCCGCGGACGACATCGGTGATCACCAGTTGCTCACCGGTCGAGATCACGTCACGCAGGTCCAGAGGCAGGGCGCGCCCGGCCAGGATCTCCTCGGCCACCAGATGTAGCAGGACGACTGGAAATACCGCTGTCTCGATCCTCTGCGCCTCCAGGAAATGGGCCAGGCTCGGCACGTCCCGCCGGACCTCCTCGGGGACGACGTGGACGGAGCCGCCCGAAAGCCAGGCGGTGAACATCTCCATGAAGCTGACGTCGAAGCTCAGGGGCGCGAGCTGCAGCGTCCGGGCTCCGGGCCGGCACTGGGCGAGGAAGACGTCGACGAGGTTATCCAGGACCCGATGCGGCAGCTCGACCCCTTTGGGGCGCCCTGTCGAGCCGGAGGTATAGATGACGTAGAGCCTCTGATCGATTGCTCCCTGGCAGGTCGGAGGCGTCTCGGGGAGCGGCGCCTCTCCCGGAAGCGGCAGGTCGCCATCCACCTCCAGGATATCGATGCCGTCGCCGGCCAGCTCCCGCAGCTGGGCGGCGAGGCGCTGCTGGGTGAGCACCACCGTCCCGGCGCTGTTCTCGATCATGAACCGCAGGCGCTCCGCCGGATAGGATGGATCGAGAGGCACACAGGCGCCTCCCGCCTTGAGCACGCCGAGCACCCCCACACCGATCTCGAGCGACCTCTCAAGGTAGAGGCCGACCGCGATGTCCGGTCCGACACCCCGGCGGACCAGCCGGTGCGCCAGACGGTTGGCCCGGCGGTCGAGCTCGCGATAGGTGAGGCGGGTCTCGCCGAAGACCAGCGCTGCGGCCTCGGGAGTACGCTCCACCTGGGCTTCGAAACGCCGATGCAGGAGTCGTCCCGAGGCCGGTTGCGAAGGACCGTTCCACTCTCGGAGGAGCTGGGTCTCTTCGCTCGGCAGGAGGAGCGACACCTCTGCCAGGCGTTTGTCCGGATGGGCGACAAAATCCTCCAGCATACTCGCGAGGTGGCCTGTGAAGCGGCGGATCGTCGCGGCGTCGAAGAGGTCGCGGTCGTACTCGATCTCCCCCGTCAGCTCGCCGCCCTCCCGCGTCAGCGAGAGCAGCAGATCGAACTTCGCCGTGCCGCTCTCCACGACCAGGGGCTCGTAGCTCATCCCCTGGATCGCCGGGTCGGCGGGAGCATGGTGGAAGACGAACATCACCTGGAACAGAGGTGTGCGGCTTAGATCGCGCTCCGGCTGCAGCTCCGCGACGAGCTTCTCGAACGGCAGCTCCTGGTGCTGGTAGGCGGCGAGGGTAGAGTCGCGGACCCGGCCGAGGAGCTCCGTGATCGTCGGGTCACCCGAGAGGTCGGTGCGCAAGGCCATGGTGTTGACGAAGAGGCCGATCACCCCCTCCACCTCGCGGCGGTTGCGGTTGGCGATCGGCAGGCCGATCACTATGTCGGTCTGGCCGCTGTACCGGTGGAGCAGCAGCCCGAAGGCGGCGAGGAGCGTCATGAAATGCGTCGTGCCGTGGCGCTGCGACAGGGCGGTCAGAGCCTCCATCAGCTCGGGACGGAAGCTCAGATCGCGCTGCGTCGCGCCGCGCCAGCTCCGCACCCGGGGGCGCGGACGGTCCACCGGCAGCTCCAGAGAGCTCGGTGCTCCCGTTAGATGTTCCCGCCACCAGCCCATCTGCCGCTCCAGCACCTCCCCCACCAGCCACTCGCGTTGCCACACGGCATAATCCGCGTACTGCACCGCGAGCGGTGCGAGCGGCGAGGGACGGCCGTCCCGGCATGCCGTGTAGAGAGCCGCCAGCTCACGCGACCAGATCTCCAGTGACCAGGCGTCGGAAAGGATGTGGTGGATCGTGAAGAGCAGCACGTGCTCTCCGGGGCCGAGCCGTAAGAGGACGACGCGGTGGAGCGGTCCGCGGGCGAGATCGAACGGGCGTGCCGCCTCCTCGCTCGCCAGCCGGAGAACGAGAGGGTCCACCGGCCGGCCGGCCGCCCCCGGGGCCGCGGCGCCCGCGTGCATCCCTGCCGCGACGGCGCTCAGGTCGACAAGCAGGAGATTCCGGTCGCCGGTCGCCGGGGTCACCCGTTGCAACGGTCGTCCGCCTTCCTCCAGGAAGGTCGTCCGCAGGGATTCATGGCGCTCCTCTAGCCGCCGCAGGGCATCGGCCAGCGCCGCGATGTCGAAGGCCCCATACAGGCGCACGGCCTTCGCGATGTTGTACTGCGAGCTCTCTGGCTGGAAGCGGTCCAGGAACCACAACCGCTCCTGGGAGAATGAGACCGGAGCCGGGCCGCTCCCGGAGCGACGGGTGACCGGCGGCACGGTTAGGGCACCGCCCTCCTCCCGGATCGTTTCGAGATGGGAGGCCAGAGCCGCCAGCGTGGGCTTCTCGAAGAGGGCGCGTAGCGGCAGCTCCACCTGCAGAGCCTCTCGGATGCGCGAATTGAGCTGCATCGCCAGGAGTGAATGTCCTCCAAGCTCGAAGAAGTGGTCCTCGGATCCGATTGCCGGAAGATCGAGGACTTCCGCCCACAGCCCGGCCAGGATCTCCTCGACGGGAGTCCGGGACAGAACCCGCGCCACCGGCTCCCGCTCGACGTCCACCTCCAAGGCCAGTCGGTCGATCTTGCCGTTGGGAGTGAGCGGGAAGGCGTCGAACAGCGCGAAGGCCGCAGGCACCATGTGCTCGGGGAGCCTGTTCAGGAGGAACGAGCGCAGCTCGGCAGCTTCCGGGGCCACGCCAGGGACGGGCACGAGACAGGCGACGAGCTGCGGTCCGCGGCGCCCCGCCTGCTGCAGCTTGACGACCGCTTCTCTCACCCCGGGATGCGATCTCAGCACTGACTCGATCTCCCCCAGCTCGATGCGAAAGCCGCGCAGCTTGATCTGATGATCGATGCGGCCGAGGAAGACGATCTCGCCGTCGGGCCGGTAGCGAGCCAGGTCACCGGTCTGGTAGAGCCTCGCCCCCGGTTCCCAGCTCAGTGGATCGGGGAGGAAGCTCTCGGCGGTTCGCGCCGGCTGGCCCAGGTATCCCCGGGCAAGCTGCACCCCGCCGATCATCAGTTGCCCGGGAACACCCAGGGGCACCGGACGATGGTCCCGGTCGAGCAGGTGGATCCGGGTGTTCGCCACCGGGCGCCCGATCGGCACCTGCGACTCCGTCGGCTCGCAGCGGTGGGCCGTGACATCGATGGCTGCTTCGGTCGGACCATAGAGGTTGTGCAGCTCCACCCCTGAGCCCCCCAGGCGCTCGGCGAAACGCCGCGCGAGCTCCGGAGTCAGGGCTTCGCCGCTCGCGATCACCGCCCTCAAGCTGCCACATCCGGCAAGGTCCGGCTCGCGCAGGAAGGCCTCCAGCATCGACGGGACGAAGTGCAGGACGGTGATCCCGCGGCGGGCGATGAGAGCGGCGAGATAGCCGCTGTCCCGGTGCCCCCCCGGCTGCGCCAGGACCAGCTCGGCGCCGGCCACGAGCGGCCAGAAGAGCTCCCAGACCGACACGTCGAAGCTCATCGGGGTCTTCTGCAGGACGCGGTCCGCCGCGGTCAGACCGTACTGTCGCTGGCACCAGAAGAGCCGGTTCAGGATCCCTCGGTGCGTGTTCATCACGCCCTTGGGTTTCCCCGTGGAGCCGGACGTGTAGATGACATAGGCCAGATGATCTGGGCTGGAGCCCTGCTCGAGGTTCCTCGTCCAGCCGTCGCCGGCCGGCGCCTCGGCCTCCAGAACGACCCGCGGGAGGTCCCGGTGCGAGGGCGCGATCTCTCGGGTCTCCGCCTGCGCCAGGAGCACTGTTCCCGAGGCGTGGCCGAGCAGCTCCTCCAGCATCGAGGCGAGTCGCTGCTCCGGATACGAAGGATCGAAAGGCACGTACGCTCCTCCGGCCTTGAGTATCCCGAGCAGCCCGATGACCAGCTCGAGCGAGCGCTCGGCGGCGATCGCCACCGGCACCTCCGGTCCCACGCCGTGATCCTGGAGGCGGCGGGCGAGGCGGTTGGCCCGCGCGTTCAGCTCGACATAGGTGAGAACGCTCTCCTCGAAGACCAGGGCGACCGCCTCGGGAGTCCTCTCGACCTGTCGCTCGATGGCGTGGTGGAGACTGTCGAAATCGGGAGGAAGGGTCGCCTCCCCGTTCCACTCCACGAGGATCTGATGCCGCTCGGCGTCCGACAGGAGGGGCAGATCGGCGAGCTCCCGGTCGGGGCCGGCGACGACCTCGGTGAGCAGCGTCCGCCAGTGCCCGGCGAGACGCAGGAGCGTCGTGGCGTCGAAGAGATCGCCGCGCCCCTCGATTCGGCCGCGCAACCCCCCGGCCCCGTCCACCAGCGCCGCGATGACGTCGCACCGGGCGGCCGAGGCGTCGGCCAGCGAGCTCGCGAGCTCGATTCCGGCCGTGAGATCCGCTTGGCTACTGGAGCGCCCGACGAGCGTCCGGAACGCCGCCAGGAGCACCGTTTCGAGGGTCCCCCCGCCCTCCTCGGCGAGCGACCGCAGACCCTCCGTCAGCGCCGCCGGCAGCTCGAAAGGAGCGGTCCGCGCGGCGGCTCGCGGCACGTCGCCGAGCCGCTCCGTGCTCCGGAAGTCGACAGGCGGCTGGACCGCAAGGACCCCGGCGGGCACTCCTTCCGTTGGAGCGGCATGGCCCGCCGCCAGGCTCGCGAGAACCCTCCGGTAGAGCTCGCCCACCGCCTCGAGCTGCGGCCGCGAGATCTTCCGGGTCCCGGCCTGCAGGATGACGAGGAGCTCGCCGTCCACAGGATTCCGGTTGAAGCTGACCGCCAGCGGGTAGTGGGTCGGCGAGGCGGACCGGATCTCGCCGACGAACTGGAAATCCTTCCGTCCGAGTAGCGAGCGGAGAGAATGGAAGCTGATGTAGTTGAACATCACCTCGCAGAGCGTCTCGCTGCCGTGGTCCGACTGAATCACCGCCAGCGGCACCCGCCGGTGCGGCAGGATGCTCCTCTCCGCGTCGAACACTTGGACGACCAAGTCGGACCACTCATCTCCCGCGGCGACACGGATGCGGAGCGGCACCGTGTTGAGGAACAGGCCGTAGACCTCGGAGCCGCCGGAGGCCTCCGGTCTACCGTTGCAGACGAGCCCGGTCACGATCTCTTCGGCGCTGGCGAGCAGGCTCAGGACCTTCAGGTGGGCCGCCAGGAAGACCGTCTTCACCGGGACCATCCACCGCCTCGCCCACCGCTCGTAGACCGCGGCTTCCTCCCCGGAGAAGGTCACCTCGACGGTCTTGAAGACCTCTCCCTCGCTCCCGTCCTCGCCGCCGCCCGCTCCGGCGATGCGGAGGTGCGGACAGCCCGCGAGCCGCTCGCGCCAAAAGCTCCGCGATTCCGGCGCTCGAATAGCCGTCTGCTCCAGCCGGATGAATTCGCGATAGGGAGGCTCGGGCGGAGGTGGAGGCGCATCGATCTCCTCTCCCTCCAGCAGTCTGAAATAGAAGGTGAACACCTCTGCGAGGATCGCGTTGAAGCTCCACCCATCGAGCAGGATGTGGTTTTCCGTCATCGAGAACCGGAACATGCTGTCCGAGAGCAGGTGGACGGCGTAGCGCAACAGCGGCGGCCGCGTCAGATCGAAGAGCTGCACCCGCTCGCCTTCGAGGTAGCCGCGGATCCTCTTTTCCTGCTCTGTGGGATCGAGACCCCGAAGATCCTCCCAGACGATCGGCATCGTCGCCGTCCGATGCACCAGTTGGAGCGGCTTTCCGTACGACTTCAGATGGAATCCGGTCCTCAGGATGGGATGGCGATCGACGACCAGTTGTACCGCCCGCAGGAACGGCTTTTTCTCCAGCCGCGCCCGGAAAAGCCCGCTGTCCACGTTGTGGTAGGGGAGGAGCTCCGGATCGAGCTCCATGTGATAGAGCATGCCGAGCTGGAGCGTCGCCATGGGGTAGATGTCGACGACATCGTCGGGGACCCGGCGCCGGAGCTCGTCCGGAGCCAGGGCGAACGGCTGCGTGGGCTCGGCCCTCTCCTCCCGGGTGGTTCCGAGATCGATCTCTCGGGCCAGATCACGCAGAGTGGCGTGCTCGTAGAGCTTCTGCAGGCTGAAGAAGAGACCCCGCTCCTCGGCCGCGGCCACCGCCCGCAGACTGAAGATCGAATCACCGCCGAGATTGAAGAAGCCGTCGCTCCGGCTCACCTGATCGACACAGAGGATCTCCGCCCACACCGCCGCGAGGATCTCCTCGGTCGGGGTCGCTGGCGCCTCGTAGGCCGGCGCTTCGTACACTGTGGACCAGGCGGTCTCGGTGGACACCATCGCCGCGGTCACGATGGCGTATTCCACGGGTTCGTCGATACCCAGAGTGGCGTCGCGTGCCAGCCCATCGTGCCTTGCCGCCGGCGTCTCGCCTGCGCCGGCGGACGCGGCGGCGAGCCCCTCGAGGGCTGCATCGTAGGAGCTCCGAAAGGCGAGGAGCTGGGCGCGCGGGAAGTCGCGACGGGCGCTCTGCAGGACCACTGTCATCTCGCCGGAGACTGGGTCCAGGTTGAAGCCCGCCAGGAGAGGGAAGTGGTTGGGCTCGACGAACCGGCTTTCTCCTACCACCTCTGCTTGGCGGGAGCGCACCACCTTCTCGATCGAATGGAAGCTCACGAAGTTGAAGAAGACTTCGAAAAGCGGGGCGCCTCCCCTCATTCCCTGGATCACTGCCATGGGGAAGGCGCGGTGCGGAAGGGCCTCCCATTCGGCGCGGAAGACCTGATGGACGAGATCCTTCCACGTCCCTCCCTGCATCCGGATCCGCAATGGCATGGCGTTGAGGTAGAGGCCGTACACCTCGTCCCCCCCTTCCACCTCCGGCCTTCCGTTCGACTGCATACCGACCACCACGTCGGCCGTGCCCAGCAAGAGGCTCAGGACCTTCACGTGCGCGGCCAGGAAGACCGACTTGAGCGGGACCTGCGATTCCCTCGCCGTCCTCCGCAGGCCTTCCATGCATTCGCGTGGGAGCTTCCACATCACCTCGTTCAGCGCCTCCTCGCCACTGAGCTCCCCAGGCCACTTCGGGATCTCGCGAAAGGAAAAATCCGCGAGTTGCTGTCGCCAGAAGGTCTGCGCCTCCTCGGAGGCGGTCAGCCGCCGCTCCTCGGCGATAAATTCGCCATAGAGCAGCTTCGGTGCGGGCAGGGGCTGCCGGTCTCCTTCGTTGACGATCCTGAAGTGCCGGTCGAAGACCTCGGCGATCGCCGAGGTCAGGCTCCAGCCGTCCAGGATCGTGTGGTTCTCCGTCAGCGAAAACTGGAACAGGTCGTCGTCCAGTCGATGGATGGCAAACCGCAGCAGGCCAGGGGTCTTCAGATCGAACGGCCCACCGCGCTCTTTCGCGACGTGCTCGTCGACGATCCGCCACTGATCCGCGGCGGCTAGGGCGCGCAGGTCGTGCCACTCGACCGCCAGCGAGGCCTGCCGATGCACCAGTTGCAGGGGCTCCCCGTACTCCCCCACGTGGATGCTCGTCCGGAAGACAGGATGCCGCGACACCAGCATCCGCACTGCCGCCAGGAAGGCATCGCGGTCCAAGGCCCCGCGGATCGTCATGCTGTCGACGTTGTGATAGGGCAGGAGCTCTGGCGTGAGCCGCATCTCGTACAGCATGCCCAACTGGAGCTTGGACAAGGGGTAGGCGTCCTGGACATCCTCCGGCAGCTTCCGCCGCACCTCCGGCGAGAGCAGACTGAAGGGCTCGTACGTCGCCGGCGCGTCCTCCAGCGCCCGGCCGCGCGCGACTTCCCGCGCCAGCGCCTTCACCGTCTGGTGCTGAAAAAGTTCCTGCAGAGAGAAGTGGATACCCCGCGAGCGCGCCAGCCCGAGAACCCGGATACTCAGGATCGAATCGCCGCCGAGAGCGAAGAAGTTGTCCTCGCGGCCGATGTTGCCGCCGCCCAGTGCCTCGCTCCAGATCGCCGCCAAGGCCTCTTCGGTCACCGAACGTAGTGGCACGCCCTCCCCTTCGCCGAGCCGCTGCCGCACCTCCCAGGTATCGGGCAGGGCCCCGCGGTCAAGCTTGCCGTGAGCTGTCATCGGAAAGCGCTCTAGGAAGACGAAACGCGCCGGGACCATGTAGTCCGGCAATGACCGAGTGAGGGCGTCGCGGAGCTGCCGGACATCAGGTCCCCCGTCTGACGAGGAGATGACGTAGGCGGCGAGGAAATCCTCGGCCTCAGGGTTCTTCAGAGCCAATACGAGGGCGTCACGCACCTCCGGCAATGCGCAGATCGCCGCCTGGATCTCGCCGAGCTCGATCCTGAACCCGCGGATCTTGACCTGATCGTCGTTGCGCCCCAGGAAAATCATCTCGCCGTCGGCAAGGAACCGTGCCCTATCGCCGCTCTTGTAAAGCCGCTCTCCCGGCTGCTGTGAAGAAGGGTGGGGGAGAAAGCGCTCAGCGGTCAGATCCGGCCGGTGGAGATACCCGCGCGACAGCCCGGGCCCGCCCACGTAGATCTCACCCGGGACGCCGATCGGAACGAGATTGCCGTCGTCATCTCGGAGGTAGAGATCGAGGTCGTCGATCGCCTGGCCGATCGGGCTGCCGAGAGGCCGCTCCTGCGGGTCGATCCCGCGATGGGTCACGTGCACGGTGGTCTCGGTGATGCCGTACATATTGACCAGAGACGCCGCGTCGCCGCGCTCCCGAAACCACGGTTCAAGGATCTGCCAGTCGAGCGCCTCGGCACCGAAGACGATGTAGCGAAGGCAAAGAGAGGAGAGATCCTCCTCCCCGTCTCTCTTTTCGTGCAGAAGCTGGCGGAACGCCGATGGTGACTGATTCAGCACCGTCACCTTCTCGCTCACGAGAAGGTGACGGAAATCGGCGGGCGATCGGCTCACCCAGTGGGGCACGATCACCAACCGTCCACCGAAGAGGAGCGCTCCCCAGATCTCCCAGACGGAGAAATCGAAGGCGTACGAGTGGAAGAGCGTCCACACATCGGATGCGTCGAAATTGAAGACCGGAAGCGTTTTCTGGAACAGTCGGATTACGTTCCGGTGCGAGATGATGACGCCCTTCGGCTTCCCGGTTGAGCCCGAGGTGTAGATGACGTACGCGCCGTTCCCGGGACATGCGGAGGCGGGAGGATCCGTTTCCGGTCCGTCCAGGGCCTGCGGCCAGCCGGTATCTCTCGCGATGGAGCGCGGGAGCTGCTCAAGATGCCGATCCGCGGTGAGGATCAGTGCGAGACCGGCATCCTCAGCGATGAAGCGCAGCCTCTCCGGAGGGTATGATGGATCGAGCGGCACATAGACCCCTCCGGCCTTCAGAATGCCCAAGATAGCCACGATCAGCTCGGCGGACCGCTCGTAGCACAGGCCGACTTTCACCTCCGGCCCAACGCCCAGACGGATCAGCCGATGCGCGAGCCGGTTCGCCCGCCGGTTCAGGGCGTCATAGGTCCAGGGATCACCCTCTGCCGTCACCGCCACGGCGTCCGGCCGGGTCTCGACCTGAGTCTCGAAAAGCCCGGTCAGCAGAGCGCCCGGCCGAAAGCTCGTGGAGAGCTCCCTCGCACCGCGGCCGTACCTTCCGCCGAGGAGCTGCAGCCGCTCTTCCGGAGAGAGGATCTCGATCTCTCCGACGCGGCTGTGCGGCGCCTGCAGCATACCGGCCAGGACGTTCTGGAAGTGTGTGGCGAGCCGTTCCACGGTGCTGCCGTCGAAGAGCCGGGCATCGTAGACAAGATCGCCCGCGAAGACACCCTCCGACTCCCAAATCGCCAGCGTCAGGTCGAACTTCGCGGAGCCGGTGGTGATCTCGCTCAGCCCGAAATGCACCGGGGCGGCTCCCCCGGCGGGCTCCCCCGAGAGCTTCTGGAAGTTGAACACGACTTGATAGATCGGTGGATGGCTCGGATCGCGCGCCACGCCCATCTCGTCGACGATAAGCTCGAACGGCAGGTCCTGATGCTCCTGCGCCTCGCGAACGGTCTCGTGGACCCTGCGGAACAGCTCCCTGACCGGGATGTCTCCATCCACCGCGGTCCGCAACGGCAGCGTATTGACGAAAAACCCGATCAGGTTCTCCACCTCCGGCCGGCTCCGGTTGGCGAACGGCGCCCCGACGACGATGTCCTTCTGCCCCGTGTACCGGTAAGCGAGCGCCTCGAACGCGGCGAGCAGCACGGCGAACACAGTCACCTGCTCGTGTCGTCCCGCTGCGCTAAGAGCCTCCCCCGTCTCCCGCGAGATGGCCACACCGACCCTGCCGCCGGCGAACGACTGGCGCTTCGGCCGTGGTCGATCGAAAGGCAGATCCAGCAGGGGCGCATTCGCCAGCTTCGCCGTCCAGTACGACAGGAGACGCTCGCGGACAGACCCCGTCAACCAGCTCCGCTGCCAGACGGCGAAGTCCGCGTACTGGATGGGTAGCTCCGGCAGATCTGCCGGCTCCCTTGCGCAGGAGGCCTGATATAAGGCCTGGATCTCTCGCCTCAGGATCGCGGTCGACCAGCCGTCGGTCGCGATGTGATGGATGTTCACCAGGAGGACGTGCTTGGATGGATTGATGCGGTGGAGCCGGGCCGAGAGGACCGGCCCTCTCTCCAAGTCGAAGGGCTCCTCTACCTCCTCCCGAATCATCGCCTCCACCCAGGACTCCGCGCCGGCCTCCTCGCTCCAGTCCGCGAGCTGAAGAGGCAGAGGCTCGGGGGGATGGATGATCTGCACGCCCGCGGCGGAGCAGGTCGTCCGCAGGATCTCGTGCCGCCGGACGACCTCGCCGAGAGCCGCCTGCAGACGCCCGACCTCAAGAGCTCCTTCAAGCTCGAGGACCAGCGGGACGTTGTAGGCCGCCCGGCGGGAGATGTACTGATCGAGGAACCAGAGCCGTTGCTGAGCGAACGAGAGAGGAAAGCTGGGCCGCTCGCCGGTCCGCTCCAGCCGACCGATGCCGGCCTGGCGCTTCCTCTCGCTCTTCAACTTGAGCAGAAGCAGCTCCCGCAGCTCCGGCGATATCGGCTTCACTTCCTGGTTCATGGAATCTCTACCCTTCTGATGAATCCTGCGTTGTCCTCCCCCTCTGCCGCCGCGCCGCGGCGCACCCTCAGGCGGATGGGACCGCCTCTTCTCTTTCCTGCTCGAGCAGCTCCCGGATCTGCTCCTCTGAGAGGCTCTGCCAATCGCCGAGGAGCTCCGCGGCCCTCTCCGACTCCAGGAGCTCCTCCTCCCCGGCGGCGACCTTCACAGCGATCTCGCTGATGGTGGTCCCTTCATAGAGAGACTTCAGGGAGAGGTCGGTCCCCAACTCACGCTGCATCCGCGACAGCAGCAGAACGGCGTTGAGCGAATGGCCGCCCAGCGACAGGAAGTCGTCGCAGACGCCGACCTGCGCCGCATCGACACCGAGCACCTCGGACCACATCTCCGCGACCCGTTCTTCCATCCGGTTCCGTGCGGTCACCTTCCCCTCGCGTGTCCCCGCCCCGGCCTTCGGCAGCTCGGCCCGCGCCACCTTGCCGTTGGCCAGCAGAGGGATGCTCTCCAGCTTCACGAGCTCGTTCGGTACCATGTAGCCGGGCAGCGACCGGCGTGCGAAGGCACGGAGATCTTCCCGGGGCAGGTCGCCGCCATGGCTCGTCGTGTAGAACGCCACGAGCCGCGCATCCACCGCAGTTTGATCGAGCACGACGACGGCCCGCGAGACCTCCTCGTGGCCCAGCAGGACGCTCTCGATCTCCCCAAGCTCTACCCGGAAGCCACGGATTTTGACCTGGTAGTCGATCCTGCCCAGGAACTCCAGCTCGCCGCTGTCGAGAGTCCGCACAAGGTCGCCGGTCTGATAGAACCGGGCCCCGCGCTCTCCCGAGAACGGATCGGGGAGGAAGCGCTCGGCGGTCAGGCCGGGGCGGGCGTGGTAACCCTGTGCGAGCCCCCGGCCGCCGAGGAAGAGCTGGCCCGCCACTCCCAGCGGAACCGGCCGCAGTCGGCTGTCGAGCACGTAGGCGCAGTAGTTGGCCAGGGGCCTGCCGATGCTCGGCACCGCGCTCCGCCCCTCGATCAGCCGGCCGGTGGCGTTGATGGTGGCCTCTGTCGGCCCATAGATGTTGAAGAAGCGCGCTCCCGCCGAGTCCGCGAGCCGCGTCCACAATCGAGGATCGACGGCACCGCCGGCCACCACGACACACTTCAGCGCCAGATCCGTGCGCGAGAGGAGCCCGGCTTCGAGCAGGAGCCCCAGATGCGAAGGAGTGATGTCGAGACCTTCGATTCGCTCCTCCGCGAGGAAGTCGACGAAGGCCGCGCCATCCGTCCGCACCTCCGCGGGCACCACGTGCAGGCTGTGCCCACAGGCCAGCATCACGATCTGCTGCATCGAAGCGTCGAACGCGAAGGGCGCGTTGACCGCGAGGCGCATCCCGTCGTCTCCATACCTGCCGTAGACCCGCTCGCGCATGCCGTTCAGCAGGACCGCCACCGAACGATGCTCCACGACCACGCCTTTCGGCCTACCCGTGGATCCCGAGGTATAGATGACGTAAGCCGGCTGGCCGGGATCCACGACGCCGAAGCCCGGGGCGGGATCCGCCTCTGGGAGGCCGGGAGCCTCAAGGTCGAGGACGCGCACCTCCGGGCAGAGCCCCGACAGCCGGGAGGCGAGAGCCGGGCCTTGCGTGACGACCCACCGCGCGCCGCTGTCGCGCAGCATGAGCTCGATCCGCTCGGGCGGGTACTCCAGGTCAACCGGCACGTAGGCGGCTCCCACCTTCATGATGGCGAGGATCGCGACGATCGCCTCGACCGAGCGCTCCATCGAGAGCCCGACGCGGTCTTCCGGACCGACCCCCAGGTAACGGAGGGAGCGCGCCAGCCGATCAAATCGGTCGACCAGGTCCGCGAAACAGAGCTCGTCACCGCCGGCCGCCACGGCGACTCGATCTGGTGTCGCCTCCGCCTGCCGCTCGACCATGGCATGGAGACAATCCGAGCTCGCCCCATCGTCCCGGGAGTCGTTCGCCTCGCGCACCAGTTGATGCCATTCCGCCTCGCTCAGCATCTCGAGACCTGCCACCGACGGCGCGTCGCCCTGCGCCATGGCTCCGAGGAGGGTCTGCAACTGCTGCAGCATCCTGCAGACCCCTAGATCGTCGAAGCGTCCGGCGTCGTAGCGGATCTCGAGCGCCACCTCGAGCCGCAGCTCGACCAGCAGGCTCAGCGGATAGTTCGCCCTCTCGTGGCTGCGGAGGTTCTCGACGCCGTGCCCCAGCCACTCTTTCATCAGCGCTTCGCTGAACGGATAGTTCTCCACCACGACGATCGCCTCGAAGAGCGCTTGCCCTGGCGGCACCTCGCTGCTGGCCTGGATCTCGGTCAGGGACGAATGGGCGAGCTGGCGGATCTCGACAATGTTCCCCTGCACTCCCTGCAGCCAGAGGTCGACCGCAACGTCTTCGTCCACCGCGACGCGGAGCGGCAAGGTGTTGATGAACAGGCCGCACATTCTCTCGATGCCTGGGAATCCCTGCTCGCGTCCGGACAGAGTCGCGCCGACGACGATGTCGCTCGCGCCGCTGGAGCGGCCGATCAGGATCGCCCAGGCCGCCTGGAGGACTGTGCTCTGGGTCAGCCGATGGCTGCGGCAATATCGCTCGAGCCGGGCCACGAGATCGCCGGGCATCACGGTGCGCTGGCTGCGTTGACCGCGGTCGGCTCGCGTCGGCGAAGCGGACCGCCCGAGCGGATCGGGTTTGCGGAAATCCTTCAGGTACGGTTGCCAGAACACTCGCGCCCGGCTCGCGTCCAGCTCGGCCAGCCATACCGCGTAATCGCGTGGCGGTGGCACGACGGGCAGCGCCGGCTGGCGCCCCTGGGTACGCGCCTCGTATAGGGCCGAGATCTCCTCCAGAAGGATGGAGAGCGACCAGCCATCCAGGATCGCGTGATGGAACGTCACCACCAGATGATGGATCTCTTCCTCGAGCCTCACGACGGAGACGCGGAAGGGGGGCTCCTCCGCCGTCTTGAACCGGCGCCTCAGGTCCTCTTCGAGGAACCTCTCGAGTCGCAGCCCGCGCTCGGCCGCGGCCACGCCCCTCCAGTCCTCGAAGCTCCAGAACGAAGCCCGGGCGGACAAGACGCCCTGGAGGTAGACGCCGTCTGCGATCACGAAGACGGTCCGCAGGCACGAATGCCTGACGAGAGCCGTCGCCCACGCCTCCCGCAACGCCTCGACATCCAGGTTCCCAAGGACGTCCAGGCTGATCTGCTGTACGTATATCGGCACCTCGGGAGCGAGCTCGCCATGGAAGAGCATGCCCTGCTGCAGCGCGGTGGCGGGATAGAGATCCTCCAGGTCCGGATGCCGCGCCACGAGGAGATCCAGCTCCGCTTGGCCGACCCTGGCGAGAGGGAAGTCGGAGGGAGTCCGGCCCCCTGCTTCCGGCGAGAGGCAGTGCCGGATGACCCTGCGGAGCGCCGTCATGAAACGTTCGACATACCGCTCCACCGTCGAGACTCGATGAAGGTTCCGGCTGAACCGCCAGCGGGTCTCGAAAACGCCATCGAGAGTCAGGCTGTTGATCTCGAGAAGGTGTGTTCGCTCGTTCTCTGTGCCGACGTCCTGACCGGTGGGCTCCGTGCGCACGCGAAAGAGGTCGTGGTCGACCAGCGCCTGGCCGAAGCGTCCGAGGTAGTTGAACAGGATCTCCGGGCGGGGGATCCTGGCCAGCCGGGACGCGGGTCCGTCGCTCAGGTGGCGCAGCACGCCATACCCCACCCCCTCGCGCGGCACGGCTCTCAACTGCTCTTTCAGCGCTTTGAGCCGCGTCCCCTCGGGAGCGGATGGATCGACATCGAGGCTCACCGGGTAGAGGGTCGTGAACCACCCGACCGTGCGCACAAGGTCGCCGTCGCCGAGCTCGTGGCTGCGGCCGTGGGCCTCCAGATCGATCGTTAAGCCCGGGCTCTCGGAGCCGTCCTCGAAGGTGCGGGTCAGCGCCGCCAGCAGGATGTCCACCGTGCTGGTCCGATAGACATCGGGGACCCTCCGTTCGAGCAGCTCGGTCTCCTCTCCGGACAACCGGCCAACGACCGTTGCGGTCGAGGAGGCGCGGTTCTCGCCGCCCGGGAAGTCCAGTTGGAGGGTTTGGCGGCGGGCTTGCCGCGACCAGAAGGCCTCCTCCGCACGGAACTCGTCCACCAGGTCCTGGCGGTCGAGACGGCCGGCCCAGCGCATCCAGGAATCGCTCCTTCCGGGCGCCGAGCCCCTCCCCTGCGACGGATCGTAGAGAGACACCAGGTCCTCCAGGAGGACGCGCCACGAGACGCCGTCGATCGACAGGTGATGCGCCACCAGCAGCAACAGCTGCGGCCGCTCCACACCAGTATCGAAGAGACACGCCGCGAACAGGGATCCACCGGTGATCCGCAGGCTCCCCTGGATCTGCGTGGCGCAGTCCTCCAGCACTTGGTCGAGGGCCTCCAGTCCGCGCTCCGCCACAATCCCTTCGAGGTCCACGCGGGTGAAGGCGAAGACGCCCTCCGCGCCGGCAGGGCGCACCGCCTGACGCCATCCCGACGCTGACTCGAAAAAGCGCAGGCGAAGAGCGTCGTGATCCGCGCAGAGTTGCCGCATGGCCTCGAGGAGCCGCGGCACGTCCAGTGGGTCCTTCCATTCCAGGAGCACCGCCTGGTTGAAATGATGCGGATTGCGTGGCTCCTGCGCGAAGAACCATCTCTGGATCGGCGTCAGCGCCGCCTCCTGGACCTCGGGTTCCCACCGCTCGGCCCCCCCGGTCGGCTTGAGGGCTCTCGGGAGCATCGCGGCGACCGTCTGGGCCTGAAAGAAGTCTCGCGGTCGGACCCGCAGGCCCATCTGGTTGGCGCGCGCCACGATCTGGATCGCGAGGATCGAATCGCCGCCGAGGGCGAAGAAGTTTTCGTAGATCCCCACGCGTTCCAGGCCGAGCACCGCCGCCCAGATCTGCGCCAGCGTCTCCTGGTCCAAGCTCTCCGCCGGTACGAAAGCGTCTTCGGCCGCCCCCGTCCGTGGGGCCGGGAGCGCCTTGCGATCGAGCTTTCCGTTCACTGTGACCGGCCACTGCTCCAAGACCACGAAATGACCCGGGATCATGTACTCCGGCAGCTTCGATCGCAGCAGCCGCAGAAGCTCCTCGTGCAGCAGGAAAGGCTCCTCTCCGCTATGTTCCATCCGCGGCACGGCCTCGGCGGAGATCGTAGCCCTCTCCTGGACATAGGCGACGAGCCGCCGGTCTCCCAGCCGATCCTCCCGCGCGAGCACCACGGCTCTCAACACAGCCTCGTGGCTCTCGAGCACCGACTCGATCTCTCCGAGCTCGATGCGGAAGCCGCGGACTTTCACCTGGGCGTCGAGCCGGCCCAGGAACTCGATGTTGCCGTCGCTTCCCCAACTGGCCCGGTCGCCCGTGGCGTACAGGATCGCGCCGGGCTCCTCGGCGAAGGGATCGGGAACGAACTGCCGGGCCGTCAGGATCGGTTCCTTCAGATAGCCGATCGACAGACAGTCACCTCCGATGTACAGATCTCCGGCGACCTGAAGGGGGCAGGGCTGCAGGGCGGGGTCGAGAATGTAGTACCTGGCGTTCTGGATCGGCCGTCCGTAGGGAATGCTCTTCCAGGCGCGCCCGATCTCTCCGAGCGGGAAGAAATTCGACCAGATCGCCGCTTCTGTCGCGCCGCCGAGGCCGACCACCAAGGCCCGCGGAAAGACCTCGGCGACGGCAGCCGTCAAGGCGAGAGGGATCCAGTCGCCGCTCAGGAAGACCAGCCTCAGCCTGGACTCGCGCGCCCGCTCCGAGTCGAAGAGCGGCTGCAGCCTGGCGAGCGCTGCAGGCGCCGAATCCCAGAAGGTGATCGGCCATCCGTACAGGAGCTCGACCAGCAGCTCGGGATCCTTCACCGTCTCGTCGTTCGCCACGTAGATTGTCGCGCCGGCGGCCAGCGTGCCGAAGATGTCGTAGACGGAGAGGTCGAAACAGGGGGAGGTCACGAAGAGCAGACCATCGCCCTCGCCGATGCCGAAGGTCCGGTTCACCCAGGAGATGAGATTCACCACGGGGCGATGCTGGAGGACCACGCCCTTGGGATGTCCGGTCGAGCCTGACGTGAAGATGACGTAGGCGAGGTCCTGCGGGCTCGCCTGCGCGCCTGGATCGGTCTCCGGGTACGCCACGAACGACTCGCGATCCAGGGCGACGAGCTCGACATCCAGCCCGCGGAGCCGTTCCGCGGATGCGGAATCGGTCAGCACCAGCTCCGCGCCGCTGGTGCGCAGGATGTTCAGGATGCGGTCCGATGGATAGGCCGGCTCGATCGGCACATAAGCTCTCCCCGCCTTGAGAACGCCCAGAAGGGCGGCGATCAGGTCGACGGACCGGCGCATGCAGACGCCGATGCCGCCCCTTCCGGCGCCTCCTCGGGACAGGAGGAAATGAGCGATTCCGTTCGCCCGTCGATTCAGATCTCCGTAGGAGACGGACGCCTCGCCGGAGACGACCGCCGTCCTGTCCGGATCCTCCACCACCCGCCCAGTGAAGAGTTCATGGATGCAGACGTCCACGCAGGGCGCGCGGGTGTCGTTCCACTCGCAGGTGAGCTGGAATCTTTCGGAGCTCCCCAGGAGCGAGAGCTCGCCGAGAGCGGTCTCCGGATGGACCGCCATCTGGTGGAGGAGTTTCTGCAGGCTTCCCTCCATGCGCAGGACCGTGGTGACGTCGAAGAGGTCCCGGTCATACTCGATGCGCCCCTCCAGGCGTTCCCCCGAATAGCTCAGATCGAAGGTGAGGTCGAGCTTCGCCGTCGCATTTTCGATCCGCAGCATGCTGGCGCTCACGCCGTTCAGATCGAGAGCGCACTGCGAGGAGCGTTGAAAGGTCAGCATGCACTGGAACAACGGGCTGTAGCTCAGGGAGCGGTCCGGATTGAGCGTCTCCACAAGCCTCTCGAACGGCAGATCCTGATGATCGGAAGCGTCGAAGACCCTGCTTCGGGTCTCCTGGAGGAGGTCGCGGACGCTCTGCGAACGGTGCAGGTCGCCGCGCAGCACAACCATATTGAGGAAGAGGCCGACCAGATCCTCGAGCTCGCGCTGGTTCCGATTGGCCACCGGCGAGCCGAGCCAGATGTCCTCCTCGCCGCTGTAACGGGCCAGCAGGAGCTGGACCGCGGCCGTCAGGAGCACGAAAACCGTGACCCCGTGGGCGAGGGCCGCGGCGGCGATGCTGCTCAGCTCCTGGGCCGGGATCTCGAAGAACACGTTGCCGCCGCGATAGCGGAAGGCCGCCGGCCGCGGCCGGTCCGTCGGCAGGCTCAGGACCGGGGACTCCCGGTCCAGCCGGGCGCGCCAGTACGTCGTTTGCGATTCAATCGCCTCTTCATGCAGGATGTTCCTCTGCCACACCGCATAGTCGGCATAGGTGACGGCAAGCGCCGGCAGCGGGAGGGGCGTTGCCTCCAGGAAGCTCTCGTACAGAGCCCCCAGCTCCTTCATCAGGATCCGGATCGACCAGGCGTCGATGATCGCGTGGTGCAGGCACAGGAGCAGCACGTGCTCGGCCGGTCCGAGATGCAGCAGGGTGATCCGATAGAGCGGATGCGTGTCGAGGCGGAAGCCCCGCGCTCCGTCGTCGGCCCCCAGGCGCAGGAGCTCCACCTCCCGGCGGGCGGCGCATAGACCTGAGAGATCCACCACCGGGAGCGCCATGGGATCCCCCTGCGCCGGCATGATCCGCTGCGCGGGCTGGCCATCCACGACCGTGAAGGAGGTGCGCAAGGCCTCGTGGCGGCGGACGAAATGATCGAAGCTCGCGGCGAGCCCTCTGCGGTTCAGCGCCCCCGTCAGGCGCAGGGCAATGGGGATGTTGTAGGCCGCCAGCCCTGGCTCCATCTGGTCGAGGAACCAGATCCTTTCCTGGGCGAAGGAGAGGGGCGGCGACGTGAGCGACGTCCGCCCGATCGGAGGGAACGCCGCCGCAGCCGTCCCGCGGAGCCCGCCGAAGACTTTCGCGAGATCCCGGGGAGTGGAGTGACTGAAGAGGGTCCGCGGCTTGAGGTCGATCTGGAAGAGATCGCGGATCCGCGAGGTGATCTGCACCGCCAGGAGCGAGTGTCCCCCCAGCTCGAAGAAGCTCGAATCGATGCCGATCTCGGACCGACCGACGTCGAAGGCCTCGGCCCAGATCTCGAGCAATCCCTCCTCGAGCACCGAGCGCGCCTGGGCCGCTGCCGGATCGAAGGCCTTCGGGTGCGGCAGGGCCGCGCGATCGAGCTTGCCGCTCGGCGTCAGGGGCAGATCTGCCAGGAGAATGAAACGACTGGGGATCATCGCATCGGGAAGCCTGCACCGGAGATCGTCACGAATCCTCTCGACCGGGTCAGTCCCCGCCTCCTCGGGGACGACATAGGCGAGGATCAGCTTGTCGTCCGCCTCGCCGTGCGCGACGACCGCCGCCTGGCGCACCGCCTCGTGCTCGATGAGGCTGGCCTGGATCTCGCCCAGCTCGATGCGGAACCCCCGGATCTTGACCTGGTCGTCGCGC
The DNA here is from genome assembly GCA_036380715.1 of Thermoanaerobaculia bacterium. Lineage (GTDB taxonomy): Bacteria > Acidobacteriota > Thermoanaerobaculia > Multivoradales > UBA5704 > UBA5704. The sequence goes on along the minus strand of DASVEF010000144.1, from coordinate 27,783 downwards.
CGGCCAAGGAACTCGAGCGCGCCATCGCCCAGGCGCCGCGCATGGTCTCCTGTCCGGTAGAGGCGATCTCCGTCGCCGAAATAATTCGGCAGAAACGAGCAGGCGGTGAGGTCCGGTCGGGCGAGGTACCCTCGTGCCACTCCTTCGCCACCGATGAAGATCTCTCCCACCACCCCGTTCGGCACGGGACGCAGGTGCGGGTCGAGCAGGTAGACGGTGTAGTTCTCGAGCGGCGTGCCGATGCGTGGCGCCTCGTCGGCCGCCGTGATGGCGTGGCCCGTGGCGTTGACCGTGCATTCGGTCGGACCGTAGATGTCGTAGGACTGGATCCTCGGGCTCACCGCCAGCCGGTTCCACATCCGGCGGTCGATCGCTCCACCGGCTGCCAGAATCTTCCGCAGGCTTCCGCCGGCCTCGTCGAGCAGGCCCGCATCGATCAACACAGCGAGGTGCGACGGCGTACAGTCCAGCGCCTCGACCTGGTGTCGCGCGAGATACCTGACGAACGCCGGTCCGTCGAGCCGGGTTTCTTCGGGAATGATCACCAGGCAATGGCCGCGGGTCAGCATCACGATCTGTTGCATCGAGGCGTCGAATTCGGTCGGCGCATTCAGGCTCACCCGGATCTTCCTTCCGGCGAGATCGGGGTAGCACAGACGATCCATGGCATGGGCGAGATGCATCGCCGATCGATGCTCGATCAGAACGCCTTTCGGCGTGCCGCTGGATCCCGAGGTGTAGATCATGTAGGCGAGATTGTCGGCCGTCGTCCACAGGACCGGGTTGGTGTCCGGATAGGCCGAGAGATCCAGGTGGAAGAGGTCGACGAAGCTCCGCCCCTCGCGGGTGGCGGCCAGCTCGGGAGCCGAGCTGTCGAGCCCGGCCAGCACCAGCCGCGTGCCGCTGTCCGCGAGGATGGCGGCGAGGCGCTCCGGCGGTTGCTGACGGGAGAGCGGCAGATGGGCTCCCCCCGCCTTGAGAATGGCCAGGAACGCCACCAGCCCGTCGAGAGAGCGCTCGAGGCGGACGCCGACCGGGACCTCCGGCCTGACTCCCCTTTCCCGCAGCCAATGGGCCAGCCGGTTGGCTCTGCGGTTGAGGTCGCCGTACGAGATCGCCACCGCCTCGCAGACGGCCGCCAGGGCCTCTCCGTTGCTTTCTGCCTGGGCCTCGATCCATTCGTGGATACAACGGTCCGCACCATGCCGCGCCGCCGTGTCGTTCCACTCGACGGTGATGTTGTGCTGTTCCGCTTCACTCATCATGGGGAGATCACCGATCGGCCGCTCGGGTGCGGCGACGACGCCCTCCCACAGCATCTGGAAGCGTCTGCCCAGCTCCGCGATGGTGTCTGGACGGTAGAGATCCCGGTTGTAGACGACGATCGCCCGGCCCTCTTCCCCGAGGCACAGCTCGAGGTCGCATCGCACGATGCCGTAGTCCTGCTCGAATACGCCGGCCACAGCGAGGCCTTCGAGCTCCAGGGGCGGCAGATGGCCCATCTGGAAGGTGATCTGGAAGAGAGGATTGCGGCTGCTGTCGCGATGCGGCTTCAGCTTCTCGACCAGCCGATCGAACGGCAGGTGGCAATGCGCGTACACTCCGCGTGCCACCGCTTGCACCCGATCCAGGACCGTGGCGAAGCTCGGGTTCGCCGACAGGTCGGTGCGCACCACGACGGTGTTGACGAAAAAACCGATCAGTTTTTCCGCGGCGGTGGTGTCGCGATTGGAAACCGGAATCCCGCAGTTGACGTCGCTCGCGCCGGTGTAGCGGTGGAGAAGCACTTGGAAGACTGCCAAGCTGGCCATGAACAGGCTGACGTCTCTCTCGCGGGCGATCCTCCGCAGGGTGTGCGGGAGCTCTTCCGGGAAGCGGAGCGCCTGGATGGCGCCGTTGTGGGTCTGGATCGGCGGCCGCGGGAAGTCGCTCGCCAGCTCGGTGACCTCCATGCCTGCGAGGGCTCTCTTCCAGTAGAGCATCTCGCTTTCCAGGACCTGGTCGGTGAACTGCCGGCGCTCCCACGCGGAGAAGTCTCCATGCTGACCGGACAGCGGCTCCAGCGGGGACGCCTCGCCCCGGTGGTAGGCGCGATAGAGGACTGTCAGCTCGTCGTTGAAGATCTTGAAGGACCAGACATCGGTGACGATGTGATGCAGAACCATGAGGAGGAGATGCTCATCGTCCGCGAGCCGCAGCAGGTAAAAGCGGCACAGGGGCCCCCGCGTCAGATCGAAGGGGCGGCGCGCCTCCCGCGTAGCGATCTCGCGGGCCAGGCTCCGCCTGCCGGCGTCCGGCAGGGCGCGGAGGTCGACCTCGCCGAAAACGGGCGCGGACGGCTCCCTCACCTCCTGGACGGGCTCGCCATCCCGGAGGCTGAAAACGGTCCGCAACGCCTCGTGCCGCCGCACGATCTCGCCGAGGCCGCGCCGCAACGCCGGGACATCGAGCCTTCCGCGGCTTTGATAGGCGCTCAGCAGGTTGTAGGCGCTGCTCTCGGGATCGAGCTGATAGAGGGTGAAGAGGCGGCGCTGCTCGAGAGAGATCCCGGCGATGCGCGGCTCCGCCGTCTTGCGCCGCAACAGACTCCTGAGGAGCTCCCGCTTTTGTCCGGGGGTCAGGGCCTCTTCGCTTCCAGCGCCGTGCTGCATCGTGCTCACCCGTTCGAGGGCCTCGACCCTCTGTCCTTTCGCTGCTCGCGAGACTGCGGGCAGAGCGCCTCCAGGGCAGCGAGCAACTCGTCGACTTCACTCTCCTGGTTGAAGTAATGGACGCTCGCGCGCACGCTGTCGGCGTGGGGCATCGACCTCACCACGAGGTTGCGCGCCTCGAGGGCGCGCACCAGGGCTTGCGGGTCGATCCCGTGCGGGCGGAAGAAGACCAGCCCAGCCTGCGGCGGCAGAGGCTGCAGCCGCAGGACGCGGCGTGGTCCCAGAGCTCCCAGCCCTTCCCAGAGGCGAAGGACCAGCTTGTGAATGCGCTCGAGGCGGGCGGCGGAGGTGCCCCATTCACCGTGCACCGCGACGGCGGCGGCGAGGGCCGAGCAGAGCGCTGGCGAAGACGTGCTGACCTCGAAGCGGGCGGCGCCGGCCCGGAAGCCGGTTACAGCGCCCTCGCGGGAGAAGGTGAGCCCGCGGGAACCGACGAACGCCGGCGACAGCTCTGCCAGGGCGGCCGGGCCGACATAGAGGCCCCCCGTGCCCTCCGGCCCGCACCACCATTTATGGCCGGGAAAGGCGTAGACGTCCACGCCGAGAGCGGGCAGGTCGAGCGGCAGCACGCCGGCCGACTGCGCGCCGTCGACGAGGAGCAGGATGCGGCCTCCGTCCGGCCTCTGGCAGAGGGTGGAGATCTCGGCCAGCGGCAGCACCTCGCCGGTGTCCCAGGGGACGTGGCTGACCAGTACCGCGCGCGTCCGTGGGGTGAGGCAGGCCTCGAGCCCGGCGAGCTGCCGGTCGGAGGCCTCCTCAATCCGCCAGGAAGTCACCGTCAGCCCGAACCGGCGCGCCACCACCGCCGCGGCCTCGCGCACGCCGGGGTACTCGCGGTCCGACACCACCAGGTGGTCACCCGGCTGCCAGTCGATCCCCCAGAGAGCGATGTTGCAGCCGGTCGAGGCGTTCTCGACCAGGGCCAGGTTCTCCTCGCTTGCCCCCAATTCGACGGCGAGCGCCGTCCGCGACCGGCGCAGGGTGAGGAGCATCGCGGCGACTCCTTCCAGGGAGAGGGGGGCGGCGCGCTCGATCTCGTCGTGGTAGGAGAGCATGGCGGCGAGGGCCGGGCGCGGCAGCAGCCCCTGGGCTCCGAAGTTGAAGAAGGCCTTGCGCGCGAGAGTCGGAAACGCCTGACGATGCCGTTTGAGCAGCAGGCTCGCCAGAAGCTCGCGCCGGTCCTGCGGCGCCACGGTGTCCAGGACGGAGATCACGCAACCTCTTCGGCCAGGAGCTGGCGCAACAGGACGTCGACCTCGTCATCGGAGAGCTGGTCCACCTGCACGGCCTGCGGCCCCTGTTCCTCCTGCGGCTCGGGAGGCAGGGCGGAGGGCGCGCCGTCCATGCGGGCGAGCACGACATCGGCGAGTTGCCGCACCGTCGGATAGGTGAAGAGCTCCACTATCGGCAGGTCCATCCCAAGGGTGGCCTTGAGGGCGTTGCGCAGCTCGATCGCCGTCAGCGAATCCATGCCGAGCCGGTTGAGACGGCGGTCGACGTCGAGGGTCGCGGCGTCGAGCTGGAGAGAGAGGGCGACCCTCTCGCGCAGGTAACGGAGCAGCCACTCGCGCTGCGCCGCCTCGTCGAGCCCTGCCAGCTCACCGGCGGCCAGGTCTGGGGTCGCCGGGGTACGGCCTTGTGCGGCATCGCGGTGCAGCAGCTCCGCGAGCAGTGGATCCCCGGCGAACGGCGAGGCGGCCAGGCGATCGGCGGAGAGCGGCGCCACCACCACCTGCGGGGGACCCGCCGCGAGCACCCGCTCCAGCGCCGCGAGGCCCGCGGCGACGCTCAGCTCGGCGATCCCCTGCTCCGCCCAGCGGTCGCGCTGGCGGAGGTCCCGGCCCGCGGTCATGCCCACGGCCTCCCAGGGACCCCAGCCGATGCTGACCGCCGGCAATCCGCAGCGGCGCCGCTCGTGCGCCAGCGCATCCAGGAAGGCGTTGCCGGCCGCGTAGGCAGCCTGACCCGGCGTGCCGACCAAGGCAGTCAAGGAGGAAAAGAGCGCGAAATACTGGAGGCTCGCCCCCCGGGTCAGCTCATGCAGGTGAAGAGCCCCCGCGACCTTGGGCGCCAGCACTCGCTCGCAGCGTTCCCAGGTCTGCTGCAGGAGCACGCCGTCGTCGATCACGCCGGCGGCGTGGAGGATACCGCACAGGGGCGGCATGGAGGCAGCAATCTCCGCGAGCGCCGCCGAGAGCTGATCGCGATCGGCGACGTCGGCCCGCAGGACCCGCACCTCGGCCCCCGCCTGCCGCAGGGCCTGCAGGACCGGCTCCGTTCCCACTGTGGTGCCGCTGCGGCTGATCAGGGCCAGATGGCGCGCCCCTCGCTCGATCAACCAGCCGGCGGCCAGCAGCCCTAGGCCGCCGAGGCCGCCGGTGACCAGGTGGGTCCCTTCAGCGGACAGTCCTGTCGCCGCCGCCGGCTCCGCGCCGGCCTGCCGGACCAGGCGCGGAACGTAACGCTGGCCTCCGGCATGGGCGACGAAGGTGTCGGCGTCCTCGCGGGCGACCTCCGCCAGCAGAGTGGAGGCGAAGAGGTCCGCTTCGCCGGCCCGCACGTCGACGATCCCTCCCCACAGCTCAGGATGCTCGCGCGCCAGCACGCGTCCGAGCCCCCAGAGCGGGGCCTGGTCGAGGGCGAACGGATGCGTGCCCCCCGCGGCCACCGCTCCTGCGGTGGCGATCCAGATCCGGCAGGCACCCTCCCGGCCGGAGGAGGAGAGCCCCTGGAGCAGGGCCAGCACGCCGCCGCATCGGAGTCGCTGATCGACGTCATCCAGACCCCACAGGTAGAGCAGGCAGAGGGGCCTGCCCGGCGCGACCGCACGCAGCAGACCGGCAAAATCCTCGCTCCGTCCCGGGTCGACCTCCCAATCGTCCGGGCCGGTCTGGCGAAGGTCGCCGCCCGGCCGGATCCGGCAGTGTGCCGTCCCGTTCTCGGCGAGCCGGGCCGCGACCGCGGCACCCACCCCCTGTGCGTCGGCGAAGACAAGCCAGAGAGCATCGGAGAGCGGAGCGGCGGGCGCCGCCGCCGGGCGCCACTCCAGCTCGTGCAGCAGGGGGGCGGCCGCGTCGCCGTACAGGCGGCGGCTCAGCGCTTCTACAGAGGCCTCCTTGCACAAAAGCTCGTCGAGCTCCGCCACCGGCACGCCGGCGTCGTCGAAGACGTACAGCGCCAGCCGCACGAGATCCTCGCTCGACGTCGGGAGGAGCCGGGCGTAGGACCAGAGCTGACGGCCGGCCACACGATACGACCGGAACCCCTTGAAACCGATCGGTATCAACGTCCTGGACGGGCCGGCAGCCCTGCCGGCGAGCGGCGCGGCGAAATGCAGGCAGGCGTCGAGGAGAGCTGGATGGAACTGGTAACCCGCCAGGGAAAGGCCCTGCGGCGCCACGATCCGCCCCAGAGCCTCTCCGTCTCCGAGCCAGACGCGGTCCACCGCGCGCAAGCGCTCTCCGTAGTCGTACCCGGCCGCGCGGAAAGCATCGTAGAGCGCCTCGCCGGAGAGCTCCGTGGGGCAGAGCGCGCGCAACGCCGCCGGATCGTGGGACGTCGGCGGCGGCAGCGGGCCGTCCTCGACGCGGCCACTGGCGCAAAGGGTCCAGGTTGCTTCACCGCCCCCGCGCGACGCGCTCCAGATCGCGATCGGCCGTCCCTCGGCGGTTTCCGGGTGCAGCACCATCTGGATCCTGGTGCCCTCGGTCTCTGACAGGACCTGGACGTCGAGGATGCTCAGCTCGGCGATCCGCACGTCGCGCCCTGCCGCGCTCGCCGCGGCCGCGGCGAGCGCCATTTCGAGGTATCCCGCGGCCGGCAGCAGAGCCGTCCCCGCGAGGCGGTGGTCCCCCAGGTAGGGGACAAGGGCGAGGTCCAGCTCCGACTCGAAGACCTGCTCCGGGGTCGCCAGATCGAGCCGGCGGTGGACCAGCGGGTGGAGAGGCGGGGCTTCCTCCCGCCGCGCCGCCTGCGCCACTCGCGTACCCGCGGCGGCGGCCGGAGCGTCGAGCAAGCCGGCGAGGTCGTCCGACTTGAACGGGTCGGCGAGCATCTGCAGGAGATCGACCAGGTGCTCGGGATCCGCCCCGCGCGGCCGCCAGAGGAACGCCGGCTCGAACCGCGGGCGGAACTTGTTCTTGAACTGGTAGTTGGCGTCGCCGTCGAGGATTCCATCGGTACGCAGCCGGGCGAAGAAGGAGCGCACCGCCGGATCGTCCCCCGGATGCTCCGCCATCTGCGTCCCCGCCGTGAAGCCGAGGCTCAGGTGAGCCGCTCCTTCGGCGCGCAGCCGCGCGACGATCTCGACGATGCCGAACTCGAGGCAGCCGAGGGGCGCCTCCGACCGGTAGGCCTCGACGTCCATGATGTAGTCGCCGAGGCCGGGCGCCGGCAGGAGCCAGATGGCCCCTTCGGTCGCTCCATCGCGGCGCATCAGGAACAGCCGATGCCGCAGCGGCCAGGAACCGCCGAACGCCGTCCGCTTCATGTTCTCGACGAAGGATGGGCCGACCGTGCCCCGGCCGGCCGCCCACTCGTCGATGATCGCCGCGATCTCGCGGTCGGCGGCCGGATCGCTCCCCGGCTCGTACTCGACCGTCTCGCAGTCGCCCGCCCCCTGGTAGTGCTGCACCACGTAGCGCAGGCGCCGCATCGACCCGCCGGCGAGCTGGAATGAACGGACGTCAAGGTCCTGCCAGGCGCCGATCCGGGTCCCCGCGAAGCCGAGCGCTTCGAGGGGGTCGAGCCACGGCGGCACGCCGAAGAGGTTCACCTCGAGGCCCGTCGGGTGGACGATCTCCACCAGCTCGCGCACCAGGGGCACGTAGGCTTCCCGGGGACCGGTGTAGTCAATGGCCGAAAGCGAAGCGCCGCGCTGATTGAGGTAGATCAGGGCGTCGCCCTTCGAGGAGAGGAAAAGGAAGGGCTTGCCCGTCAACTGGCCGATCGAGCCCGAGATCACGCCATGCGCCCGCGACAGGCGCTCGACCGTCGAGGCGAGCAGCGGGTCCGCGGCCACGGCGCTCGTCTGCACCAGCCTCGGAGCGGGCTTCGCCGCTGGCCGTTCCCCTCTCGCGGTGGTCCGCGCGGGCGTCCAGAAGGGCTTCCGCTGGAAGGCGTAGGTCGGCAGCCGGCAGCGGCGCCGCGGCACCCCACAGTCGAACCCCTGCCAGTCCACCGCGGCCCCGCGGACGAACAGCGCCCCCAGGCTGCGCAGGATCTGCTCCCAGTCGTCCCGTCCCCGGCGTAGCGACGGCAGCCACACCCCCGAGCCGTCCTTCCGAAGCTTGGCGCCCATGCCGAGCAGCGTGGTGCCCGGGCCGATCTCGACGAAGACCTGGCAGCCCTCCCGCCGCAGCCGCTCCATGCCGTCATGGAAGCGCACCGGCTGGCGCGCGTGGCGCCGGAGGTAGGCGGCGTCGACCTCGCCGGCGGCGATCCTTTCGCCGGTGAGGTTCGAAACGAGGAGGCGCCGGGGCGCCGCGTACTGGACCTCGCGGGCCGCCTCCTCGAAGCGGTCGAGCAGCGGGTCGAGCAAGGCGGAATGGAAGGCGTGCGAGACCCGCAGGCGATCGACCTTGACTCCCCGCTCGGCGAACCGTGCACAGATCCGTTCGACGTCCACGCGCAGCCCCGAGATCACGGTCTCGCCGGGTCCATTGAGGGCGGCGATGGAGACCTCGCCCACCTGCTCCCCGAGCTCCGCCGCCACCTCGGGCTCGCCGGCGAAGATGGCAGCCATTGCCCCGTCCCGCGGGAGGTCCGCCATCAGGCGGGCACGCCGGGCGAGGAGGGCGCATCCCTCCTCCAGCGTGAAAACCCCGGCCGCGCAGGCGGCGGCGTACTCGCCAACGCTGTGTCCGAGAAGCGCGTCAGGCTCCACGCCCCAGGAGCGCCAGAGCTCCGCCAGCGCGAGCTGAAGAGCGAAGAGCGCCGGCTGTGTGTAGGCGGTGTCGTCGAGCAGCGCTTCCTCTCCGGAGGCGGGGTAGAGGACCGAGAGCAGCGGCCGGTCGAGATGAGGGGCGAGCGCGTCTTGGCAACGGAGCAGCGTCCGCCGGAAGATCGGCTGCGTTTCGAACAGGCGGCGCCCCATGCCGGGGTACTGCGACCCCTGGCCGGAGAAGAGGAAGGCGATGCGAGGGCGCTCGGAATCGCGGGACACGCCGGTCGCGAGCCCGCGTGCCGGCTCGCCACGGGCGAAGACCTCGAGCTGCTCCGCCATCTCTTCGCGGGTTGCGGCGGCCACCGCCAAGCGATGCTCGAAGACGGAGCGGCCGGTGTTGGCCGAGAAACAGAGGTCGCCAATCGGCTCGTCCCCCGGCGCGCTCAGCGTCCGCGCATAGCGCCGCGCCAGGCCGGCGAGGGCTTCCGGAACGCGCGCCGAGAGCGTGAGCAGGTGCAGCGGACGCCCGATCTCGGGGGATGCCGGCCGCTCGGCGGACGGGCCCTCCTCCAGGATGAAGTGTGCATTGGTGCCGCCGAAGCCGAAGGAGCTGATGCCGGCCAGGGCGGGAACCCCTTCGCAACATGGCCAGGGCCCGAGCCGGTCCTGCACCTCCAGGCGCAGCTCCGCGAACGGGATGTCGGGGTTGGGACGATCGAAGTGGAGGCTCGCCGGCAGGCGGCCGTGCGCGAGGCAGAGGGCCACCTTGATCAGGCCCGCGACGCCGGCCGCAGCCTCGAGGTGTCCGATGTTGGTCTTGACGCTGCCGACCCGCAGCGGTCGCGAGGCCGGGCGCTCCTCACCGTAGACCGCGCCCAGGGCGCGGCATTCGATCGCATCCCCCAGCGCCGTGCCGGTGCCGTGCGCCTCGACGTACTGCACCTGGTTCGGGACCACTCCGGCGCGGCGGCAGGCGGTCCGCAGCACCTCCTCCTGGGCGAAGCGGTTGGGCGAGGTGATACCGTTGGTGCGGCCGTCCTGATTGACCGCCCCGCCGCGGAGCACGGCGTAGATCGAGTCGCCGTCCTCCTGCGCCCGCGACAGCAGCTTGAGGGCGACCATTCCCGCCCCTTCGCTGCGCACATAGCCGTTGGCGCGCGCGTCGAAAGTCCTGCAGCGCCCGTCGGGCGACATCAGGCCGGCCTTGGTCATCTCGATCGTCGGTTCTGGCGTCAGCAGGAGGTTGACCCCGCCGGCCAGGGCCACCGTGGTCTCGCCCGAGTGCAGGCTCTGGCAGGCGAGATGGACGGCCACGAGCGAGGACGAGCAGGCGCTGTCGATCGCCAGGCTGGGACCGCGCAGGTCCAGCAGGTAGGAGATCCGGTTGGCCGCGATACAGAACACCGACCCGGTCCCGACGTAACCGTCGAGGCGCTCGCGGTCGAGGAGCTCGAGGCGCCGGTAGTCGTCCATGAAGATCCCGACGAACACGCCGGTCGGCGATCCGGCCAGCCGCTCCGGCACCATTCCGGCATCCTCCAGCGCCTCGATGGCGACCTCCAGCAGGATCCGTTGCTGCGGGTCCATCCGCATCGCCTCGCGGGGCGAGATGCCGAAGAACTCCGCATCGAAGTGATCGACGTCGCTGACAAACCCGCCCCAGCGGGTGCTCACCGTCCCCGGCGCCTGCAGGTCGGGATCGTAGAAATCGTCGATCGCCCAACGGCTCGCTGGCACCTCGGAGATGGCATCGACCCCTTCCTCGAGCAGACGCCAGAAGGCGTCAAGGCCATCGGCGCCGGGCAGCCGGCACGCCATTCCGACGATGGCGACCGGCTCGACTGCCCCCTGCGCCGTTCCGGCAAGGGTCAGGCGGGAGTCAGGGTCAGCCATGGTTCGTCCTTTTGCATCAGGAGGAGCTCCCGGCCGCTCAGGTGGGCGGCCAGTGCATAGGGGTTGGGGAAGTCCCAAGCGGCGGTCGCCTCGACCGGAAGGCCCAGCCAGGCGCTGAGATCGGCCGCCATCTGCACGCCGGTCACCGAATCGAGACCGAGGGTCGAGAATGCCTTTCGCAGGTCGATCGCCTCCGGCGCGAGCCCGATCTGCCGCGTGATCCAGCGCGCCAGCCACTCGCGGACCCTCGCGGCAGCGAGACTGTCCTCGACGGGTTGCGAGTCGACCGTCTCCGCGAGGGGAGCGCGGGCCGCGGGAAGGACGGCGGATTCCGCCGCAGGCAGGGCGGCGCACAGCAGCGGGTCGAACCCCACCTCCTCGCCGGCGAGCCGCTGGTCCATTTCGCCGATGCTCCCCGCCACCTCCGCCACCACCTCCGCCGTTTCGGCGGCCGTGAGGACGCAGGCCTCCTCGGACCCCCTCGATAGCGCTCGCGCCGACTGTTCCTCGAAGCGCAGGCGCGCCCATTCCAACGCGTGGCGCGCTCCCCCTGCCGGGGCCGTTTCGAGAGCCGCGAGCAACAGGGCCGAGGTGGCCAGCTCGCCGGCCCGGTGATGAGCCCAGCGCAGGGCTCCGACCGGGTCGCCGGTCTCCCACCCCACCGGGGCCCGCTCGCGGAGCCTCTGCGCTACCTCCGTGAGGCGAGCCGCGACGGGCGAACCAGGCGCGAGCCCGGCGAGGAACGCCTCGAGAGCTCCGCCGTGCAGGAGGCTCGAGCCCACGAACTGATGGAGCACCTCGGTGGGGCCTTCGAAGATGCGGAAGCTCCGCGCGTCGCGCAGGATCTGCGGCGCGGGGCCGGTCTCGACGTAGCCCCGCCCGCCCAGCATCTGGACGAGATGATCCGCCGCCTGCCACAGCGACTCGGCGGCCGCCGTCTTGAGGACTGCGAGAACCTCACGCGGCACGAACCGCCCTTCGTCCAGGCTGCGGGCGGCGAGGCCGACCAGGGCCTCGACGGCGGAGGTGGCGGCGGCGACCTCGCCCAGGCGGGCGCGCACGACCGGGTGATCGAGCAGCCGCCCGGTCGCCACGCGGCGCCGGTCGGCGAAGCGCGTCATGAGCTGCAGGCAGCGCTTCATCCCGCCGACTGCCACCGCGCCGAGAAACAGGCGAGAGAGAGCGATCGTGTCCTCCGCCACGTTCAGCCCTTCGCCGACGGCGCCGAGCAGGTCGTCCCGGCCGACCGGCACACCGTTCAGCTCGATCGCGCTCTGCACCATGCCGCGCAGACCCAACGTGAGGGCCTCCGGGCCCAGGCGGAGCCCGGGGGTCCCGCGCCGCACCGCGAACCCTGTCAGGCCGCTCCCGGGAACCTGGGCGAACACGTGGATCACCCCCGCCCAGGCGGCGGAGCCGATCCAGACCTTCCGGCCTTCCAGGCTCCACCCGTTGCCCCGCGGCAGCGCTCGAGAAGCGATCCCCCGGATGTTCGAGCCGGCACCCGGCTCGGTCATCGCGAAGGCGGCCAGCGCGCGCCCGCGCGCCAAGTCGGGCAACAGCTCGCGGCGCATCGCCTCGCTGGCGAAGCGCTGCAGCGGGAACAGCCCCAGGCTGTTGTGGCCGCAGATCAGGCAGGCGAGGGTGAGGTCGATGGCTGCGAGCTGCTCGAGGACGCGCGCCACCCCGCGGTGCGACAGGCCGAGACCACCGTCGGCCCTGTCGACCTGAAGGCCGAAGAGGCCGCGATCGCCCAACTCCAGGATCACCGAGGGTGGGATCGAGCGGCGCTCGTCGATCAACCGCGAGTTGAGGCGCTCCACCGACCAGTCGCGCAGCCACAGGGCGGTCTCCTCGGCGGCGTCCCGGCCGGCGTCTGTCTCCGGCTCCGCGACCGCGACCGGCGAGCCCGGCAGCGCCGTGTCAGCGCACCCGGCCATGCGGCGCCGCAGCGTCTCGGCCACGGGCCCGTTTCCGGCGCGCCCCAGCACCCACCCCTCGACCTCCTCCAGCTCACCGGCGAGCAGCTCGGCCCGGCAGGCGTGACGCTGGATCTTGCCGCTCGAGGTCTTGGGGATGCTCTTCGGACGGATCAGGACCATTGCGTAGACCTGCAAGTCGTGCACTTCGAAGACTTCGCGGCAGGCATGCTCGATGATCGCCGGGCCGTCGAACGGCGCGCGGTCGGTCACCTCCTGCACGAGGACCAGCCGCTGCTCGCCGGCCACTTCGAGGGCCAGAGCAGCGCCACAGCCAGGCCGCAGCTCGGGGCGGCTCTGCTCCACGGTCAGCTCGATGTCCTGCGGGTAGTGATTGCGCCCGTGGATGAGGATCACGTCCTTCAGCCGGCTGGTGATATACAGCTCTCCCTCGTGCAGGAAACCGAGATCGCCGGTGCGCAGGAAGGGGCCCTCTCCCTCCTCCTCCGCCAGCCGGGCGCCGAAAACCTCCCGCGTCGCCTCCGCGCGGTTCCAGTAGCCGCGGGCGACGCAGGGGCCGGCGAGCCAGACCTCGCCCACCTGGCCGGCAGCGAGCCTCCGGCCGGTGCCGGGATCGGCGATGACCAGGGTCATGTCCGGAACCGCGGACCCGCAGCTCACCAGCGTCCTGCCCTCCCCGGCTGGCTCCACCCGCCCCTCTCTTTCAAGGCTCTCGCCGCTCACGGTCAGCAGGCCCGGAGCGCCCCCGTGGCTTTTGGTGGTCACCAGCAGAGTCGCCTCCGCCAGGCCGTAGGCGGGGAAGAAAGCCTCCCTGCGGAAACCGCACGCGCCGAAGGCGCGGCAGAACGCATCCAGCGTCCCGGCGCGGACGGGCTCCGCCGCGTTGTAGGCAACCCGCCAGCTCGACAGGTCGAGCCCGTGCCGCTCCTCCTCCGAGACGCGATTCGCGCAGAGGGCATAGGCGAAGTTGGGCCCTCCGCTGTGGGTCGCGCGCACGCGGCTCACGGCCTTGAGCCAGCGGACCGGTCTCTCCACCACCGAGCTCGGCGTAAGCAGGTGCGAAGGGAAGCCCGAAAAGACCGGCTGGAGAATGCCGTGGACGAGCCCGTCATCGTGAAAGTTGGGCACCCACATCACCGCGACGCTGTCCGGCCCGTAGCCCCAGGCATGCTGGATCGCCCGGGAGCTCGCCAGCAGATTGTCGTGGCGGCCCACCACGCCTTTCGGCGTGGACGTTGAACCGGAGGTGTACTGCAGATATGCGATTTCGGTGGGGGCCGGCGGCGCCCGCCAGGCGTCCGCCTCGGAGGAGTCGATCATATCGGTCGCGAGGCAGCGCAGGGACCGCAGCTCCGGCAACCCCTGAAACATCGCGTCGGCTCCGGCCAGTGTGCGGGAGGTGGTGAGGATCGCGGCCGGCTCCGCATCGGCCAGGATCGAGCGCAGCCGCACCAGCGTCCGGCGCAGCCGCCGTGGCTCGGGCGGCGGCACCGGCACCGCGACCACCCCGGCCAGCGCGCAGGCGAAGAAAGCGATGATGAAATCGAATCCCACCGGATAGAGGAGCAGGACCCGCCCTCCCGCCGGGATGGACTCCAACAGCGCGGCGGCGACGGCGCGGGCCTTCAGGTCCAGCTCGCCGTACGACAGGCTCGCCTTCCCGCGCGGCTCGTGCTCGCAGAAGAAAACATCCTGCTCGGCTCTCTCCTGCGCCCGATCTCGCAGGAGTGAGCCGACCGAATTGGTGTGCATCGCTATTCGCTTTCTGGCCGGCCCGCGCTGTCGGGCCAGGGTGTGTCGCCCGTCCGAATCGACGGGTGCGGCGGACGCAGAGTCTCTCGATTCGTCTCGATCCGAGCTCTCGATCCAAGGCCCCGCGTCAAGGCCCCGGACGACAACCGGCGGTGGGCTAGAGCTGGTGGGGAGCCGCCTGTCGCACGCCGCGGACCCAGTCCGCCAGCTTCTCCCCGTTCAAGGCCAACTCCTCAGGCAGAGGCTTGTTGATGTGCATGAAAGAGACGGGAGCGGGGACCGACTCGCCCCACGTCGCACCGGGCGCGAAGAGCTGAAAGGTATCCCAGCCCAACTCGCGCTCCGGCAACGCGATGGCCCTGCCGAACTGCGCCGCCACGGTAGGCGCCACGGTCCAGAAGTGGGAGACGCGCGGATCCGGCATGCGGGAGGTGGCCGCACGCGCATTCTCTTCGTTCTCCCCGCCCAGCATGGGGCCCCAGACCACATAGACTCTGAGGTCGTCCTCCCGGCTGGGGTCGAGCACATACTTTTCAATCACCCACGCGCTGCTCAGGCAGGACGGGCACGTCGGCGAGAGGAGCAGCACCAAGCGGATCTTGTCCTTGTCGCGGTTGAACGCCGCCCGCAGCTCGTCTCCCGCGTCCGACATCGCGGTGAGAGGGCGCCTGACCACCGCCGGCCTCTCGCTTCCCGCATCTCCCTTGCGCTCAAGCTGGAACGGCAGGCGCAGATCCATTCCATCGTTCCGGCCGCTGCACTCACCGGTGATGCTCTTCCCGTCCGGCGATAGCTCGCCGCGGAACTGGAAATGGCCCTCTGCGTCCTCCTTGTCCGGAAAACGATCGAACGCAAAGGCGACCTTGGAGCCCTCGATCTGCACCTTCTGGAGCGGCTGGAATTTCAATCCCTGCACGGGAATGTCGATAGTCCCCACCAAGGGGTCGGCGGCGATCTCCACCGTGAGGTCCAGCTCGATCTGGGCCGGCCGGTAGACGATCACCCCTTCCCAGAGCCCGTCCAAGCGCGCCTTCGGTTCGGCCTCTGAGCAAAACCCGTGACTTGTCGTCAGAATCAGTAGGCTCATCACTGTAGTAATTAATCTGTTCTGCACCCAGTCTCCTCTCTGCATCCCTTCCAGGTCTGAGATTTTCTCAATCCCGGCTGAAGATTCTTTACGGTAACACATTCGGGAGGGTTTTTGTTAAATTTTCCTAAAAAATCGAAGCACCGCCGGGGGCGCACGGTCAAGCCCGCGGTATTGCGGCCGAAGTCACGCGCCCCGTCCGAGATCAGAGCTTGCCATTGCCTTCCCTGGGTGGGAGCATGGATTGAGAACGAACCGTCGAGGAGGTTTCCATGAGACAGCACGGAATCATCGCTTTGGCCGTCACCTGCTGGCTGGCCGCGTTGCCGGGGGCCGCCCAGGAGCCCCACGAGCACCACCACCCCGAAGGGGAGACTCTGGGTCGCGTCCATTTCCCCATCACCTGCAAGCCTGAGGTCCAGCCGGCCTTCGACCGCGCCATGGCCCTCCTCCACTCCTTCGGCTATGAAACGGCCCGCGAGGCGTTCGCCGTGGTGGCGGCGCAGGACCCGGCGTGCGGCATGGCCCGGTGGGGCGTGGCCATGACCTACTACCACCCGATCTGGGCGCCACCCACGCCGGCGGAGCTCGCCGCGGGGAAGACGGCCGCCGAGGAGGCGGCCCGGCTGGGGGCTCGCAGCGAGCGGGAGCAGAGCTACATCGCGGCCATCGGCGCGTTCTACCGGGACGCGGACAAGCTCGACCACCGGACCCGCGCGGCGTCCTACAAGACGGCCGTGGAGAAGCTCGCCGCGGTGTTCCCCGAGGACGACGAAGCGGCCATCTTCCACTCCCTGGCACTCCTCGGCACGGCGCCGCCGGCCGACGCGACCTACGCCCAGCAGAAACGGGCGGCGGAGATCCTGAACCGCCTCCTGCCAAAGCATCCGGACCACCCGGGGATCCTCCACTACGTCATCCACTCCTTCGACTACCCGGAGCTTGCGTCCCTGGCGCTGCCCGCGGCCCGGACCTACGCCAAGGTCGCGCCCTCCTCTCCGCACGCCCTCCACATGCCGTCCCACATCTTCACCCGGCTCGGTCTCTGGGAAGAGTCGATCGCTTCCAACCTCGACTCGGCCGCGGCGGCGAAGCGGCAAGTGGCCCGCACCCATCCCGGCGCGACCGCTTTCGACAACCTCCACGCGCTCGACTATCTGGAGTACGCCTATCTCCAGCGCGGCGACGACCGCAAGGCCCGGGAGGTGCTCGACGAGGTCGCGAAGGCCTCGCGGTTCGATGATCCGAACTTCCAGGCCGGCTTCGCCCTGGCGGCGGTGCCGGCGCGCTACGCGCTGGAGCGGCGGGACTGGCGGGCGGCGGCGGCGCTCGCGATGCCCGCGGTCGAGCTACCCTGGGAGCGCTTCTCCTATGTGCGCGGGATCACGAGCTTCGCCAATGCCCTGGGGTCCGCCCGCCTCGGCGACCTGGACCGCGCGCGGAAGGCGCTGGCCGAGCTGGAGGCCCTCCACGCCGCTCTGGCCAAGCAGCCGCCCGCGGGTCCCTACGACTGGGTGGGTCAGGTCGACGCGATGCGCCTCGCCGCCGCCGGCTGGGTGGCGTTCGCCGAGGGGCGCAAGGAGGAGGCCGTGAAGTCGCTCACCGCGGCGGCGGAAAAAGAGGAGGCGGTGGGCAAGCACCCGGTCACGCCGGGGGCGATCCTGCCGGCGCGCGAGCTGCTGGGCGACCTGCTCCTCGAGATGGGGAAGCCGAAGGAGGCCCTCGCCGCCTACGAGGCTTCCCTCGCCGACGCGCCGAAGCGGTTCAACGGCCTGGCCGGCGCGGCCCGGGCCGCCGAGCTGGCGGGCGAGCAGGCCCGCGCCCGCGGCTTCTACGAGGAGCTCCTCGCCCTCTGCGGCCCGTCCTGCGAGCGCCCGGAGGCGAAACGGGCCAAGGCGCTGGCGAGCGGAAGCTGATCTGGGAGGGTGTCTCAAAAGTACGCGCCGCACCGTTGGCCCTCACCCCCTGGCCCCCTCTCCCGTCACCGGGAGAGGGGGAAACACAGAAGAGAGAAGGAGTTGGGTGGGGGCGCCCCTCTCCCGGTGACGGGAGAGGGGATGGGGGTGAGGGCCCGCAATGGCGACTGTACGAGGGCTTCTGAGACGCCTGCTGATCTTCAGCAGTGCCTGGCGCGTCAGCCCGGGCCGCCCGCCGCGGTCACTCGCCAGATGACGTTGCCCACGTCATCCGCCAGCAGCAAGGCGCCGCGCTTGTCGATCGCCACGCCCACGGGACGCCCCATCGCCTCTCCGTTTTCCTTCACGAAGCCGGTCAACACGTCGATCGGATCGCCGGACGGAGCGCCGCCGGTGAAGGGCACGAAGATGACCTTGTAGCCGCTGCGCGGCTTGCGGTTCCAGGAGCCGTGCTGCCCCACGAACATCCCGCGGCGGAACCGGTCCGGCAGGGACGTTCCTTCCGCGGAGGCCAGGCCCAGGGAGGCGGTGTGCGGCCCCAGGGCGTAGTCGGGGACGAGGGCCTTGGCGACGAGATCGGGCCTCGGCGGCTTCACCCGCGTGTCGACGTTCTGGCCGTAATAGCTGTACGGCCAGCCGTAGAAGCCGCCGTCGCGGACGGAGGTCATGTAGTCGGGCACGAGGTCGCTGCCGAGCTCGTCGCGCTCGTTGACCGCCGTCCACAAGGCGCCGCTCTCGGGCGCCCAGGCCATCCCGACCGGGTTGCGCAGCCCGGAGGCGAAGACGCGCTGGCTGCCGGTCGCGAGGTCCACCTCCCAGATCGCCGCGCGCCCCTCTTCCTCCTCCATGCCGTGCTCCGCCACGTTGCTGTTGGAGCCGACGGCCGCGTAGAGCTTCGATCCATCAGGAGAGGCGATGATGTTCTTGGTCCAGTGGTGGTTGCGCGGGCCCGCGGGAAGGTCGACGACCTTGGCGCCGGTCGCCGTGATCCGGGTCTCGCCTTGCTTGTAGGGGAACTTCACGACGGCGTCGCTGTTGGCCACGTAGAGGACGTCTCCCACGAGCGCCATGCCGAAGGGTGAATTGAGCCCCGTCAGAAACGCCGAGCGCGTCTCCGCGACGCCGTCCCCATCCGCGTCCCGGAGCAGCGTGATGCGGTTGGCGCTCGGCACGGCGCCGCCGGCCTTCTTCTGGAAGAGCTTGAAGAAAAACCCCTTGATCCCCTTGTTGTCCTCCGGCCGCGGCGGCGCATTGGTCTCGGCCACGAGCACGTCGCCGTTCGGCAGCACGTAGAGCCACCGCGGGTGGTCCAGGTCGCGGGCGAACGCGGCCACGGCCGTCCCTTCGGCGGCGACCGGCTTGGCTCCTTCCGGCCAGCCCGTCGCCTTGACGACGTGCACCAACGGGATCAGCGACTTGTCGGGAGGAGGCAGGGTGGGGCGGGGGCCGGTGCCGGCGGAGACGGGGAGCCGCGCCGAGGAAGCGCATCCCGCGGCGCCCACGGCGAGCACGCAGGGCAGGGCGAGCTTGAACGCGATCGTTTTCGCTGGTTGGAACATGGCGACCTCCATCGCCAAGTCCAGCAAAAACCGGGCCGGTTCCAATCCGGCAAAGGCCGGACCTTCAGGCGCTCAGCCGCCGTTGGGAGCCCCGACGATGCCGTGGCGCAGCGCGAACCCGACCACCTGCGCGCGATTGTGCAGGTGCAGCTTGTCGAGGATGTTGCGGACATGGAACTTGACCGTGTTCTCGCTCACTCCAAGCTGCTTCGCCAGCTTGCGGTTCGAGGTGACGCCGTGGACGAGCAGCTCGAGCACCTCCTGCTCGCGGTCGGTCAGCGCGTCGGGATCGGGGGACTTGGAAGCGGGTTGGGTCGGACGCGCGAACTCCTGGAGGAGCTTGCCGGCGAGGACGGGGGTCAGGGCGGGCTCGCCCCGGCCGACTCCCTCGAGCAGGTCGATGAGCTCTCGCGCCGCGAGATTCTTGAGCAGATAGCCCTGGGCGCCCGATTTGATCGCCTCGAAGAGCTTGGCGTCCTCGTCCGAAGCGGTGAGAACCACGACCTTGACCTGGGGCATCTCGGCGCTGATCAGGCGCGTCGCCGCAAGACCGTCGAGCCCGGGCATCGCGAGATCCATGAGGACGATGTCCGGCTGCAGGCGGCGCGCGAGCTCGACAGCCTCGCGCCCGTCACGCGCCTCGCCGATCACCTCGAAGCCTCGGGCGGTGAGCAGGCTGCGCAGACTGTCCCGGAGCAGGGCATGGTCGTCGGCGATCAGGATTCTCAAGTCCGGTCTCCTCCGTCCGCGCTCGGCGGGGGAATCTCCGCGCAGGTGCCCCGGCCGCGTTGATTCCAGCGCGACAATGCTGCCGCCACCCTCTACGACCGAGGGCCCATGGGGCAGACTAGTATGACAGAAAGGATCGGTGAGCGTCTTTACGAGGCGGGCGATGCGCCGGCGTGGCTCAGGCCGCTTCCGTCCACCACGGCGCCGGGTCCAGGGGTTCGCGCGGCTCCGGCAAGGCGCCGGTCTGCCCGGACCTCCCGAGCGTGTTCCAGTTGTTCCAGCTCTCTACGATCTTGCCGTTCGCGAACCGGTCCATGCGGATGCCGCTCACGTCCACCGGCTGCCCGCTGGCGGGGAAGCCGGTCAGAGGGCCCGTATGGGTTCCCGTCAGGCGCCAGCGCGTGACCACGTGATCCCCTTCGGCCACCATGTCCTCGATCTCCACGCGGAGATCGGGAAAGGCCTGCCGGCAGAGGAGGAGGAAGCCGGCGATCCACCGCGGCGTGGTCGTGTGCTCCAGCCCGTGGCGCCCCAGCCCGTGGTCGACGGCGCCTTCGGCGACGAGCTCGTCGATGAGCTCGAGACGCCCCTCGTTATAGACCTTCTGCACCAAGGCGCGGCATGCGGTCTTGTTGCTGAGCAGCGACATATCGGTCTCCATCAGGCCGCCGCCACGCTCCGCAGCTCCGGGTAGAACACTCTGCGCAGCTCCGGCAGGGCGCCGATCTGCTCGAGCAGGCCGAGCAGGTCCCAACTGCCCCAGGTCTCCACGATCTTGCCGTTCGCGAAGCGGTCGATGCGGAGCCCGCCCACGTCGATGCGCTGCTGGCTCGGGTCGATGCCCATCAGGGGTCCCGTGTGGGTGCCCCGCAGGCGCCAGCGCGTGGCGACCCGGTCGCCTTCGGCCAGCATGTCCTGGATCTCGATCTGCAGGTCGGGGAAGGCCCTCTTGTAGAAGGTGAGAAACATGGCGAGCATCTGAGGCGTCGTCATGTACGGCAGGGCATAGGGCGCCAGCTCATGATCGACGGCGTCGCTGGCGATCACTTTGTTGATGAGGTCGTCATGACGGCCTTCCGTGTAGACGGTCTCGAGGAACGCGAGGCAGATGGCCTTATTGTTCTGTGTAGACATGTGGGTCTCCTTTCTGTCGTCGAGCTGCTGGCGGAATGCCTGCGACCCAATGAGAGGAGTCTAGGGACTGTGCGGAGGGCGCAACATCGCCCAGCGGGTAGTTTCGCAGGTACGAGAGGGCGGGAAGCCGGCCTACCCGGGCGGGTGGGATCGGGTGGCGCGGCGGGTCAGGCGCTCGGTTCCGGTTTCGGGCTCAGCGCCTGCTCGACGCGGGCCAGCTCCTCGGCGAGATCCTCGCAGACGCGGTCGGTGAGAGGGCTGAAGTCGCCATCCCTGCCGAGCTGTTCGAGGCGTCGCGCCAGCTCGAGGGTGCGGTCAGCCGTGAAGTAGCCGGCCGAGCCGCGCAGGCGGTGCGCGGCTTGCTGCAGCGCGCCGCCGTCCCGCCGCGCGATGGCGTCGCGGATCTCGGCCTGGAGCCGCGCCGCGTCGGCGATGAAGAGGCTGGCCAGCTCCTTGCTGAGGGCGTCGTTGCCGGCGATCCCGGCAGCCGCCAGCCCGTCCGGTTCGGGGCGGCGCTCCGCTGGCGCCGAGCTTTCGACCAGCTCGATCAGCTCGTCGGCGCGGATCGGCTTGGCGAGATAGCCGTCCATCCCCGCCTCCAGGCAGCGCTCGCGGTCCCCTTGCAGGGCGTGGGCGGTCATCGCGAGGATCGGGATGTGGCCGCCGGCCGACGCCTCGCGGGCACGGATCGCGGCGGTCGCTTCGAAGCCGTCCATCTCCGGCATCTGGACGTCCATCAGCACGACGTCGAAGGCCTCCCGCTCCAGGGCGGCCACCGCCTCGCGGCCGTTGCCGGTCAGCACCGGCGTGTGCCCGCGCTGCTCGAGGACGAACTCCACCACGCGCTGGTTCACCCGGTTGTCCTCGGCCACCAGGACCCGCAGCGGGCGCGAGGTGCGCTCCACGGGGACGGGGGCCGGCGCCTCGGCCGGCGCGCCCACCGCGCCGAGCGCCTTGAGGATGGCCTCGAGCAGCTCCGATTCCTTGATCGGCTTGACCAGGCAGACGGCGATCCCCAGCTCGTTGCCGCGCTCCGCGGCGCCCCGATCGTCGGCGGAGGAGAGCATGAGGATGATCGCCCCGGAGAGCTCCGCGGACTGCCGGATCCGTTCCGCCACCATGAGGCCGTCCATGACCGGCATCATGTGGTCGAGCACCACCAGCGGATAGGGCTCGCCGGCCTGCGCGGCCCGCCGCAGCTCGGCGAGCCCCTCGCCGCCGCTCGCCGCCATGACCGGCCGCAGCCCCCAGCTCGCCAGCAGCTCGCCCAGGATGCGGCGGTTGACGGCGTGGTCGTCCACCACCAGGACGGAGAGGCCCTGGACGTCGGGGAGCCGGGCCGGCGGCGGCAGCGCCTCCTCGTGCCCCTCGTGCCGCGCCAGGGAGACGGTGAAATGGAAGGTGCTGCCCTGGTCGACCGCGCTCTCGACCCAGATCCTGCCGCCCATCATCTCCACCAGGCGGGCGGCGATCGCCAGCCCCAGGCCGGTGCCGCCGAACCGGCGCGTCGTCGAGGTGTCGGCCTGGGCGAAGGCGGCGAAGATCGAGCGCAGCTTCTCCGGAGGGATGCCGATCCCGGTATCCGCGACGGAGAAGCGCAGAGTCATCGACGGCCCGCCGCCATCCGCCGCCTCCCGCTCCACCCGCACCACGACCTCCCCGCGCGAGGTGAACTTGATGGCGTTGCCGACGAGGTTGACGAGGACCTGGCTCAACCGCCCGGGGTCGCCCAGCCAGGTGTCGGGCACGTCGGGCGCGACGTAGTGAGCGAGCTCGAGCCCCTTCTCATGGCCCAGGGAGGCGAGCGACTTCATCACGTCGCCCACGGTCTCGCGCAGCTCGAAAGGGACGCTCTCCAGCTCGAGCCGTTCGGCTTCCAGGCGCGAGAAGTCGAGGAGGTCGTTGAGCAGCCGCAGCAGCGTCTGCGCCGAAGACCGGGCCGTGCCGACGAGCTCGCGCTGGCGGGCGGTCAGGTCCGTGCGCAGGGCGAGGTCCAGCATGCCGAGCACGCCGTTCATCGGGGTGCGGAGCTCATGGCTCATGCGGGCCAGGAAGCCGCTCTTCTCGCGGCTCGCCTCCTCCGCCGCCTCCTTGGCGATCCGCAGCTCCGCCTCGATCTTGCGGCGTGTGGTGACGTCGCGGACGAGCACGATCCCGCCGAGCAGAGCGCCGTCCGCGTCCCGCAGGGGCCGGCCGGAGACGCTCACGTAGACCCCCTGGGGGACCGCCGGGTTGCGCAGGAACTGCTCGACCTCGGTCGTCTCCTCGCCGCGCGCCGCCCGGACGAGCGGCAGCTCTTCGGCAGGGAACGGCGTGACGGCGTCGGGGAGGAAGACGCCGAAGGCCGCCGGCCATTGCTCCATGCCCTCCGCCGTGGGGCCGATCCCGATGATGCGCTCGGCGGCGCGGTTGAAGATCAGGAACTTCCCGGCCGTGTCGCAGACCACCAGCCCCTCCCCCATGCTGTCGAGCACGGACTCGAGCAGCGTGGTCTGCCGGCGCAGGGCCTCTTCGGTCTTGCGCCGCTCCGCGACCTCGTGCGTCAGCTCCTGCGTCCGCGCCGCGACCAGGCGCTCGGCCTGGGCGGAGTGGCGCAGGACGGCATCCACGTAGGCGCAGACCAGCAGGGTGAGGAGGCCGCCCGCGGCCAGGACCACCCACGAGGGCCAGGCCGGCTGCCCGCCCCGGAAGGCGCGGGTGGGCCGGGCGGCGAGCGACCAGGTGCGCCCCGAGACGTCGAACTGAGTGGACCAGGACGGGCCGCCGCCGCGCCCCCGCTCCGCCGCGGCGGAGGGGCCGGAACCGGCGGGGTAGAGCTGCCGCTCCCCGGGCGGCGCCGCGGGATCGGCGAGGGAGAGGGCGAGGCCCTCGGCCGCGGGATCGGGGATCGACAGGCGCACCATTTCGGGGACGTTGAAGACGGCGAGCACGAAGCCGACCGCCTCGCGGGCCCCCCCGCCATTGCCGGCGAAGGCGGGCAGGACGAGGGCGTAGCCCGGTCCCTGGCCGCTGAACGCCAGCCGGAGCGGCGGCGTGGCGGCCGGCGAGCCGGTGGCGCTCGCCCGCCGCACGGCGTCGAGGAGGCCGGGGTGGGAGGCGAGGTCGAATCCGAGCAGGTTCCGGTTTGGCCCGGAGACCTCGTCGATGGGCAGGTGCTCGCCGCGTTCGGGCGCCCGCACCGGGCGGCCGGCGGCGTCGCGGTCGGAGATCCCGAAGCCCGGGCCGCGCAAGCTCCGCGCGCGGGCTTCGTACTCCTCGCGCTCCCCGCCGGGCACCCGGCTGACCCAGGCGATGACCCGCGCGTCGGGGTGGCGGTCGAGGACAGGCCGGGTCAGCCGCGAGAACCGGGTGAGCGTCTGCGGCCGGGCGGCCCGGATCTGCTCGGCGAAGGCGGCGAAGTCCTCGGGCCGCACCTGTTCGCTGACCGCGTAGAAGTCGGCCAAGAAGCCGAGCAGCTCGAGATGCTCCGCGACGTGCGTGCGCAGGACCACCACGCGGTTCTGCGCCAGCAGGGCGAAGGCGGCGTTTTCGCTGCTGGCCTCCCCGCGGCGCGCGCGGGCGAAGAGGAGGAACGAAAGGCCGATGCCGGCGAGCAGCAGCAAGCCGATCGGCAGGTATCGCCGGAGCAACGCCTTCTGTCGCGTCGGATCGCCGGTGTTGCCCACGGATCCTCCCGATGATCTCGAGCAAGCTCGCGTTGCCCGTCGCAGGACTCGTTGTCAAAAGAAAATTGTAGCATTGCGCACGGCCGGGCCTCCGGGGCTCCTCGCCCTCCTGGGGCTCGCCCGGCGTTCCGGGACACCACTTTCCAAACGAGCCGAAGTTTGAAAGAATCAGGCCGATTTTTTTAAAAGGTCTCCGGACTTTGTAAGCGCACTTTAAAAGGGGTCCGGGCTTTTAAAATTTTGGACCGAAATTTTTAAAAGGCGAGGCCGTTTCTGAACCCTGCAGAATTCCGCGCGCCCAGCGCAGGCACGATCGTCCAGGCTCCAGGCGGCTATGCGGCCTTCGTTCCTGCCCCTCTGCCGCCAGCCCTGGTCTACGACCCGGCCCTGGTGCTGAGCCTCTCCCGGGCCGACGCCGCGCTGAGCGAGCTCTCCGGCCTCGGCCGGCAACTGCTGAATCCTCACCTCCTGATCGGGCCCTACCTGAGACGGGAGGCGGTCCTCTCCTCGCGGATCGAAGGGACCCGGGCCAGCCTCTCCGACCTCCTCCTGGATGAGGTCGAGGAGGGGGCGCCCGTGGACGCCGACGTCCAGGAGGTCCGCAACTATGTCGAGGCCCTGGAGTACGGGCTGGCCCGCCTGCGAGACCTGCCGCTCTCTCTGCGGCTGGTCTGCGAGCTCCACGAGCGGCTGATGAGGGGCGTGCGGGGCGAGCACGCCACTCCTGGAGAGCTCCGCCGTTCGCAGAACTGGATTGGACCGCCCGGCAGCACGCCGGTGACCGCCCTTTACGTGCCGCCTCCTCCGGACCGGCTCATGGACTGCCTTTCGAGCTGGGAGCTTTTTCTGCACGACCGGAACCATCTTCCGGAGCTGATCCAATGCGCCTTGATGCACGAGCAGTTCGAGGCGATCCATCCTTTCCTCGACGGGAACGGCCGGGTGGGGCGCCTGCTGATCACGCTCTTCCTCACCGAGCGCGGCCGGCTCTCGCAGCCCCTGCTCTACCTCTCGGCCTACTTCGAAGCCCACCGGCAGGATTACTACAATGCCTTGCAGCGAGTGAGGACTGACGCCGACTGGCCAGGCTGGCTCCGCCTCTTCCTGACCGGCGTCGAAGAGACCGCGCGGGAAGCCATCGGCCAGGCCGGGCGTCTCCTGGACCTGCATGCCAGCCTCCGCGCCCGGCTGCGCCAGAAACCGAACGCGACGGCCCTGCTGGACGAGCTGTTCGTCAATCCGTACATAACCGTCCCGCGAGCCACCCGCCTCCTGAAGGTCTCCTATCCGACCGCCCGGTCGACCGTGGTATTCCTCCAGAAGGAGGGGCTGCTCGAAGAGATTACGGGACGTGCCTGGGGCAGGCTCTACCTGGCGCGGCCGATCCTGGACGCGATCGAGAATCGGTGAGCTGGAGAGCCGGAGTTTTGTAAGCGTTGTGCGCGCCCGGATTTGGTGGGACAATTTGAGCATGGCGACTTCGACGGTGGATGCAAAGCAGCGAGTAGTCCTTTCTGTGGCAAGCCCCGGGGATGTCTTCGACATCCAGAACCAGGGTGAAGGCCGCCTGCTCCTGGTACGCCTCGAACGTCCGAAGCCGGGATCCGGGATGAGCCTAGAGAGCTGCCTAGAGGCCATCGCCGCCGCCCCTCTGCGGCCGAGGATGACCTGGGACTCCCTGAAGGCCGTGACCCGGGAGCCATGATCCTCCTCGATACGAACGTCCTGATCTACGCCTCCACTGACCAGTCGCCCTTCCTCGAGTGGGCCCGGCGCATCATCGCCGCGGGTGTGGAGCTTTGTAAGCGTCCTTTCAAAGTGCGCCGAGCTTTTAAAATTTCAGGCCGAAAACTTTAAAAGGGAGCAGCGTTCGTGGGGAGACCGCAGCCGCTCGCGGAGGCCGCCTGTCCACCCGACTTCTGCGTCAAGGAGAGGGCGAGCTGCCTGGCAGGCTGCTCCTGCGCCATCTTCACCTGTGATCCGGTGGGTTGCTGGTCGGACTGCTCCTGCCCGATCATCTGCCTCGACTGAGGAGCGGGCGGCTCGCTCCACGGAGCAGGTCACCGGTTCCGGAGAACAACCGGCTTGTCCCTGGGGCCAATCCAGGCGCGCCCAGGGACCGGGCCGTCCGTTCCATGGGAAACTGTACCGGCGCCGAGGAACAGGCCGGCAGTTCCTAGGGTCTCCGGCAGGCGCTCCGCGGAGCGAGCTGCCCGGCCCGAGGGACAACCGGCTCGTGCCCCGGGTCCGAGCCGTCCGCTCCAGGGAACAACTGGTTCGCTCCGCGGAGCCGCCGGCTCGGTCCCTGGGTCGGAGCCGACCGCTCCAAGGAGCCGCCGGTTCGCTCCGCGGAACCCAAGCCCCCTCCGGGGTCATTCTGAGCGCGAAGAAGAGGGCGTCAGGCACATATTCTAGGTGGTAGCTCGGCTCCGGCGGACGGCGAACGGGTGGAGGCCCCGACGAGTCGTCAGAGCGCGCAACGACTCGTCAGGGCGTCCGACGACTCGTCAGAGCCTCCGACGACTCGTCAGACGCCACGGATGACTCGTCGGACGGCGCAACGACTCGTCAGACAGCGCAACCACTCGTCAGGCGGCGCAACGACTCGTCGGACGCCGCGGATGACTCGTCAGGGCGCGCAACGACTCGTCACGGCGTCTGACGACTCGTCAGAGCGCCCGAGGGCTCGTTGCGGCTTCTGACGACCCATTGTGCCGTGCGGCGATTTCATTACGCCGTCCAACGACTCATCGGGGACCGCGGCTCGTTCAGCCTGGTTCACACGCGATGGGATCGACTCGCACGGGGCGGGGGCGGGGTGCCAGGCAATTCTGCCGGATCAGACCGTCAGAACCGGAGCGCTATTCGCACCTCGCGGAGAGCCAGATCTCACCCCCGCTTCGCAAATCGCCCGCCGCCGGAGCGAGGGCGGAGATTGTGCGGCGAGAGCCGTGTCGCCTCCTCCGAGGCTGGCGCCACCCTCGCAAGGAGTATCAGGGGTACAGCTCCAGCGGCCCTCCTGACAAGAGCAGGAGCCGTTCCAGAGCGTCCACGAGGGGCACCCGGTGTTGTAGCAGAGGAACTCCTGTCCCTCCGTCCAGCACGGCTTGCCGCCATAGTTCGAGCAAAAGGGCGTGGCTTGCGCCGGCTGCGGTTGGAGAGCCATCCACCCCAGGAGAGCGACGGCTGCCAGCAATACGAGAACGAGCTTTTTCTTGAAAGAGCTTCTCATCGCGGCACCTCCTTCTTGAGCAAAGTCTAACACATTCCCGCGAGCCCGGGCTGCCGCGCTTCCCGGCTTCGGGCTCGCCGAGGGGGCTCAATGAGAGGCTGGCACTTTTACCCCGCGGTCTCGCGGCGTGTCTCCTCGCATCGCAGAGGCTCCTCGGATCGTCCTTCCGCGATTTTACTCGATTGAGGCGCCGCCGGAGGGTTTTTTCAACAGCCTCCTAACGGGTATTCCCACCATACGGCTGATGACAAGCTCTTTTCGCGATCGCCGAAGCTACGTCC
>DASVEF010000143.1:0-7664 GCA_036380715.1 Thermoanaerobaculia bacterium | reverse complement strand
TGCGGCGCTCAGGACGTCAACGTTCCCTGTCTCAACTCGGAGCAACTCTTCCAGGCCCTGCGCCGCCTCGGGCGCGAGACGGAGCTGGTCATCTACCCCGACCAGAGCCACTCGATCCAGAAGCCGACCTACGTCAAGGACCGCTTCGACCGGTACCTGGCCTGGTATGACAAGTATCTGAAGGGACAGCAAGGCTCGGCCCCGGCGGCCAAGCCCTAGAGGGACCATGGACGCGTCCCCCTTTCCCGTCCAGATAGACCTTCCCGGCTGGGACCTGCTCTGGGTGCGGCTGCGGGCCGTCCCCGGGGCCGAGGAGCGGATGGCCGATCTCCGCACGGAGATCTCGGAGCTGGCCCGCGCTTCGCTGGAGGGGATGGAGCTTTCGTCGCACGCGACGGTCGCCGCCCTGCGCAAGCTCTTCCGGGCTGCCGGATGCGATCCCACGCGCTACCGGCCGTCTTCCGAGGCGCTCCTCCGGCGGGTGCTCAAAGGGGAAGACCTGCCGGCGATCCATCCCCTGGTGGACCTCAACAACTGCCTCTCCGTGGAGCTGGCCGTGCCGTGCTGCGTGTCGGAGGTGGGGAGCTTCGAGCCGCCGGTGACCCTGCGCGCCGGCCGGCCCGGCGAGTCCTACGAGTCTCTCCGCGGCCCCTTCAATCTCGAAGGCAAGCCGCTCCTGGCCGACATCCAGGGCCCCTTCAGCACGCCGATCACCGACAGCCAGCGGGGCAAGGTGCGGGAGGAGAGTCAGAAGGTCTGGATTGTGGCCTACCTGCCGGCCGGAGTCGTCTCGCCGGAGACGGCGCGGCGGACTCTGGAGGACCTTCTCGCGAAGGCGCCGGTGGCCGAGGTCGAGGCGTAGGCCCCTCACCCCCGACCCCTCTCCCATCCCCCTCCCACCCTTCCGGGAGAGGGGCGCCCCCACCCAGATCCTTCGCTGCGCTCAGGATAACTTTCGGGGCAATTCCCCCCTCTCCCGGTCGGCGGGAGGGGGTGGGAGAGGGGGGCCAGGGGGGTGAGGGGCCCGCCCCTGCCGGGCGAGGAAGTCGTCGATCAGGGCGCGGGCGATGCTCATCCCCGGCGGCAGGAGGGGGAGGTCGTCCACTCCGAACCAGCGGGCGTCCTCGATCTCGCCTTCCTGGGGGCGCAGCTCGCCGCCGGCGTACTCGGCCGTGAAGCCGATCATCAGCGAGTTGGGGAAGGGCCAGGGCTGGCTCCCGAAGTAGCGGATGTTCGCGAGCTCGACTCCGACCTCTTCGAAGACCTCGCGCGCCACGGTCTGCTCCAGCGACTCGCCCGGCTCGACGAAGCCCGCCAGAGTGCTGTAGACGCCGCGCGCGAAGTGGGGAGAGCGGGCGAGGAGCATCCGGTCGCCGTTCTCGATGAGCACGATGACGGCCGGGGAGAGGCGAGGGTAGTGCTCCAGGCCGCAGCCGGGGCAGACCCGGGCACGCTCCTTCGGGTGCGGCTTCGTCTCGGAGCCACAGCGCCCGCAGAACCGGTGGTTGCGGTCCCACTCCACGATCTGGACCGCCCGGCCGGCGAGCCTCCAGGCCTCCTCGTCGAGCAGCCCCCACAGCTTCCGCAGCCCCTGGAACGCCATGCCCTCGGGAGGCTCGGCCTCGGCGGGCAGCCCGACCGCGCGGCAGGCCATCCCCTGGAGGACGCCGATTTCGTGGGAAGCGGAGCCGGGCATCCCCAGGTTTTCCCACTCGGCGCCGCTCGGGAGACTCGCGGCCGAGCCCTCGATCCGGACGAGCAGCTCGTTGCCGCGGAAGGCGAACCACCAGCTCCGGGAACTCATGCCCGGAACATTACACCGAACGGCTGCGTAGATCGAAAGAGGCTCCGTCTTATACTGGCGCCCGTCATTCGTCTCGGGGAGGCTCGATGGCCCGCGCGAAGATGCTCCTGTTCGTTCTGTCTTTTCTCTGTGTCCCGGCCCTGGCTCAGACTGCCGGCGAGGCGACGCCCGCTCCGTCCCTGTCCCAGCCCGCGCTGTCGCCCGACGGCTCGCAGATCGTGTTCGCTTCGGGCGGCGACCTGTGGACCGTCTCCTCGTCGGGAGGGACCGCCCGGCTCCTGGTCGCCCATCCCGCGACCGATTCGCGCCCCCTGTTCTCTCCGGACGGCAAGCGCCTGGCCTTCGTCTCCACCCGGACGGGCAACGGCGACGTCTACGTCCTCACCCTGGCGAGCGGCGAGCTGCGGCGCCTGACCTGGGACGACGAGCTCGACCACCTCGACGGCTGGTCGCGCGACGGAGCGTGGATCTACTTCTCCTCGTCGGCGCGCGACATCGCCAACATGAACGACCTCTACCGCGTCCGCCCCGAAGGGGGCACGCCCATGGAAGTCAGCGCCGACCGCTATGTCGGCGAGTACTTCGCGGCGCCTTCGCCCGACGGCCGGGCGCTCGCCTTCGTGGCGCGCGGCGTCGGCTTCAACCAGTGGTGGCGCCATGGCCACAGTCATCTCGACGAGTCGGAGATCTGGCTCCTGCGCGACGGCGCCTACCGCCAGGTGAGCGCGCGCGACGCCAGGGATCTGTGGCCGATGTGGAGCCCCGAGGGGCGGCGCCTCTTCTGGGTGTCCGACCGCGACGGCGCGGAGAACCTCTGGTACGCGGACCTGCCGGACGGCGACGGGATGCCCGAGGCCCGGCCGGTGACCGCGTTCCGCGACGGCCGGCTGCTCTGGCCGGCCCTCTCCCAGGACGGCCGTACCCTCGTCTTCGAGCGCGGCTTCGGCGTCTGGAAGCTCGACCTGGCGACGGGGAAGGCCGCCGAGGTCGCGATCTCCCTCGAAGGCGCGCCGGCCGGCGCCGCGGTGGAGCGCGCGCGGTTCACGTCGGACATCGAGCAGCTCGCCCTCTCCCCGGACGGCAAGAAGGTGGCGTTCGTGGTCCACGGCGAGGTCTTCGCCGCCTCGGCCAAGGACGGAGGGAGCGCGGCGCGCGTGACCGAGACCCCGGCCGCCGAATCCCAGATCGCCTGGGCGCCGGACAGCCGGCGCCTCGTCTACGTCTCCGACCGCGACGGCCGGCCCCACCTCTTCCTCTACGACTTCGGCACGGGCAAGGAGACGCAGCTCACGAGCGGCGCCGCGTCCGACGACACGCCGCGCTTCTCGCCCGACGGCAAGCAGCTCGCCTTCCATCGCGACCGGCGCGAGCTGCGCGCGCTCGACGTCGCCTCCGGCCGCGAGCGGCTTCTCGCCTCCGGCTTCTTCGAGGCGCCGCCGCTCGGCTCCGAGCGCCCGTTCGTCTGGTCGCCCGACAGCCGGTGGGTCGCCTACCTGAGCTATGGCGAGCGCCAGTTCCGCAACCTCCTGATCGTCCCGGCCGAGGGGGGAGAGGCCCGCCAGGTCAGCTTCCTGGCGAACGTCGGCAGCGACGCGGTCTCCTGGAGCCCCGACGGCAAATACCTCCTCTTCGCCACGGGCCAGCGCACCGAGGACTGGCAGCTCGCCCGCATCGATCTCATGCCGCGCACGCCGAAGTTCCGCGAAGACCAGTTCCGCAGCCTGTTCGATCCCGAGCCGCCGTCGCAGGAGCCCGGCCCCGCCGATCCCAAGGACGTGGAGAAGAAGGCGCGGGAGGAGAAGAAGGCCGAGGAGGCCGGGAGCGCCGTCAAGAAGCCGGAGCCCGAGACCACGGAGATCGTCTTCGAGGGGATCCGGCGCCGCCTGACGCTGCTGCCCGTCGGCTTCGACGTCGGCTCGCCGGTGATCAGCCCGGACGGCAAGTGGGCCGTCCTCCTGGGGGCCACCGGCGCCCAGTCCAACCTCTACGTCTATTCGCTGGACGAATTGGCGCGGGGACCGGTAGTGCCCAAGCAGCTCACCTCCACGGCGGGCGACAAGTTGTCTCCCCACTTCACGCCGGACAGCAAGGAGGTCTTCTACCTGGACGGCGGCGAGATCCGCGCCGTTCCCCTGGAGTCGGGCCAGCCGCGCTCGCTGTCGGTCACCGCGGAGATGGACGTCGATTTCGCGCGCGAGAAGCTCGCCGTGTTCGATCAGGCCTGGCGTTATCTGCGCGACAACTTCGTCGATCCCGGCATGCACGGCGTCGACTGGGAGGCCGCCCGG
The DNA here is from genome assembly GCA_036380715.1 of Thermoanaerobaculia bacterium. Taxonomy (GTDB): domain Bacteria; phylum Acidobacteriota; class Thermoanaerobaculia; order Multivoradales; family UBA5704; genus UBA5704. The sequence goes on along the minus strand of DASVEF010000143.1, from coordinate 3,572 downwards.
GCCGAGCTGATGCCCCGGGTGGCGGCGGCGCGCACCAGCGACGAGCTGTACCGGCTGCTCAACCTGATGATCGGCGAGCTGAACGCCTCGCACACCGGAGTCCGCATCCCGCCCGGCAACGTCGCGCGCACGACCGGCTATCTCGGCCTTCGCTTCGACCGTGAGGAGTACGAGGAGAACGGCCGTCTGCGCATCCGCGAGGTGCTGCCCCTGGGGCCCGCGGCGGTGACCCGCAAGGTGAAGGAGGGGGACTACCTCCTGGCCGTGGACGGCAAGCCCGTCGACGGGACTACCAACCTCGACCAGATCCTCGACCACGAGATCGGCCGCCAGGTGACGCTCACCGTGGCCGCCTCGCCGGAAGGCCGCGACAGGCGAGAGGTGGCGGTCCGCCCGGCCGACCAGCGCACGGCCAAGGGACTGGCCTACCGCAAGTGGGTCGAGGACAACCGGGCCTACGTGGCGCGGGTCAGCAACGGCCGGTTCGGCTATGTCCACATGTTCGACATGGGCGCCGCCTCGCTCGCGCAGCTCCTCGTCGACCTGGACGCGGAGAACCAGGCGCGCGAGGGGGTGGTGATCGACATCCGCAACAACAACGGCGGCTTCGTGAACGCCTACGCGATCGACATCCTCTCCCGGCGCGGCTACCTGAACATGACCTACCGCGGTATGCCCACGGCTCCGGCCCGGACCATCCTCGGCCAGCGCGCCCTGGAGCGGCCGACGGTCCTGGTCACCAACCAGCACTCGCTGTCCGACGCCGAGGACTTCACCGAGGGGTATCGCACGCTCGGCCTCGGCAAGGTCGTGGGGGAGCCCACGGCCGGCTGGATCATCTACACCGCGAACGTGCCGCTTCTCGACGGCGCGGAGGTCCGCCTGCCCTTCATCAAGATTACCGACAGCCGCGGTCAGGACATGGAGATGAGCCCGCGGCCGGTGGACGTCGAGGTCGTGCGGCCGATCGGAGAAGGGTTGACCGGGAAGGATTCGCAGCTCGACGCGGCGGTGAAGGTCCTCACAGCCTCACAAGGTAATCCGCGAACACCTCGTTGAACAGCGCGCCGGGCCGTTTTCTCCGCAGGATGGTCACGGCCTCCTCGCCGGTGAGGCCGAGGTTCACCAGGATCAGGCCGGCGACCAGGGCCGAGCGGTTGAAGCCCATGCCGCAGTGGGAGAGGACCTTGTGCCCGCTGCGCACAAGGTCCGCGCCCAGCTTCGCCACCGCCTGGAGCTTCGGCATGTCCGGCAGATCCTCGTCGTAGATCGGGAAGTAGAGGTAGAGGACGTGGTTGGGGTGCGTGGGCACCCCCGCGTCGAGGTCCCCCTCCAGGTCGATCACGACCGAGATCCCGTGGTGGTCGACGTACTGCCAGTCCGTGATCCTGGGCGAGAGGAAGAGGCAGCCCGCGTCGTCCAGACAGATGATGTCCATCACCCCTCGCAGATCGGCTGCAGCATCTCCTCGACGCTCCAGCCCTCGTCCACGGCGAGGAACCGGAACAGGCAGGCCAGCGCGGGGGAGGGCTCGGCGGAGGCGATCCGGTTGCGGCGCACCTGGAGGACCAGAGGCGCGGTCCAGATCTGCTCGCGCCCCTCTGCACGGCGGTCCGTCCAGGAGGGGAAGAACGTCCCGGCGATGCCCGAAAGCCCGTTGTAGTCGCCGTACTGGTTGGGGTCGGACGAGAAGCCGGTCGCCAGGCTCGACTGCGTGGTCACCCGGAACGGAGCGCTCCAGGTCGCGCCGTCGTCGATCGAAGCCTGGGCCCAGACGTTCGTGCGCACCCGCGCCTCGGTGACCGTGTCGTAATAGATGATGGCCAGGGCGCCCGAGGTCTCGTCCACCACCAGCCAGGGGTTGAACTGGTCGTTGCGCGTGCCGGCGTTGTTGATCGCCCGCGGCGCGCTCCAGGTCCTGCCGCCGTTGGTCGAGCGGGAGAAGAAGATCCGGGTCTGGCAGGGATGGTTGACGTCGAGCCGCGGCTCGTTGAGCGGAGTGCGGCATCCCTGGATTCCCGAGAGGTCGGTCCAGGCCGCGTAGACCATGTTCTTCCTGGGGCCGCGGTAGAAGGCCCCGCCGGTGACGTAGATCAGCGCTTGGCGCCGCCCCTGCGCCGGGATCTGGAGGTCGAAGCTCCCCCACGTCCGCCCCAGGATGGAAGGCCGCGCCCAGGAGGCCCCGCCGTCGATCGACTTGGCGAAGAAGATGTTGCGGCTCCCGGTGTCGGGCCAGAAGGCGAAGACGTGGCCGAGGTTGTTGGTCTTGACGTCCGAGCCGATCCCGGTCCCCCGGGTTTCGACGCCGCTGATCTGGCGCGGTTCCTCCCAGGCACTGGTGGCCGCGACCCGGCGGTTGACGTAGACCGAGGGTCCGTTGTGCCAGATCACGTAGAGGTTGTCCTTGTGAGGCGACCCGTTGCTGTGGTCGGTCCAGATGAGCTGCTTGTCCGCGAGGCGGTGCTCGCCCGAGATCGTCTGGTCGAAGGTCCAGGTGGCGCCGCCGTCCGCCGATTGGAAGGCCTGGAGCCGGAGCGTCCGCTCGCCTGGATCGATCCCGATGGCGACCGCCCAGGCGGTGCCGTCGGAGGTCCAGTCCACGGCGGGGTCGGAGTGGAATTGAGCGTTCTGGACCAGGGGCAGAAGGGTCTGGCGCCAGGAGGCCCCGCCGTCATCGGAATAGAAGACCGCGAGCGCTCCGGAGCTCTGGATGTTGTTGGACGCGGCGACGATTCTCTGGGGCTCCCAGTAGTTGACCCGGATGTCCGACTCGCTGCGCGGATTGAAGGCCGCGCCGGAGATGCGCTGATTGGTCCCGGCGGAGAGCGTCGCCCGGGGCACCGCCGCGGCGGCCTGGAGCGCCTGGATTCCGGAGGAGTCCTTGGCGAGGTCCGGATGGCTCACCATCCACTCGTGGAGCTCCTTGAGGACGAACGGGTAGCCGCCCGTCGGATCGTCGCCGCTGTAGGGGCCCTCCGGGTGCGCCTTGCGCCACAGGACGCGCAGCCAGAGCGGCACCGGCAGCTCGTCGCGGGCCTCCTCCGGCCGCAGCAGGCTGAATTCCTGGTTCTTCGCGATCAGCTCCGCGAGGGCGCTGTCGCGGGGGACCCGGTCCTCCGAGAGCTGGCGCTCCAGAGTCGGCCAGGAAGGCCGTTGCGCCACAGCGGCGGCGGGCAGCAGAGACGCGAGGAGGAGGGCGGCGAGCATCGACTTGCGCATGGGGAAGACTCCTGGGGGCGCTCCGGACGTTTCGCTTCAACGACGAACAGCTCTAGCTATTATACGTCGTTGGAGCCCTCACCCCCCAGCCCCCTCTCCCGCAGGAGCGGGAGAGGGGGAGCTAAGAAACAGCTCAGCCACGGTTTGCGGCCAGAAATTCGCTGAGGGTCGGGGTAGGGGGTGAGGACTATTCGAACACCCGCACCGCCCAGTTGAAGATCGGCCTCTCGACGAAGTCGCGGTGCCGCGGGGTCATGAAATGGTCGATGTGGCCGAAGTCGGGCTGGAGGCGGAGCACCTTGTCGGCCGTGCCGAACAGGGCGAGCTGGTCCGGCATGTAGGGGCCGAACCCC
>DASVEF010000142.1:0-11923 GCA_036380715.1 Thermoanaerobaculia bacterium | reverse complement strand
AACCCTACTGCTGCCCCTTCGCCAGCGCCTCGATCCCGGCCTGGGTCTTGACCGGAGGCGCGGGTTTCTTGGGGAGCACGCGCGGCTCTTCGCGGATCTTCTTCATCACCTCTTGCACTCCGCGCTCGAGCTGCGGGTCGCGGCCGGCGAGGACCGACTTGGGATCGTTCTCGACCACGATGTCGGGATCGACGCCGTAGCCTTCGATGATCCAGTCTCCCTGGATCGAGGCCGAGCCGGCTTCGGGGACGCTGATCTGGCCGCCGTCGATCAGCGGACCGCGGCCGCTGATGCCCACGACGCCGCCCCAGGTGCGCTTGCCGATCAGCGGACCGAGCCCCGCCTGTTTGAACATGGCGGGGAAGATGTCGCCGTCGGAGGACGACCCTTCGTTGATCAGGCAGGCCATGTGGCCGTAGAAAGTCACCGCCGGATAGGTGGCCGGCTCGTCGCTCAGGCGCCCGAAGTCCACGGCGAGGAGCACGCGCTGCAGGCGGTCGAGGAGCATCTGCGACACGAAGCCGCCGCCGTTGTCGCGCACGTCGATGATCAGTCCTTCCTTGCGGATCTGCGGGTAATACCACTTGATGAACTCGCGCAGGCCGGATTCTCCCATGTCGGGGATGTGCAGGTAGCCGATCTTGCCGCCGGAGAGCTTGTCCACCTTCTCGCGGTTGCGCCTGATCCAGTCGAGATAGATCAGGTCGGTCTCCGACGAGATCGGCCGGAAGATCACCTCGCGCGATCCTTCCATCGTGGGCTTGCTGTTGAGGGTGAGCCGGACGGGCCGGTCCGCCTTGTGGCGCAGCAGCCGGTAGGGGTTGTCCTTGGCTTCGAGGTCCACGCCGTCGATGGCCAGCACGTAGTCGCCGACACGCGCGTCGACGCCCACCTCGGTCAGCGGCGAGCGGTAACGGTCTTCTTCGTTCTGACCCTGGAAGATCCTGGAGATCCGGTAGCGGCCGGCCTTGTCGTCGAGCTCGAAGCGGGCGCCCGGCAGCCCCACCCGCGGGCGTGGAGGCAGCTCGAAGTCGCCGCCGGCCACGTAGGCGTGGGAGACGTTCAGCTCGGCGATCATCTCGCCGATCACGTAGTTGAGGTCGGAGCGGTGGCCGACGTGGGCGAGCAGCGGCCGGTATTGCTCCTTCAGGGCCGCCCAGTCGTAGCCGTGCATGTTCTCGACGTAGAAGAAGTCGCGGTAGCGCCGCCAGACTTCGTCGAAGATCTCTTCCCACTCTTCGGCCGGCACGCGGTCCACCACCAGTCCCGAGGTCGAGATCGCCTTTTTCGTGTCCTTGCCGGCGGGGGTGGCGTCGTAGAGGCTCCACTGGCCCTCCTGGGCGACGATCACCTTGGCCCCGTCATAGGAGAGGAAGTAACCGTCGATCCCTTCGGCGAGGGTCGTCTCCTTGCGGCCCTCGAAAGTGAAGAGGCGCAGCGACGGGCGCTCGGCGATTTCGCGCCCGAGGAAGAAACTCGGCGACTTGACATAGATCAGTTTTCCTTCGCCGGCGGAGAGGCCGAAGTAGTTGTCGAAGGGGACGGGCACGCGGGCGACCCGGGAGGCCAGGCCGTCGAAGTCGATTCTGGTGTAGGCCTTGGCCTTGACCTTGTCGTCCTCCTCGTCCTTGTCTTTCCCCTTCTCCTCCTTGGCCTCTTTTTCCTCCTCGCCTTTCTCCTCGTCCTCCTTCTTCTCTTCGTCGATCGTCACCTCGTCCTCTTCCGGAGGGAAGGGATGGGCGACGTCCTTGCGCAGGGAGAGGACGTAGATGCCGACGTTGCGGTCGGTGGCGAAGTTGAAGTCGGTCTGATCGAGCTGCGGAGCGTACTCGCGGTTGCCCAGGTAGTAGAGATAATTGCCCTTGGGATCGAAGAAGGGCTCGCGCTCATGGAACATCTCGTCGGTGACGCGGCGCAGGCGGCCGTCCCCGGCGCTCCAGATCCAGATCGAGCGCAGGCCGTTGGCGTCGTTCATGCTGAAGGCGAGGTGTCCGCCGCAGGGGGACCAGGCGTAGTCGCGGACGAACCCGTACTTGTCGTCCGCCACTTCGGTCAGCTTCTTGTCGGCGACGGTGAGGATCCAGACCTTGCCGTCCTTGTCGCTGAAGGCGATCCGCTTGCCGTCGGGCGCCCACTCGGGGGAGTAGCGCATGGCCTTGCCGCCCTGGGTGAGCTGCTCGGGCTTGCCGGTGCCGTTCTGGTCGATCAGCCAGACCTCCTCCTCGCCGGAGCGGTCGGAGATGAAGGCGATCTTGCGGCCGTCGGGCGACCAGCGCGCCCACTTGTCATGCGCGTCGCCGGTGCGCGTGAGGTTGCGCGTCACGCCTTTCTCGATCGGCACCGAGAAGACGTCGCCGCGGGCGACGATCACGGCCCGCTGCCCCTTGGGCGAGAGCGCGGCGTCCTCGATGTTTTTGGCGACCGCGATCTGCGCGGGGCGGCTGTAGAGCCCTTCGTTCGGCACGTCGATGGAGAGGTGGCGCGACTGGCCGGTGCGGGTGTCGAGCACGTTGAGCTCGCCGTCCATCTCGTAGACGATCCGGCCCTGGTCGTCGGCGCTCGGCCAGCGGACGTCCCACTGGGTGCTCTTGGTGAGGGCCTCGGTGGTCCCGGCGGCCGGGTCGTAGGCGTAGAGGTTGAGAGTGCCGGTGCGGTCGGAGTTGAAGAAGATCTTGTTGCCGATCCACATCGGATCGCGGTCGGTGCGCACGTGGGAGGTGATGTTCTTCGTCTCGAAGGTGGCGAGGTCGAAGATGTACAGGTCCTGGGCCCAGCCGCCCTGGTAGCGCTTCCAGGTGCGGAAGTCGCGGGCGAGCGGGGTGTAGACGACCTTCTTGCCGTCGGGCGAGAAGTCGCCGGCTCCGGAGATGGGCATGGGCAGCGCCTCGCCGAGGCCGCCGTCCACCGGCACGGTGTAGAGGCGGGTGTCCGCGAGGTCCCAGCCGTCACGCATGGAGCGGACGAGGACGGCCTTGCCGTCGCGGGTCCAGCCGTGGGTCTGGTTGTCGTAGCCCCAGCGCGGCGCCAGCGGTCCGCGCGCGGGGTACCAGGTGAGCTGCTTCGGCACTCCGCCGGCGGCCGGGATCACGTAGACCTGCTCGTCGCCGTCGTACTGGCCGGTGAAGGCGATCCAGCGGCCGTCGGGCGAGAACTTGGCGAACATCTCGAGGCCGGGGTGGGCGGTGAGCCGGCTGGCCGCGCCGCCGGCGGCCGGCGCGGTCCACAGGTCGCCGGCGTAGGTGAAGACCACCTTGTCTCCATGGATGTCGGGAAAACGGAGCAGCTTGGTCTGGGCGGATGCCGCGCCCGCGCCGAAGATCAGCGCGGCCAGGCAGAGAAAGGATCGGGACAGACGCTTCATCAAAAACCTCCCTGAGGCAAGAAACAGTCCTCGAAAGGATACGCGGTAGCGGGGCCAGGGTTGCAGGGCCCTCACCCCCCCGGCCCCCTCTCCCGGAAGGTCGGGAGGGGGTGGGAGAGGGGGCCGGGGGGGGAGGGCCCATACCACTTCCGGTCAGGCGCGTCCCATTTCCGGACACTCTCGTCCCCTCAACCTTCCGGCGGCGGCGTGCGTATCTCTCTCAGGGAGCCAGCGAACGAAATGTCCCGGGATCTTTCGACATATCCAGACAAGATGACCTTTTCATCTCTAGAGAGCGCTTTGGAGGACGGCCGAGACCTGCGCGGAGGACAGACTTCCGCGGATGCGGAGGTTCGCCGGCCCTGCGGAGCGAAGAGAAAACAGACGAGCGCGAGGAGCGAGAGGCTCTGGCATTCTTCATGCAATTCCCACATGGCAACAAGTCAGCGGCAGCAGCCTCGCCGAGACGACAAGGGAGGACCCCATGCTGTACGAAAGCCGGTTGCAAGAGCGGTTGGATGAATCTGTTGGCGGTATCCGGCATGCAGTCGTAATCGGGGGGAGCATCGGAGGCATGTTTGCGGCGCGCGCATTGGCCGACCATTACGACGAGGTGACCCTCGTCGAGCGGGACCACTTCCCGCCGGGGAGCGAGAACCGGCCCGGGGTCCCGCAGGGCCGGCACCTGCACTTCCTTCTCAAGCGTGGCCTGATGGTGGTGGACAAGCTCTTCCCGGGCGTGCGGGAGGACCTGCTCGCCGGCGGGAGCCATCAGGTCGACCAGGGGACCGACTTCCGGGTCCTCTACCGCACGGGCTGGTCGCCCAAGGTCAAGACCGGGCTGGAGATCATCACCTTCACCCGTCCGTTCCTCGAGTCGACGATCCGCCGTCATCTGTCGGCCAACCCGAAGATCCGCTTCATCGAGGGCGTCGAGGTCGCGGGCCTGGTCGCCAGCGAGGACCGCTCCAGGATCGAAGGGGTCCGCATCGTTCCCCGCAAGCGGACGCCGGACGCCGAGGTCGAGGAGCGGGTGCTGCGGGCCGAGCTGGTGGTGGACACCTCCGGCCGCATGTCGCCGGCCCCGCAGTGGCTGACCGAGCTCGGCTATCCGGCCCCCGAGGACACCGTCGTCGACGCGGGCTGGGGTTACGCGACCCGGATCTACGAGCCGCCGGCGGGCTTCCAGGCGGACTGGAAGATCATGCTGCTCATGAACCGGCCGCCGTACCAGCCGCGCGCCGGCATCATCCAGCCGATCGAGGGCGGACGCTGGCTCGTCACCGTCGCCGGCGTGATGCACGACTATCCGCCGACCGACGAGGAGGGATTCCTGGCCTTCGCGCGCAGCCTCTCCTCGCCGGAGCTGTACAAGACCATCGCCGACGCCAAGCCGCTGACCCGGGTCACCGGCTACCGGCGCACCGCCAACCGGCTGCGTGAATATGACCGGCTGGCGCACATGCCCAAGGGTTTCGTGGCGATGGGCGACTCGGTGTGCTGCACCAATCCGGTGTACGGCTTGGGGATGACCGTCGCCAGCCTCGAGGCCGAGGAGCTCGACCGCTTCCTGCGCGAGAGCGAAGGCGGCCGCCGGCTCGATCCGCTGAAGTTCCAGAAGGCGGTCGGCAAGGTGGTCACCGCCGGGTGGGCGCTGGCCACCAGTGAAGACCTGCGCTGGCCGTCCACCCAGGGCGGCGCGATCACCCCCAAGGTGAAGCTCATGCACTGGTACCTGGAGCAGGTGTTCCAGCTCATTCCGGAGAGCCCCGAGGTCTACGTGCGGTTCCAGGAAGTGAACCACATGTTGAAGGGCCCCGAGGCGCTGTTCCATCCGGCGGTGCTGAGCCGGGTGCTCCGCCACGCCTTCCTGCCGCGCTTCACGAAGAAAGCGGCTCCGAAGGCCAAGACCGTCCCCGCGTCGGCTGCGACGACCTCGACGGTCACGCTTCATCGTTAGGTTTTCCCCACCGCGGTCTGACCCCGCGGGCGGCTGGGAGGTGATGAGCCTCCCAGCCGTTTTGCCCACACCCCCGGCCCCTCTCCCAGAGGGAGAGGGGAGAACCTTGGCAAACAGCGATATCAAAGAAGATGGCTTTTTGAGGCGTTTCACCCCTCTCCCGCTCGCGGGAGAGGGGCCGGGGGTGAGGGTCAAGGAGCCGTGCCGCGGATCAGCTCCACGACGTCGTGCTTGAGCTTCTGGTGGTCGGCCTTGCGGATGTACATCATGTGGCCGGACTCGTAGGTGGTGACGCGGACGTTGCCGCGCAGCTCCGCGGGCAGGCCGAGGTGATCCACGGTGTAGAAGGAGTCGAAGTACGGAGTGGCCAAGTCGTAGTAGCCGCTGGTGATGAGCACCTTGAGGTCCGGATTGCGGGTCATGGCCCGGCGCAGCATCTCGGCCATGTTGAGGTACTGGTTGGCGAACTCGGAGTAATTCCACGGCCAGACCTTACGGTTCAGGCGTTCGTAAACCAGGTCTTCCTTGAACCCCAGCTCCCGGCGCAGGTAGTCGTTGACCGCCGCCGCGTACGGCCCGTCGAGCGAGACGCTGCTCGGGTCGTATTCGGAGTACTCGCCGACCGCGTCGAGGTCGGTCCCCGTGAAGCGGCTGTCGAGCCGCCCCACGGTCTTGCCCTGGTCGCGCAGCAGCTCCTTGATGAAACGGTAGATGTCGACGCGCAGGTTGGCGCGCTCCACGTAGGTGGGAGAGAGGCCGGTGTAGCGCGCGACCTTGGCGGCGATCTCGCGCCGGCGCGCGTCCGGCAGCCGGTCGCCCTGCATCAGGGCCAGGGCGTACTCGTTGCGGGCGAACTCCTCGGCCTCGGCGAGCGTGGCCCGCAGGTCCTTGAGCTCGGGCGGCAGCTTCTTGTGGTACCAGGCGGTCGCCGTGTAGGTCGGCAGGTGGATGATGAACGGCATGTCGTTGCCGGTGTGGAACTCCTGGTTCTGCCAGTTGAGGACGGAGGAGATCAGGATCACCCCGTTCATCTCCATGCCATAGCGATCGGCCAGGTGATGGGCGAGGCCGGCCGCGCGGGTGGTGCCGTAGCTCTCGCCGGCCATGAACTTGGGCGACGCCCAGCGCTCGTTGCGCGTCACCCAGAGCCGGATGAGCTCGCCGACCGACTCGACGTCCTGCTGCACGCCGTGGAACTGCTTCGGGTCCTCTCCGGGCGCCGGCCGGCTGAAGCCCGTGCTCACCGGGTCGATGAACACGAGATCGGAGACGTCGAGGATCGACTGATCGTTGTCGACCAGGCGCCCGGGCGGCGGCGTGCCCATCCCCTCGTCGTCCCGCTCGACCTTCTTGGGGCCGAAAGCGCCGAGATGCACCCAGAGCGAAGCGGCGCCCGGTCCGCCGTTGAAGCTGAAGGTGACCGGCCGGTCCGCGGGGTTCTTGACGCCGTCGCGGGTGTAGGCGATATAGAACACCGACGCCTTGGGCGTCCCCTCGTCGTCTTTCAGGACGATGGTGCCGGCGGTCGCGGTGTACGCGATCCTCTGACCGTCGAGGTTGATCGTGTGCTGCGTCCGCGAGGATTTCTCCTCGGGAGCCGGCTTCTTCTCCTTCTCGGTTTTAGTCTCCTTCCCGGGCTGGCCGGAGGGAGCCTGGGAGAGGAGAGCGGCTGGAACGAGAGACAACAGGAGCAGGGCGATGAACAGACGGATTCTCTTCGGCATGGGACCTCCTGGGATGGTAAACGTCAGAGAAGCGATTTTAGAACGCATTGACACCCTCGACGCTCTGCGCTATCTGTACGGCGCGATGGCCTGCAGCCACTGTCGCCGTACCCCCCTGATCCTTCAATCTTTTTGGAGACCCTATGCGTCGAATTTTCGTTCTATGGATCCTCATGTCCGCTCTCCCCGTCTTGCCGGCGGCGGCGCAGATCGATCCCGGGATGCTCGCCGGGATGAAGGCGCGGTCGATCGGCCCGGCGAGCATGAGCGGCCGGGTGGCCGACGTCGCGGGCGTCGAGTCCGATCCCGAAGTGCTCTACGTGGGCGCGGCCAACGGCGGCGTCTGGAAATCGACCAACGGCGGGCTCACGTGGGAGCCGATCTTCGACGACCAGAAGGTCGCGTCGATCGGCGCCGTGGCCGTCTATCAGGCCAATCCCGACGTCGTCTGGGTGGGGACCGGCGAGGGCAACCCGCGCAACAGCGTGTCGGTGGGCTATGGGATCTTCCGCTCGCTCGACGGCGGGCGCACGTGGAAACACCTCGGGCTCGAGAAGACCGAGCGCATCCACCGCATCGTCCTCCATCCTTCGAATCCGGAGATCGCCTGGGTCGCTGCCCTCGGCCGGCTCTGGGGGGAGAACCCCGAGCGCGGCGTCTACAAGACGACCGACGGCGGCAAGAGCTGGCGGCGGATTCTCTACGTGGACGAGCGGACCGGCGCGGCCGACCTGGTCGCGGATCCGGAGAACCCGAACAAGCTGTTCGCCGCGCTGTGGGACCACCGGCGCCAGCCGTGGACCTTCCGCTCCGGGGGCCCCGGCTCCGGGCTCTTCGTCACCCATGACGGCGGCGAGACCTGGAGGAAGCTGACCGAGGACGACGGTCTGCCCAAGGGAAATCTGGGGCGGATGGGCGTCGCCATCTCGCGCTCGAACCCCGACGTCGTCTACGCCCTGGTCGAGGCCGAAAAGAGCGCGCTCGTGCGCTCCGAGGACGGCGGCAAGAGCTGGAAAACCGTCAACGACGACCAGCAGACCGCGAACCGGCCTTTCTATTACGCCGACCTCCGGGTCGACCCTGTGTGGCCGAACCGGGTCTACAACGTGGCCACCCGGCTGACCGTGTCGAACGACGGCGGCAAGACCTTCGAAACGCTCGGCCGCTCGCGGGAGATCCACGGCGACTATCACGCGATGTGGATCAACCCGAAGGACCCGGACCACATCGTGGTCGGCAATGACGGCGGCCTCGGCATCAGCCGCGACCGTGGGGCGACCTGGTACTTCCCGCCGAACCTGCCGCTCGGGCAGTTCTACCACGTGCACGTCGACATGGACGTGCCCTACAACGTCTACGGCGGCATGCAGGACAACGGCTCGTGGCGCGGCCCGGCGGAGGTGTGGGAGGAGGGAGGCATCCGCAACCAGCACTGGAGCAAGATCGGCTTCGGCGACGGCTTCGACACGGTGCCCGATCCCGAGGACTCGATGCGCGGCTACTCCATGGCCCAGGGCGGCTTCCTCATGCGCTGGAACCTGCGCACCGGCGAGGTCAAGGTGGTCCGTCCGCCCGAGGTCAAGCCGAACGATCCGGCGGAGAAGCTCCGCTTCAACTGGAACGCCGGCATCGCCGTCGATCCGTTCGAGCCGGCCACGATCTACTACGGCAGCCAGTACGTCCACCAATCGACCGACCGCGGCGAGACCTGGACGGTGATCAGCCCGGACCTGACCACGGACAATCCGGAGTGGCAGAAACAGGCGGAGAGCGGCGGCCTGACCCCCGATGTGACCGGCGCCGAAAATTTCACCACCATTCTCGCCGTCGCGCCCAGCACCGCGCAGCGCGGCGTGATCTGGGTCGGCACGGACGACGGCCGGGTGCACGTCACCCGCGACGGCGGCAAGAGCTGGCAGAGCGTCGAGAAGAACATCCCGGGCGTGCCGGCCAACACCTGGGTGCCGCACATCCGCCCGTCGCGCTTCGATCCCGCGGGCGCCTTCATCGTTTTCGACAACCATCGCCGGTCCGACTGGGAGACCTACGTCTACCGCACCGACGACTGGGGCAAGACCTGGAAGAGCCTGGCGACGAAGGATCTCTGGGGCTATGCCCTGTCGATCGAGCAGGACCCGGCCGACAAGGACCTCCTCTTCCTCGGCACCGAGTTCGGCCTGTGGTTCTCGAACGACGGCGGCAGGAGCTGGATGCAGTGGAAGCACGGGCTGCCCACCACGGCGGTCGCGGACCTGGTGGTCCATCCGCGCGAGCACGACCTGGTGATCGCCACCCATGGCCGCGCCGCGTACGTGGTGGACGACGTCACACCGCTGCGCGAGATGACGCCCGACACCCTGAAGAAGCCGGTCCACCTCTTCCCGGCCGCGCCGGGCCTCCTCCATCGCCGGATGATGGCCGGCGGCGCTTCCCGGGCCGGCGCCGGCGATTTCCGCGGCGAGAACCGGCCTTACGGTATCCAGCTCACCTATTCGCTGAACGTTCCCGGCCTGCCCCTCCCCGACGAGGAGAAGGAGCGCGAGCGCAAGGAGAGCGAGCGCGAGAAGGCGCGGCAGGAGGCGCGGGCGGCCGAGGAGGAGCCCGCCAAGGCCACGCGCCCCGGCGAGCAACTGAAAGAGGACCCGCCGAAGCAGACGGAGCCGGAAGGCGACGAGAAGGGCGACGGCAAGGAGCCCGAGGCCGAGATCCGCATCACCGACGCCTCGGGCAAGCTGGTCCGCAAGATGAAAGGCCCCGCGAAGCTCGGCGTCAACCGGGCGGTCTGGGACTTCGGGCGCGACCCCTTCCGCCAGCCGCCGACCGACCGGCGGGGAGGTCAGCGCGAGGAGGAGAGCGGGCCGGAAGTCCCACCCGGCACCTACAACGTCACGGTCAAGTACCGGGGCCATGAGGCCAAGAGGACCGTGCAGGTCGTGGCCGATCCCTACACCAAGAACGCGGACGGCGACTGGCAGGCCCGCGAGGCCGCCCTGGAGCGCGTCAAGGGGCTGCAGGAGGGCCTGGTCGAAGCCATCGAGCGGATCGGCTCGACGCGGACGGACATCTCCGCCGTGCTGAAGAAGCTCGATGCGGACAAGGACAGCAAGGACGGCAAGGACGGCAAAGTTGAAGACCCGCACAAGGCTTTGCGGCAGGCGGCGCGCGACCTTCAGAAGAAGCTCACCGAGATGGAAAAGCGGCTCCAGGTGCCGCCGGACACCAAAGGCATCGTGGACGATCCGTCCGCGCTTTCCAAGGTCGAGTTCGCCAGCATGGTCCTGGCCTCCTCCTGGGACCGTCCGAACGCCACCCAGACGGCCTTCCTCGATGAGGCCGAGGCCGCGGTCCAGGCGGTCCTCGCCGACTTCAACCGCCTCTACGCGGAGGACGTGGCCGCCTTCCGGCAGAAGGTCGAGGAGTCCAGGATCGACCTGCTGCCCGTGCAGGAGCCGATCTCCGTCCGCTGAAGCCCCCTCCCTCCTCCCGTTTCCTCCTTCTCTTTCCCCCTCTCCCTCCGGGAGAGGGGGCCAGGGGGTGAGGGCCCGCCGGGAACTTTCCGCCCCCTCCCCCCGTCCAAAGCCTTGACGAACGAGATTCCTAGTACTAAGTTATTAGTAGACATGAGAGCCAAGACGAAAACCCTCACCGAGCAGGAGCTGGAGATCATGAAAGTGGTCTGGGAGCTGAAATCCGCCACCGTGCGCGACGTCTACGAGTCGCTGCGTGAGCGGAAGCCGGTCGCCTACACCACGGTCATGACCATGATGAACGTGCTGGAAGGCAAGGGTCACCTGGTCAAGCGGCCGGAGGGGCGGGCCTACGTCTACGAGCCCGTGCAGGCCAAGGGCGAGGTGATCTCCAACATGGTCGACGACTTCCTCGGCCGGGTGTTCGACGGCGCCGCGCAGCCGCTGCTGCTGAGCCTGGTCAAGGAGCGCAGGCTTTCCCGGGAAGACCTCGAAGAGATCTCCCGGATGATCGAAGAGATCCCGGAGGAGGAGCCATGAACGCGCAGACGCTCGCCGCCAACCTGACCTCGTACGCTCTCCAGGTCGCCCTTCTCCTCGGAGTCGGGCTCCTGCTGCCGGCGTTCCTCCGCCCGGGTCCGCCCCGGGTCTGCCTCCGCTACTGGCAGGGGCTGCTGCTGGCGATCCTCCTGCTGCCGGTGCTCCAGCTCGGGAGAAGCCCGGCGGAGCCCGCGATGGCGTTCACCGGGTGGATCGAAGCGGTCGCGGTCCCGGGCGCGCAGGCGCCCGGCGCGCTCCCTCTCTATGGATTCGTCCTCCTGGCCCTGGCCGCCGGCACGCTCGGCCGTCTCCTCTGGCTGCTGCTCGGCTTGCGTACCCTGCGCGCCTACCGCCGCGGAGCGCGGCCCGCGGTGCTCGATCCGGCCATCCAAGAGGTCTTCCGCGAGGTGGGCGCGCGCGCCCGCATCCTGGTCTCGGACGACGTGCCCGGCCCGGTGACCTTCGGCTGGCGCAACCCGACCGTGCTGCTCCCCTCGGCTTTTTTCGAGCTGCCGCTCCGGGCGCAGCAAGGGATCGCCTGCCACGAGCTGCTCCACGTGCGCCGCCGCGACTGGCTGTTCGCGTTGTTCGAGGAGGGCGTGCGGGCGCTCCTCTGGTTCCATCCGGCCGTCTGGGCGCTCCTCTCCCGCATCGCCCTCACACGCGAGCAGGTCGTCGACGGCGAGGTGGTCCGTCTCACCGGCGCGCGCCGGGCCTATCTCGAAGCCTTGCGGAGCATCGCCTGTGTCGACCGGCGGGCCGCAATCCCCGGTCTGCCGTTTCTCAACCGCGGCCATCTGTTCCAGCGGGTGGCTCAACTGACCAAGGAGGTCACCATGTCCAGAACCCGTGTCGCAACCCTGATGACGAC
>DASVEF010000141.1:0-2349 GCA_036380715.1 Thermoanaerobaculia bacterium | reverse complement strand
CTCGCCGCTGGTGGCGCGCGAGCTGATCCCGCTGATGCAGGGGCAGGGGAACGACGAGGAAGAGGCCGCCCTGACCCTCGGCGCCTCGGGCTGGCAGACCTTCTGGCGGGTGAGCCTGCCGAAGATCCGCTGGGGGCTCCTATACGGCGTGGTGCTCTGCAACGCCCGGGCGATGGGGGAGTTCGGCGCGGTCTCCGTGGTCTCCGGCCACATCCGCGGCGAGACCACGACGCTGCCGCTGCACGTCGAGATCCTCTACAACGAGTACCAGTTCTCGGCTGCTTTTGCCGCGGCGTCGCTGCTGACGCTGCTGGCGCTGGTGACTCTGGGGCTGAAGAGTCTGATCGAGTGGCGGACGAGCCGGTAACTTTGACGCAAAGCGTCCTTCGGCCCGCTGGAAATCCCCCCACTGTAGAGACGCCCCGTGGGGCGTCTCCTTCGCAGCGGCGGAATTTGATCCCAGCGGGTCCGCGGACCGGGGGAGACGCCCCACGGGGCGTCTCTACAGTGGGGAGAAAGCGACCGCCAGAGGTTAGGACTAAACTTCCACACATGCGAAGAGTGAGCCTCGGAGCGCTCCTGATCGGCCTCAACACCGGCCTCGTGCTGCTCGCCGTGATCTGCGTCTCGATCGCGGCGGTGCGGCTGCTCGGCCGCTTGGCCGACGACCAGGGTCTGGCGCGCGTGGGGCTGGCCGGGAGGAGCGCTCTCCAGGCGGTCGAGCGCTCCGCGGGCGACGTGCGGACCTCGGCCCGCCTGCTCGGCGAGCGTCCTACGGTCGGCCGGCTGCTGCGGCAGGGGGACGCCGCGGGGCTGACCGCCTTCCTGGACCGCTTCCGCGGCACCAGCGACCTGTCCGGATGCGCCGTGTTTGTAAGCGGGAAGCTGGTCTCAGGCAGCGGCACGCCGCTGCCATGGCTGGAGCTCCTGGGCGCGGCGGGCTCCGGCGGCGCGCTGGTGCGCGGTCCAAGGGGTCACCTGATCTTCGCCGTCGCCGATCCCGTCGTCGCCTTCCCCGGCGCCACCGCGGTGACCGCCCTGAGCCTGGACGCCCGGTTCTCCCAGGAGACATCACGGCAGATCGGCCTGCCCGTCCAGGTCGTGCTCGCCGGGGAAGCTCTGGAGCGGGAGGACGATCCGCGCCGCGGGCTGCGCGAGCGGGCGCTGGAGACCGGGGCGCCGGCCTCCGGGCGGCTGGCGTCCGGCGACCTCTACGTCTCCGTGCTGCCGTGGCGCGCTCCCCGCGAAACCATCGCCCTGGTCGAGACCTCGCTGCCGGCCGAGGCGGTCAAGGCGTCGCGCCAGCACTTCGTGCAGATCCTGCTGGCCGCGTCGCTGGTGATCGCCGCGCTGGCGAGCCTCGCGGGATTCCTCATCAGCCGGCGGCTCGCGGACCCGGTCCGCACCCTGACGTCGGCCGCGGCGAGGATCGGCCGGGGAGACCTCGCGACCCCCGTGCCCAGGGCTCCGGGCGAAGAGCTGGGAGCGCTCGCCACCACAATGGAAGAGACGCGCCGGCGGCTGCTGCGCCTCACCTCCGAGCTGCGCCGCCGGCAGGCCGAGGGGGAGGCGGTCCTCACCGGCATCGTCGAGGGGGTCTTCAGCGTCGACCGCGACCGGCGGATCCAGTACCTCAACCCCCAGGCCGCGAGCGCCCTCGGCATCCGGGCCCAGGACGCGATCGGGCGCTTCTGCGGCGACGTGCTGCGGCCGGTGGGCCCCGGCGGCGTGCGCCCCTGCGAGGAGCACTGCCCGATCCTGCACGCCCGCTTCCGCGGCGCCACCCGGGCCACGGAGCAGCTCCTCCTCCGCGACGGCACCCAGCGGACCGTGGTCATCACCAGCTCGCCGCCGGTCGAGGAGCAGCAGTTCCAGGTGCTCTCCGACGAGACCGAGCTGGAAGCGGCGCGCCGGCTGCGCGACGCCGTGCTCGCCAACATCTCGCACGAGTTCAAGACCCCGCTCGCGGCGCAGCGCGCATCGATCGAGCTGCTGCGCGAGCGCCTGCTGGACCCCTCCGCCAACGACGCGGAGACGCGGGACCTCATCCTCTCCCTGGAGCGCGGCGGCCTGCGCCTGACCCAGCTCATCGACAACCTGTTGGAGAGCGTGCGCATCGAAGCCGGGCAGGCGTCGATCCGCTGGCGTCCGGTGGCCCTCGACGAGGTGGTCGAAGAGGCGGTCGAGATGACCGCGCCGCTGCTCGCCCAGCGCGGCCAGCGGCTGGAGGTCGACCTTCCCTATCCACTGCCCGAGGTGGAGGGGGACGCCCCGCGCCTCGTTCAGGTCTTCGTCAACCTGCTCGCCAACGCCCAGAAGTTCGGCCCGCCGGGCTCGGCCGTACGGATC
>DASVEF010000140.1:0-32899 GCA_036380715.1 Thermoanaerobaculia bacterium | reverse complement strand
CCCTTCGAGAAGGGGAAGGCGCTTTCCGCGGCCGTCTTGGATCTCGTGGCCGACACGCAGGGAATGGATCTCGCGGTCTCTTACGCGGACCGGCCGGGTGTGATCTACCGCGACCGGCTGGGCGGGAAGTACGAGGCCGAGCCGCTCGATCTGCTGCCCGCGGGCTCCGGCCCGCTCGCGGCCCACGACGCCGACCAGGACGGCTGGACCGACCTGGCGGTGCCGGGCCTCGGCGTGCTCCGCAATGCGAGAAGCCTGCGCGGGAAGCTGGAGAAAGGGCCCGCGCTGCCGGCCGGCCCGGCGGTCTTCGCCGATCTCGCCAACCGGGGTGTGATCGACCGGGTGACGGAGGCTCCCGCAGGCTCGCCGGCGGTGGCGCTCACGGTGGCGGACTTCGACGGCGACGGCCGGGTGGACCTCGCGGCGGTGGGGAAGGACGGCGTCCTGACGCAGCTCCGCAACGCGACCGGGAGCGGGTACCGCTGGCTGTCCATCGGCCTCGAAGGGGTGAAGAACCTGAAGCTCGCTCCGGGGGCCGAGGTCGAGGTCAAGGCCGGCTCCAGCTATCAGAAGCAGGTCTACCGCGGCGTGCCGCTGGTCTTCGGCCTGGGGGAGCGGGCGGAGGTGGACGCGGTCCGCATCACCTGGCCGAACGGGCTGATCCAGAACGAAACCCGCCAGGCGGCCGGCGCCCGGGCCTATAAGGAGGCGCCGCGCCTCTCCGGCTCCTGCCCGATGATCTTCACGTGGAACGGGAAGGGCTTCGAATTCATCACCGACGTGCTCGGGGTGGCGCCGCTCGGCGCCAGCGCCGGGGACGGCACCTATTTCCCGGTCGATCACGACGAGTACATCCAGATCGCCGGAGAGTCGCTGGTCCCCGCGGATGGGAAGTACGAGATCCGGATCACCGAGGAGCTGCGCGAGGTCGCCTATCTCGACCAGATCCGTCTCATCGCCCTCGACCACCCGGAGAGCGTCGAGGTCTTCACCAATGACAAGTTCAAGGCCCCGCCGTTCCCAGACTTCCGCCTGTTCGGCGTCGAGCGGCGGGTGCGGCCGGTCGCGGCGCGCGACCACCACGGCCGGGACGTGCTGCCGCGCCTGCTGGCCCGCGACCGCTCCTACCCCGACGGCTTCCGGCGCGACTACGCCGGCATCGCCGAGATGCACCACCTCGAGCTCGACTTCGGGGACGCCGCCCCGGACGGCCGAGCCGCGCTCGTCCTCTCCGGCTGGGTGGACTGGGCCGACGGCTCCACCTTCCTCGGCGCGGCCCAGGAGTCGGCCGCGGGCCTGGTCTTCCCGTATCTCCAAGTCCGGGACGAGCGGGGAGAGTGGCGGACGGTGATCGAGGACATGGGTATCCCGGCGGGCAAGCCCAAGACGATCGTCGTCGATCTCACGGGCAAATTCCTCTCCGCCTCCCGCGAGGTGCGGATCGTCACCAACCTCTGCGTCTACTGGGACGAGATCTTCCTCTCCGCGGAGACCGGCGAGCCCGAGGTCGCGAGGACCGATCTGGCTCCGTCCTCGGCGGCCCTGAGCTACCGCGGCTTCTCGCGGCCGGTGATCCACCCCGAGCGCAAGCAGCCCGAGAGGTTCGACTACGCGAGCTGGATGCCAGTGTCCATGTGGAACCCCACGCCGGGGCTCTACACCCGCTACGGCGACGTCCAGCCGCTGCTCGCGGATCTCGACGACCAGCTCGTGGTCATGGGCTCGGGCGACGAGGTCCGGCTCCTCTTCGACGTCGACGCCCTGCCGCCGCTGCCGGCCGGGTGGCGGCGCGACTTCCTACTCTTCGTGGACGGCTGGGCCAAGGACGCCGACGCCAACACCGCCTTTTCCCAGACCGTCGAGCCGCTCCCCTTCCACGGCATGTCACAATATCCTTACCCCGAGGGGGAGCGGTTCCCCGACGACCCGATCCATCGTCGTTATCGGGAGCACTACAACACCCGTCCGGCGCTGCGGCCGATCCGGGCGTTGCGCCCGGTTGAGGAGGTGACGAGGCCATGACAAACAACAAGATCGCCCGCTGGACGGCGGTCCTGTTTCTCGCCCTGCTGGTCAACACCGCGTACCTCGCGGCGTTCGCCTTTCCGACCATCTTCTACATGAGCAACGTGCTGCTGCACCTGGTCCTGGGGATCGCGCTGGCCGTGGCCCTGGGACTCCTGCTGGTGCGCGGGCCGGAGCTGCGGAAGGGAATGGCGCCGGCGCTGGCGCTCTTCCTGGTGGCCCTGATCGCGGGCGTCTGGCTCGCGGCGGCGGGGAACGTGCGGGAGAACCGGGTGGTCTTCTGGGCGCACGTGATTGCCGCGGCGCTGGCCGTGGCCGCCCTGATCCCCTGGGTCTGGCGGAAGGCGGCGGAGGGCGGTGGCTGGATGAGGTTCCGCAAGGGCTTCGCCGCGGCCGTGGCCCTGCTGGTCCTGCTGCCGCTGGGCGCGGCGGTCTGGCGGCGGGTGAATCCGAACCCGAGCCACAGCATCGAGAATCCGCTGGTGGTGCCCACCTCGATGCACGAAGAGGGCGACGGGCCGCAGTCCCCCTTCTTCCCCTCCTCGGCGCGCACCAACACCGGCGACATCATCCCGTCGAACTTCTTCATGGACTCGGCGACCTGCGGGGAGTGCCACAAGGACATCTACGCGCAGTGGAACAGCTCCGCGCACCACTTCGCCTCGTTCAACAACCAGTTCTACCGCAAGTCCATCGAGTACATGCAGGACGTGGTGGGCACCGAGCCGACCAAGTGGTGCGCCGGCTGCCATGACCACGCGGTCTTCTTCAACGGCCGCTTCGAGCGCCCCATCAAGGAGCAGATCGACACTCCGGAGGCCCACGCTGGCCTGGCCTGCACCTCCTGCCACGCCATCACGGCGGTGCACAGCTCGATGGGCAACGGCGACTTCACCATCGAGTACCCGCCGCTCCACGAGCTGGCCAACAGCAAGAACCCGGCGATCCGGAAGCTGGACCGCTTCCTGACCTATCTCGATCCGGAGCCGCACCGGAAGACGTTCATGAAACCGTTCATGCGCAACGACTCGGCCGAGTTCTGCGCCTCCTGCCACAAGGTGCACCTGGACGTGCCGGTCAACTCCTACCGCTGGTTCCGCGGCTTCAACGACTACGACAACTGGCAGGCGAGCGGCGTCTCCGGCCAGGGCGCCCGCTCCTTCTACTACCCGGCGGCGTCCAAGACCTGCGCCGGCTGCCACATGCCGCTGGTGCCCTCGAACGACCCCGGCAATGTCGACGGCTTCGTCCACTCTCACCGCTTCCCGGCGGCCAACACGGCGCTGGCCTACGTGAACAAGGACGCGGAGCAGATGAAGGCCACGGTGGACTTCCTGAAGTCCGGCTTCATCACGGTGGACATCTTCGCGGTCTCGCCGGCGGAAGAGGGGCATGGGGAGATGCCCATGGTGCGGCGGGCCCCCCGGCAGGACGCGGGGCCGCAGACCATGTCCACCTTCGCGGTCGGCGAGGAAGCCGAGCAGACCGGCGCGGTGTTCATCCGCGAGGTCGGGAAGGTGGCGGCGCCCCTCGACCGGGCGGCGCCGCGCCTGAAGCCGGGCTCGACGGTCAAGGTCGATGTCGTAGTGCGCACCCGCACCATCGGCCACTTCTTCCCCGGCGGCACGGTGGACGCCTTCGACGTCTGGCTGGAGCTCCAGGGGAAGGACGCCGACGGCCGCGTCGTGTTCTGGAGCGGCATGGTGGAGGAGGGAGGGAAGGGGCCGGTGGAGGCCGGGGCCCACAGGTATCAGTCGCTGGCTCTGGACGCCGAGGGGAACCCGATCAACAAGCGCAACGCCTGGCAGGCCCGCAGCGCGCTCTACGCCCGTCTGATTCCGCCCGGAGCGGCCGACACGGTCCACTTCCGGATGAAGATCCCCGAGGACGCCCGCGGGCCGATTACCCTGACGGCGAAGCTCAACTACCGAAAGTTCGCCCACTACTACACGCAATTCTCCTACGCTGGCCAGCCGAAGCCGGGACAGAGTCCCGCGCTGGTCTCGGCCCACCACAACAGTCAGGAGTTCTCGTTCGACGAGGCGAACATCCCGGCGAACGTCTCCGGCAAGATCAAGGGGAAGATTCCCGACCTGCCCATCATCACCCTCGCCACGGATGAGGCGAAGCTGGAGATCGGAGCCTCCGGAGCAGGCGAGACGGCCTGGAAGCCGGTGGTCGTCAAGGAGGACTGGGAGCGCTGGAACGACTGGGGGATCGGCATGCTCCTCCAGGGCGACCTCAAGGGGGCCGAATTCGCGTTCCGCAAGGTCACGCAGGCCGATCCCAAGTACGCCGACGGCTGGCTGAACGTGGCGCGCGCCCTGATCCGCGAAGGGCAGGTGGACGCCGCCCGGCCGTTGATCGAGAAAGCCATGGCCATCAACGCCGAGCTCGGCCGCATCCATTTCTTCAAGGCGATGATCGAGAAGGCCGAGGGGGATTACGACGCCGCCCTGCGCTCGCTGCGCACGGTCGAGGCCAAGTACCCGCGCGACCGCGTGGTGCTCAACCAGATCGCCCGCGTGCTCTTCCTCAAGCGGGAATACCGGGAGGCGCTGAAGTTTTTGGAGCGCGTCGGCGGCGTCGACCCCGAGGACGTGCAGATGCACTACACGGCCATGCTCTGCTGGCGCGCCCTGGGAGACTCGGAGAAGGCGGCGCGCGAGGCCAAGCTCTTCCGACGTTTCAAGGTCGACGAGGCCTCCCAGGCCATCACGGCCGAGCGGCGGCGGATCAGTCCCGAGGACAACAACGAGCGCCAGCCGATCCACGAGCACGAGAGCGTCCCCCTGGACCAGATTCCACGGCCCGGGGCTCCCGCGCGGGAGCCCGGTCCGGTGGCCGCGGGAGGTTGACTGTGAAGCATGTCGTTCTGGCGTTTCTCGCCGTCGCAGCCCTGCTCGCCGCCCTGGCGGCCGGGAGCGCCGCGCCGCCGGCCCGCAAGCCGGCGGCTCCGGCGCCCGCCGCCGCGGGCCTCCGGTTCACCGACGTCACGGCCGCGGCGGGTATCAAGTTCACCCACAACAGCGGCCGGGCGGGGAAGAAGTACATGCCCGAGACGCTGGGCTCGGGCGGCGCCTTCCTCGACTTCAACAGCGACGGCTGGCTCGACGTCCTCCTGATCAACAGCAAGGACTGGAAGCCGAAGGGGCGCAAGTCGCTGCACGCCCTCTACCGGAACGACGGCAAGGGCAGGTTCACGGACGTCACGAAGGGGAGCGGTCTCGACGTGGAGATGTACGGCCTCGGCGTGGCGGTCGCGGACTACGACAACGACGGCAAGCAGGACGTCTACATCACGGCGCTCGAAGGGGACCGGCTGTTCAAGAATGTCGGTGAAGGGGGCGGCGCCAAGTTCCGGGACATGACCGCGGCCTCGGGGATCAGGAACGCCAATTTCGGTACCAGCGCGGCCTGGCTCGACTACGACCGCGACGGCCGGCTCGACCTCTTCGTGGCCAACTACGTCCAGTGGAGCCCGGAGAAGGACCTCTGGTGCTCGCTGGACGGCGCCACCAAGTCCTACTGCACGCCCGAGTCCTACAGCGGCACCTCCTCGAAGCTCTTCCGCAATCTGGGCGGCGGCAAGTTCCAGGACGTGAGCCAGCGGGCCGGAGTCTCCCATACGAGCAAGGCGCTCGGCGTGGCGGTCCTCGACTATGACGTCGACGGCTGGCCCGACCTGTTCGTGGCCAACGACACGCAGCCCAACAAGCTCTACCGCAACCGCAAGAACGGCACTTTCGTGGAAGAGGGGCTGGAGGCCGGGGTCGCCTTCGGCGAGGACGGAGTCGCGCGCGGCGCCATGGGGGTCGACGCCGCCGACTACGATCGCTCGGGCCGGCCTCACCTGCTGGTCGGCAACTTCTCCAACGAGATGCTGGCCCTCTACCACAACGAGGGCAACGGCGTGTTCGTGGACGAGGCGCCGGCCTCGGCGGTGGGACGGGCGAGCCTGCTCACCCTCACCTTCGGTGTCTTCTTCTTCGACTACGACCTCGACGGCCTCCTCGACCTGTTCGCCGCCAATGGCCATATCGAGGAGGAGATCAGCCGCGTGCAGCCGCGGGTTTCCTACAAGCAGCCGCCGCTCCTCTTCCGCAATCTCGGGGGCGGCAAGTTCGAGCCGGTGACAGCGAAGCTGGGGACCGACCTCAACCGCCCGATTGTGGCTCGCGGCGCCGCCTACGGCGACTACGATCGCGACGGCGACCTGGACGTCCTCCTCACCTCGAACCACGGGCCGGCCTACCTCTTCCGCAACGACGGGGGGAACCGCAACCGGTGGCTCTGCCTCCGCATGGTGGGCAAAAAGTCCAACCGCGACGGCATCGGGGCCGTGGTGCGGGCGACGAGCGCCTCGGGCCGGCAGTGGCAGATGGTGCGCAGCGGCTCGAGCTACTGCTCGCAGAGCGACCTCGCCCTGACTTTCGGATTGGGGAAGGACCCCAAGGCGACTCTGGAGATCGAGTGGCCGAGCGGCCAGAAGCAGAGGCTCGCGGATGTGGCGGCGAACCAGTTCCTGACCGTGGAGGAGGGGAGGGGAATCGTAACGAAGGCAGGGCCGGCGAAGTGAGCTGAGACATGACCCAGGACAACAGGGCGATCGCCCGCCGTTTCCGAGAGGACCTCTGGAACACAGCGGACCTCTCCATCGTGGACGAGATCATCGCGGGCGACTGCGCCATCCATGCCCGCATCCCGTTCGCCACCGACTTCGCCCGCGGCCCCGAGGCGCTCGCTCAGCTCGTCCTCTTCTATCACCTCGCCTTCAGTGAAATCCGGGTCACCGTCGAGCAGATGATGGCCGAGGGAGACACGGTGGCGGTCCGCTGGACCGCGCGCGGCCGCAACACGGGCGATCTGCTGGGGCTGCCGGCGACCGGCCGGGAGACCGTCACCACGGGCATCGACATGTTGCGCATCGCTGGCGGAAAGGTCGTCGAGGGCTGGGTGAGCTGGGACGTGCTGAGCCTGCTGGAGCAGCTCGCCGCTCCCTCTCCGGAAGAGACCGGGACGGTGGGCGGGCCTGGCGAAGGTTTCCTGTCCCTCCTCACCCGTCTCCTGGAGGGGAGGCCGGAGCGACTCTGAATCAAGACCGGGAGGAAGTCATGAAGAGAGTATGGGGTTTCGCGTGCGTGGTGCTGGCGGCGGTCGCATTTCCCAGGCCGGGGCTGTGCGGAGGCGCGTGGGTGCCGGCCCCGGGAACGGGGGATGTTCAGCTCGGCTTCAGCCAGAAGACCGCCAACACGTCGTGGGACGCGAGCGGCAACTCCTTTCACAACCTCACCACGTTCGAGGGCGAGAGGGTGGGCCATCACCACGACTTCCGCTACTCCTATCTCTCCGGCGAGCTCGGGCTCTTCCGGCGGCTCTCCGCCACGTTCCTGGTGACCTATCTCTACGGTCTGGAGGGGCCGCTGGCGGACCTCGAGAAGAACACAGGCATGTCCGACGCGTGGTTCGGCCTGAAGTACAGCCTGCGCCAGGAGAGCGTGCCCATGGCCCTCGCCTTCACCTACCGGACGCCGTACTTCTACGACCTGGGAGGCCCCTACTCGCGCTATCTGTACAACAACCAGGGCGAGATCCGCGACGTCAGCCCCGAGTGGCGCGGCCTGCTCAAGCACGACTACACCCTCTCCTACCTGGTGAGCACCTCGTTCCGCGAGGGCCGCGGCTGGGCCAACTTCCAGGCGGGCTACACCTGGCGCGAGGGGGCGCCGGCCGACGAGACGCCGGTGCTCGCCGAGGTCGGCTACCCACTCCCGTTCTGGAACAGCGCCGTCAAGGTGTCCGCCGTGTATGTTCGGAGCCGCGGCAACGACTCGCCGCGCGAGCCGGACGACCGTTTCGGTTCGTCGGCGACTTTCAACTTCAACGACGCGAGCATGGCTCGGGCCGGTGTCGGTTTCATCCTGCCTCTGGGCAGGACGGGCACCACCGTGGAGGTCGGCTACAACCAGTGGCTCTGGGGGAGGTCCGCCCGCCAGTACGACGAGCCGTACCTTTCGCTGGGCTATCGCTTCTGAAGGTGTAACGGGAGGGGGCCTTGCGGCGCCTGAGAATGGGTGAGTGGAGTAATATGGCTATGGGCCACCTGAGCACCTAGAAAGTACGAGAGGGAGGTAAAATGAGCAACCTGGAAGTCACTACCAAGATCAAGCAGATCATCGGCAATATCTCCGGCCTCGATCCTCAAAGGATCTCCGATGACGCGTCTCTCCGGGACGACCTGAAGCTGGACTCGCTGTCGCTGCTCGAGATCGGAGTGGACGTGGACCTCGCCTTCAAGCTGAACCTCCCCGACGAGCGCTACAAGGAGATTCAGACGTTGCCGCAGATGGTGGGCCTCGTGCAGCAGCGCCTCGGAGAGCTCGCTGGGAGCCAGATGGAAGCGGTGCAGGTATGAGCCGGCGCATCGCGGTTACGGGCCTCGGGGTGGTCACCCCCGTGGGCACCGGCCGCGAGGAGGTCTGGGACAACCTGCTCGCCGGCCGGTCCGGTTTCTCCCCTGTAGAGTCGTTCGACACCAGCCGTTTCAGCGTCCACGTGGGAGCCGAGGTCCGTGGCTTCCATCCCGAGCCGTACGTCCGGCGGCTCGATCCCGCGCGGCTCGGCCGCGCCTCCCAACTCGCCATCGCGGCGGCGCGCCTGGCCCTCCAGGACGCCGGCCTCGATGGCGAGCTGGAAGGCGCGGCGGTCGACCGGCGCCGGGCCGGAGTCGCCATGGGGACCACTTCCGGAGAGCCTTGCGAGGTCGAGCGCTTCGACGATCACTACCTCGCCGGCGAGCTGGACGCCGTGGGCTCCGAGTTCATGGGACTCTATCCCTGCCACATGATCGCCGTTCACGTGGCGCGCGAGCTGGGCTTCGGCGGGGTCAACACTATGATCCCGACGGCCTGCGCCGCGGGCAACTACGCCATCGCCTACGCGTCCGACCAGATCGTCGAAGGGCGGGCGGACCTGATGCTGGCGGGCGGTGCGGATGCCTTCTCGCGCATCACCTACTCCGGGTTCGCCCGCCTCGGCGCCATCGCTCCCGAGCGCTGCCAGCCGTTCGACCGCAACCGCAAGGGGATGATCCCCGGCGAGGGCGCGGGCGTGCTGGTCCTCGAGCCCCTGGCCCGCGCCCTGGCCCGCGGCGCCCGCATTTACGCCGAGGTGGCCGGCTACGGCCTCTCGTGCGATGCCCACCACATGACCGCCGCCCACCCCGAGGGGGACGGCGCGGTGCGCGCCATGGAGCGGGCCCTGGCCGCGGCCGGGATCGATCCCTTGGCGGTGGACTGGGTCAGCGCTCACGGCACGGGCACGCCGACCAACGACCGCCTGGAGACTCTGGCGGTCCAGCGGGTCTTCGGCGACGCGGTCCCGCGCATCCCCATGAGCTCGATCAAGTCGATGATCGGCCACACCATGGGAGCGGCTTCGGCGATCGAGGCCGCGGCCTGCGCCCTGGCCGTGGCGACCGGCCGGATCCCTCCGACCATGAACCTGGAGGATCCCGAGGGAGACCTCGACTACGTGCCTAACGTCGCTCGCGAGCGGAAGGTGAAGGTGGCCATGAACAACGCCTACGCTTTCGGGGGCAACAACGCATCGGTGATCTTCCGCGATTGCGAGGCGTAGCCATGCGCCGCAAAGTCGTGGTCACCGGCGCCGGGGCCTTCTCGCCCCTGGCGGACTCGCCCTCCGCTCTGCACGCCGCCCTGTGCGAGCGGCGGAGCGCTCTCAAACCCGTCGAGCTGTTCGAGGTGAATGGCCTGGGGCCAGCCCGCGCAGGCGAGATCCGTCCCTTCGATCCCCAATCCTACCTGGGCGACCGCAACCTGCGCCCGGTCGACCGCACCGCCCGGCTCCTGCTGATCGCCGCCCAGCAGGCCCTGGAGTCGAGCGGCTGGACGGCCGGGATGCGGGCGCAGCGGGAAGTCGGGCTGGTGCTCGGAACCATCTTCTGCAGCGTGCGCACGATCGCGGAATTCGATCGCCGGGCGCTGCAACTCGGACCTTCCTACGCCAGTCCGATGGACTTCGCCAACAGTGTGATCAACGCCGCGGCGGGCCAAGCGGCGATCTGGCACGATCTGCGCGGCGTCAACTCGACCGTGGCCGCCGGAGAGGCCTCGGGGCTGGTGGCCCTCGCCTACGCCGCCAACCTGATCCGGTCCGGGCGCGCCGACGCCCTCCTCGCCGGCGGCGCCGAGGAGCTCTGTTTCGAGTCGTTCGTCGGCTTCCACCGCGCCGGCCGCCTCGGCGCCAGCTTCCCGATCCCGTTCGATATCCGCCGTGACGGCTTCGCCCTGGCGGAAGGGGCCGCGGTCCTGATGCTGGAGGAGGAGGCGGCGGCGCGGGCGCGGGGTGCGCGCATCCTGGCCGAGGTCCGCGGCTACGGCGAGGCTTTCAACCCCTCGCCTGGAGACGAGGGGGAGGCGGCCGGAGCCACCGCCCACGCCGTCCGGCTGGCGCTGGAGGACGCGGCGGTCGAGCCCGAGGACCTCGACTCTCTGGGGCTCGCGGCCAACGGCGGCGTCGTGGGAGACCGCGCCGAGGCGCTCGGCATGGCCGAGGCCCTGGGAACCCGCGGCGCGGCCACGCCGGCCGCCGCCGTCAAAGCCATGCTGGGCGAGGCCATGGGAGCCTCCGGAGCCTTCCAGGCGGTCTCGCTGCTCGGTACGTTCGAGGATGGCGTCCTGCCGGGCGTCCTCGGGCTGGAAGCCATGGAAGAGGGATTCCCCCTCCCCGACGTCTCCACGGAGACCCGGCGTCTCCACGGGCGCCCGCGCCTCGGGCTGCTCCACGCGTCAGCCTGGGACGGCCAGGCCTGCGCCGTCGTTCTCGAGGCGAGAGGTTGAGCATGGACCGCCTTCCGCCCCCCGAGGTCTCGTTCTCCGAACGGAAACCCGACCTGGTTCCCCGTTTCGAAGAGCAGGGCTACGCGGAGGACGACGTCGCGGCGCGCCGCCGCTGGATCGAGGAGCGGACCGGCGCCCGCCTCCAGCACGTCGGCTCGTTTTCCATCCCCGGCGAGGCCATGCGCGGCAACATCGAGAACCCGGTGGGTGCCGCGCAGGTCCCCCTCGGGATCGCGGGCCCGCTGCACGTCGAGGGCGAGCACGCGCGCGGCCTCTTCTACGTCCCTCTGGCCACGACGGAAGGGGCGC
Source organism: Thermoanaerobaculia bacterium (assembly GCA_036380715.1). Classification (GTDB taxonomy): domain Bacteria; phylum Acidobacteriota; class Thermoanaerobaculia; order Multivoradales; family UBA5704; genus UBA5704. Next base: position 21,704 of record DASVEF010000140.1, on the reverse strand, counting down.
TCGTTCGCTCCTACGAGCGCGGCATGGTGGCGATCACCCGCTCCGGCGGGGCCACGGCGCGGCTCCTCGCCGACGAGAACCGCTTGACCCCGGTCTTCCTGCTCGACAGCGTGGCCGAGGCGGCCGATTTCGCCCGCGAGCTGCCGGCCCGCTTCGAGGAGCTGCGCGCCGAGGCCGAGTCCACGACCCACCACGGCCGGCTGCTCCGCGTCGAGCCGCGGCCTCTCGGGCGCGAGGTGATGGTCCACTTCGTCTATTCGACCGGCGACGCGCACGGCATGAACATGATCGTCAAGGCCACGGACAGGGCCTGCCGCTGGCTCCTGGCGAACAGCCGCGCGCGCCGCCACCTCATTTTCAGCGGCATGGAGTCGGAGAAGCGGGCCAGCGGCTCCCTGTTCGCCGGCGGCAAGGGCAAGAAGGTGATCGCCGGCGCCCGGCTGCCGGCCCGCGTGGTCCGCGCCTACCTGCACTCCACCCCGCACGAGATGGCCGAGCTCTGGCGCCACACCGTGCTCGGACACATCCAGGGAGGAGCCCTCGGCTACAACGGCCACCTCGCCAACGGCCTCACCGCGCTCTTCATCGCCTGCGGCCAGGACGTGGCCAACGTAACCAACTCCGCCGTCGGGATCACCTCTCTGGAGGTGACGGAGGAGGGAGACCTCTACGCCAGCGTCACGCTCCCCGCCCTGACCGTCGCCACGGTCGGCGGTGGCACGGGCCTGGGGACGGCGCGCGAGTGCCTCGAAATGCTCGGCTGCGCGGGCGCGGGCGGCGCGCCGAAGCTGGCCGAGATCGCGGCGGCCGCCCTGCTCGCCGGCGAGCTCTCCATGGGCGCGGCCATCGCCAGCGGCGAATTCGTCGACGCCCACGAGACCTACGGTCGCAACCGGCCCTCCGGAGAGGCGCCATGAGGCGGCCCTTCCGCGGCTTGCGCCGCGCGCCCGACCCGTCCTACGACGCCGTGGTGATCGGCTCCGGCGTCGGCGGGCTCATCGCCGGCAACCTGCTGGCGCGGGCCGGGCTCAGAGTCCTTCTGGTCGAGCAGCACTACATGGTGGGCGGCTACTGCAGCACCTTCCGCCGCGGCGGCTACACTTTCGACGCCGCCACCCACTTCTATCCGCTGCTGGGCAGCCCCGAGACGCTGACCGGGCGCCTCCTCGTGGAGCTCGGGGTCACCACCGGCTGGGTCAAGATGGACCCGGTGGATACCTTCCACTTTCCCGACGGCTCGCGCTTCGCCGTGCCGGCCGACCTCGACGTCTACCTGGAGCGGCTCAAGGCCGGGTTCCCGGAGGAGGCCGCGGCGCTCGACTCCTTCTTCGCCGCGGTCCGCGAGTGCTACCTCCTGGGCCTGCTCCACTATTTCCGCGGCCGGCCGCTGGAGCAGCTCGAACGCTTGGCGCCTTATATCGCTTTGACCGTTCGCGACGCGCTCGACCGCTGGTTTCGCGATCCCAAGCTCAAGCTCCTGCTCACCGCCGACTGCCCGCACTGGGGCTCCCCCCCGGGCCGCACGTCGTTCGTCTTCGACTCGATGCTGCGCCTCTCCTACTTCCTCGGCAACTACTATCCGAAGGGGAGCTCGCAGGCCTTCGCCGACGAGCTCGCGCGCTGCTTCGAGGAGCGCGGCGGCCACCTCATGACGAGTACCGTGGCGCACCGCATCCGCATCGAGAGCGGCCGGGCGGCCGGCGTCGAGATCGAGACCCTGCGCGGGTCTCTGCCTCACTGCGGCCAGCGCCTGCGGGTGAGCGCCGGCGTCGTGGTGTCCAACGCGGATCTGCTGCTGACTCTCGAGGAGCTGGTCGGCCCGGAGCACCTGGCGCCGGGGACGATCGAGTCGCTGCGCGGCCTGCGGCTCACCTTCCCCTGCTGGCTCACCCACATCGGCCTCGAAGGCGTTCCGGACGACGTCCTGGAGGAGGCCCAGGGCTACTACTGGGACGACTGGGATATGGACCGCGTCGGGCGCGACGCCCTGCGCTTCAAGATCTTCGCGCCGACCCTCTACGACCCGTGTGTCGCGCCGCCGGGCCGGCAGATCGTCATCGTCCAGAAAGTGATGGAGATCGACTACGACACCATCGGCGACTGGGTCGAGCACAAACGGCAGGTAGAGGGCTTCATCTTCACCAACCTCGAGCGAGTGATCCCCGGGATCACCGAGCGGATCGTGGTGAGCAGCAGCGCCTCGGCGCGTACCTCGTGGCGCTTCACCCTCAACCAGCGCGGCGCCATGCTGGGCTGGGAGATGTCGCCCGAGCAACTCGGCCAAGGACGGCCCGAGCTCGTGAGCCCGGTGCCCAACCTGTTCCTCGTCGGCCACTGGACGCGGCCCGGCGGGGGCATTACCCCGGTGATCGTCTCGGCCCAGCAAGTGGCCCGGACGATCCTCGACGGAGGCGGCGCGCCCGCCTGGAATGCGGAGCGGCTGGAGAGGTCATGGAAAAAAACACTGACTGCGACGTCCTGATCGTGGGCTCGGGCCTCGCTGGGCTCTGCCTGGCGCGGCAGCTCCTGCTCGCCGAGCCCGGCCTGCACATCGTGATGATCGACCGCCGGGCGGACGTGCCACGCACTCAGCAGAAGGTGGGCGAGGCGACCGTCCAGGTGAGCGGCTACTACTATGCGCGTGTGCTCGAGCTGGAGGAGCACCTGCTGTGCGAGCACTACATGAAGTACAACCTCCGCTTCTATTGGAAGACGGCGACGGGCGGCCACCGTTACGAGGACGTCAGCCAGTCCTACATCCGCGGCCTGTCCAACATCGTCACCTACCAGCTTGACCGCAACAAGATCGAGGCCGAGCTGCTGCGGGTCAACCGCGAGAGGCCGGGGTTCGAATTCTATGCGCCGGCGCGCGACCTGGAGATTGACCTCGCCACGGGCGGAGAGCTGCACTCCTTCCGCTTCCGCACCGAGGAAGGCGTAGTCTCCGGCCGCACGCCCTGGGTGATCGACGCGGCGGGACGCAGCCGCATACTCGCCAAGAAGCTCGGCTTGATGCGGCGCAGCCCGATCCGCCACGGCACCACCTTCTTCTGGGTCGAGGGGCTGGTCGACATCGAGAAGCTGACCGATCTGACGCCGCGGCAGATCCGGCTGCGTCCCGACCGCTCGGCGCTCGGGCATGTGCCGGCCTTCCTCGCCACCAACCACTTCTGCGGCGAGGGCTACTGGTTCTGGGTGATCCCGCTGCACGGCCGCACCAGCCTCGGCCTGGTCTTCGACTCCGAGAAGGTGCGGCGCGAGGACGTGGTCACGCCAGCTAAGTGTATCGAGTGGGTCTGCCGGGAGTACCCGATGTTCGCGCGCGACCTGCCGCACCGCAAGATCGTCAGCCGCGGCGGCTTCGACGACTTCGCCCACGACTGCGCGCAGACCCTCTCCGCCGACGGCTGGGCCATGGTCGGCGAGGCTGGCCGCTTCACCGATCCGCTCTACAGCCCCGGCGGCGACCTGATCTCGATCTACTGCACGCTGGTCACGGACGCCATCCTTACCCGCGACCGCCGCGAGCTGCAGGAGAAGGTCCGGCTGTACGAGGGGCTGGAGCGGGCGGTCTACGAAGCCTACGTGCCCAGCTTCGCGGTGGGCTACGAGAGCCTGGGCGACCAGGAGTGCTTCTCCCTGCGCTATGCCTGGGAGCTGGCGATCTACTTCTCCTTCTACGTCTTCCCGTTCATCAACGACATGTTCACCGACCGCAGCTTCGTCACCGGCTACCTGCGGCGCTTCTCCCGGCTCGGGCCGATCAACCGCAGGCTGCAGGACTTCGTGCTCGGCTACTATCGCTGGAAGAAGGAGAACGCCCCGGAGCTGCCCGCCGAGCCGGTCTTCTTCGAGTTCTATGAGGCGTGGGCGCTGAAGATGGCGGAGACCTGCTTCTACAAGGTCGGCGTGTCGGCCGACGAGGCGAAGCAGATCCTCGACGGCCAGCTCGCCAACCTCGAAGAGATGGCGCGCTGGATCGTCGCCCACATCAGCGCCAACGTCCTCGACGACCCGCGGGCGCTCCATCATCCGGACTTCGTGCGCGGCATCGACCTGGAGACCCTGACGTTCGATCCGGCCGCGATGAGAGAGCGGATGGCGCTCTGCCGCGACACCGAGGAGCGCTGGACGTGGAATTTCGAGCCGCCGCCGCACACGCGCTTCCGCGGCGTCTCGGCCGAGGTAGAGATGCCGGTCGCCGTTGCCGGAGGAGCCCGGTGATCCCCGAGCCCGCCGCCGTCGCTGAAGACGCCGAGGACTTCGCTCCCAGCCTCGAACGGGCCTTCTCCTTCGTGCCCGAGGAGCGCTCGGTCGCGGTGCGGATCGAAGGGGAGGTCCCGCCGTTCGTGCGCGGCACCTACTACCTCAACGGCCCCGCCCGCTTCGAGCGCGGCGGCCTGCGCTACCGCCACTGGCTGGACGGCGACGGCATGGTCTGTGCCCTGTCCTTTGATGAAAAAGGCGCCCACCTCGCCGCCCGCTTCGTGCGCAGCGGCAAGTGGACGGTCGAGGAGGCCGCCGGCCGGCCCTTTTTCCGCACCTTCGGCACCGCCTTCCAGGGCGACCGCCTGGTGCGCGGCGTGGCCCTGGAGTCGCCAGTCAACGTCAGCGTCTATCCCTGGAACGGCGCCCTGCTGGTCTTCGGCGAGCAGGGGCTCCCCTGGGAGCTGGACCCACAGACGTTGGAGACCCGCGGCCTCTTCAATTTCCACGGCGGTCTCAACCCGGTGAGCCCGTTCGGGGCGCACCCCAAGATCGACCCTGACACGGGCGAGCTGTTCAACTTCGGCGTCTCCTTCGCGAGCGACCGGCCGCTGCTGAACCTCTACCGTTTCGACTCCACGGGGAAGCTCCTCTACCGCCGCCGGCTCGACCTTCCGGGTCCCGCCTCGATCCACGACTTCCTCCTGTCCTCGCTCCACGTCGCCGTCTACGTGGCCCCGTACCACCTGGACATGGCGGCGCTCGCGCGGCAGGGGAGCACGCTGATGGATTCGCTCCGCTGGGAGCCGGAGAAGGGAAGCCGCCTGCTGATCGCCGACCGGGAGACCGGCGAGCCGGCCGCCTCCGTGCCGGTGGGGGAGAGATATGTCCTCCACACGATCAACGCTTTCGAGGAGGGAGACCGCCTTGTCCTCGATGTGGTGGAGCTGGACCGCCCGGTCTACGACCAGTACGAGGTGCTGCCGGACCTCTTCACGGACGTGGGTCCCGGCCGCCCGGTCCGCCTGGTGATCGATCTGCGCTCCGGCGAGCTGGCGGATCGCCGCGAGCTGGCCTACGACTCGGCGCCCGACTTCCCCGCGATCGACCCGCGCCGCTACGGGCACCCCTACGAAGACCTCTGGATGCTCGGCATCTCGGCCACCGGCCGGCCCGGCCGCAAATTTTTCGACGAGGTCGTCCACCTCTCCTGGTCCGGAGGCGTGGACGTCTGGCGGGCGCCGGCCGGCCACTACCTCGGCGGCGAGCCCGCCTTCGCCCCCGACCCCTCCGGCTCCGGAGGAGCGGTCATCTGCCAGCGCTTCGACGCGGCGCGGGGAGAGAGCGCCTTCCTGGTCTTCGACGCCTTCGACGTGGCCGCGGGTCCGCGGGCCGTGCTCCCCTTGGACGCGCCGCTTCATCTCGGCTTCCACGCCTGCTTCATGCCGGCTTGACGTAGTTACACGACGTAACTACACTACCTTGGTGCGGTTCGAGTGGGACGAGGCGAAGCGAGCAGCGAACCTGCAGAAACATGGCATCGACTTCATCGGCGTGGACACCCTCTTCGCTGGCTATACGGTCACAATGGTCGACGCACGCTTTGACTACGATGAAGAGCGCTTCGTCACGTTCGGCTTCCTCGAGGGAAGGGTGGTTACCGTCGTCCACACCGAGCGCGCAGACGCGCTTCGAATCATCTCGATAAGGAAGGCAACACGCAGTGAAGAAAGCAGCTACCTCTCCTCAATCCCTGACTGACTGGAAGCGGGTCGACCGGATGAGGGACGAAGACATCGACTTCTCGGACCTCCCGGAGATCCCGCCGGAGATGTTCGCCCGGGCCATCGTCCGCAAGGGTCTCAAGCCGGCAGCCCGAAAGTCTCAGATCACCTTGCGGATTGACTCTGACGTCCTGGAGTGGTTCCGGGGAAAGGGTTCGGGGTATCAGAGTCAGATGAACGCGATCCTCCGGGCCTACAAAGAGGCTCATGAGAAGCCCTGAGGGACGCCTTTGACGTGCCTCGTTCCGCGCGCCGTGCTCCCCCTGGATGCGCCCCTCCACCTGGGTTTCCATGCATTCTTCGACCCGACCAGCTAAGATGTGGAAGCCATGGCGGAGAAGGGAAAGATCTGGGAGCTGCTCGGAAAGTCGGTGCGTTGGGAGGAAGTCGTCCGCCACGCCCCGAAGATCGTCGAGGCCGCGCGGGTGCTCTATGAGAGCAACCGGCAGCGCCAGCAGCGCTCCGCCGAACCTTCCAGACCATCGCACGGCCCGGATCCCGCCGCCGCCCTGAAGACCCGTCTCGCCGACCTGGAGGCCCAGGTCCGCCGCCTTCAGGAGAACGAGACCCAGCAGGCGGCCCTCGTCAGCGACATGGCGAAGCAGCTCGAGGCGGTGACGAAGAGCCTCGAAGCCCTCATCAAGCGGACCACCCTCTTCTTCTGGGTCAGCGGTGCGGCCCTGCTGCTCGGCTTGACGGGAGTGATCCTGGCATTGCTGAGATAATCTCCAGAGATCCAGGACCGGAGCGCCAGCTTCTCGGGTCCGAGAAACAATGCTCCAGAGAAGCATTGCAAAGGTGTAAAAGCTGCCAGCGGCCCTGAGAGAGGCTGGATTGGGGCTGCATCCGACTCCGCCGGATGACGTGGAGTGACCGTGGTGGCGGAATACGTGCAGACGCTCCAGGGGGCGCCACCGCCGCGTCGCGCGGAAGGTTGATTCAAGTGGACAAATGCAGAACAAAGGACCATCAGTCCAGCCGTCGCGTTCTGCGTCTGAAGCTGCTGCTCCTGTCCGCGGTCGTTGCGACCGGCTGCGCCGGCCGGCAGGAGCCAGTGACCACGCCTTCCGAAGCTCCGCCGCCGGCCAGCGTCGTGGAGCCGTCTCTCCGCGAGCTCTGCCGGGAAGGCACGCCGGTGGAGCAGAACCTGCTCGACAACAGCCGCCGTATCCTCGCCGAAACCTTCTGCGGCGCCACGCTCTGGTTCGACGGGCTCTTCGGTCAGCCCGACATCGAGAACGCCCGTGCGGTATCCGGCCGCGTCGAGCTGTCCACGATCTACACCGAAGCGGATGGAACCGAGCCCAGGGCTCGGTTCCGCCTCAAATACGATCTGCCGAACCTTGAAAGGCGGGTCAATCTCTTCCTTGGCCGGGACGATCGCGACGATTTCGTGCAAGGACGCCAGGAGGGTTTTGCCATCCGCTCGTCGGTGTTCGGAGTGGAAACCGAAGACCGGTGGTTGGCCGGGCTCGGATATTCGCCTCCCGGGCGATGGAGGGAACGCCTCGACTTCCGCGTCGGCGGTCGGCTGAGCGCGTCTCCCGAAGCTTTCGTGCAGGGCCGCTTGCGGCGCAACGTGTTCCTGGGCGAGCGGTCGGTCTGGCGCCTTCGCGAGACCATCTTCTACGAAAACCGCGACGGTTTCGGCTCGACGACGAGCGCCGATTTCGATTACGTCCTGCGGCGGACGCTTCTCTTCCACTGGGGAACGGTGGGCACGGTCTCGGAGGCCACCGACGGCTTGGACTGGCGTTCGGCGACGGTGCTCTATCAGAACCTCGGCTCGAGGTCGGCGCTCGCCTACGAGCTCTTCCTGCGCGGCTCGACCGGCGGCGACGTCGAGGTGCGCGAGTACGGCGCCCGCAGCGTGTACCGGCGGCCCCTCAACCGCGAGTGGCTCTACGGCGAGCTGATCGGCGGCTACACCTGGCCCCGCGAGTCACCTGGCGAGCCGCGCCAGGGTTCGGCGCTGATCGGGTTCGGCATCGAGCTGCTGTTCGGCCGAAATCCCTATTGAAAGGTTTCAACAGATCACCGCGCCACGCCGCAGCCTACACCGGCTCCGCCACCACATCCGCGCCCGCGGCTTCCGGCTCGCGCCCTTCCTCTTCCGCCACTGACTCGGCCCTGTGCGTGCGCGCCACCAGCACGTAGATCGACGGCACCACGAAGAGGGTAAAGGCCGTGCCGATGATCATGCCGCTCACCAGCATGATGCCGATGCTGTTGCGCGCGCCGGCTCCCGGACCGTTGGCGAAGACCAGCGGCATGTGGCCGACCACTGTGGCCGCGGTGGTCATCAGGATCGGGCGCAGCCGCGTCGTGGACGCTTCGACGACCGAGCGCAGCTTGTCCAGCCCGGTCTCCTGCAGGTGGTTGGCGAATTCGACGATGAGGATGCCGTTCTTCGCCACTAGGCCGACCAGCGTGATCAGTCCCACCTGGCTGTAGACGTTGAGCGTCGTCAGGCCCAGGAAGGAGAAGAGCAGCGCGCCGGAGAGCGCCAGCGGCACGGAGCCGGCGAGGACGATGAACGGATCGCGGAAGCTCTCGAACTGGGCCGCCAGCACCAGGTAGATCAGGATCGCCGACAGCAGGAAGGTGCCGAGGAACTTGCCGCCCTCGACGCGCAGTTGCCGCGACTCGCCGGCGTAGTCGATGGAGTAGCCCTGTCCCTGCGGCAGGATCTTCCGCGCCTCGGTCTCCAGGAAGACCAGCGCCTGGTCCAGCGGCACTCCCGGCGGGATGGCGCCCTGGATGCGCACGGCGTTGAGCTGCTGGAACCGCTTAAGCTCGCGCGGCTCGGTGGTGGTGCGCAGCGTGGCGAACGTGGAGAGTGGCACCAGCCGGCCGTCGGGGCCAGTGACGTAGATGTCCGAAAGCTGCTCCGCCGTCAGGCGCTCGCTGCGCTTGAGCTGGGGGATCACCTTGTAGCTCCGGCCCTGAATGCTGAAGCGGTTGACGTAGTTGCCGCCGAGCAGCGTCGAGAGGTCGCGGCCGGCTTGGGCGAGGTCGACGCCTTGGGAGCGCAGCTTGTCGCGGTCGAAGACGACCTCGGTCTGCGGCTGGTCGAACTTCAGGTCGGCGTCGGCGAACATGAACAGGCCGCTCGCGAAGGCCTTCTGCACGAGCTGGTTGCCGATCTCGATGAGCTGCCGGGGCTCGGCCGTCGAGGCGATCACGAAGTCGACCGGCAGACCGCCGCCGCCGCCGGGCAGGGCGGGCGGCGTGATCGGGATGACCCGCACGCCCGCGATCTCCGACAGCCCCGCCGACACCGCCATCTGGAGCTCCCCGCTGGTCTTCTCCCGCTCGCTCCACGGCTTGAGGGCCATGCCCGCGAAGCCTCCCGTGGGGAAGATGATCTGGAAGGTGCTGTCGGTCTCGGGGAACGACTGGAAGGTCTTGTAGATCTCGTCCGCGAAGAGCTTGGTCTGGTCGAGCGTCGAGTTCGCCGGGGCCTGAACGATGCCGAAGACGATGCCCTGGTCCTCGGCCGGCGCCAGCTCCTTCTGCGAGAACATGTAGAGCGGCACCATCAGCAGCATGACGATCACCCACAGGGTGAGCACGACGGGCCGGTAGCGCAGGGTCGCCGCAAGCATCCGCATGTACATGCGCCGGACGGCTTCGAACCGCCGGTTCACGAAGCCGGCGAAGCCGCGCTCGGTGTCGCCGGCACGCAGCAGCTTCGATCCCATCATCGGCGACAGGGTCAGCGCCACCACGCCGGAGACGAGCACCGCGCCGGCGAGCGTGAAGGCGAACTCGCGGAACAGCGAGCCCGTCAGGCCGCCCTGGATCGCCACCGGCGTGTACACCGCCGCCAGAGTGATCGTCATGGCGATGATCGGGCCGACCAGCTCGCGGGCGGCGTCGATGGCCGCCTGGAAAGGTTTCTTGCCTTCGTGCAGATGCCGCTCGACGTTCTCCACCATGACGATCGCGTCGTCGACCACGAGACCGACCGAGAGCACGATGGCGAGCAGCGTCAGCAGGTTGATGGTGAAGCCGGACACGTTCATGAGGAAGACCGCGCCGACGAGCGAGATCGGGATGGCCACCACCGGAATGATCAGAGACCGCACCGACCCCAGGAACAGGAAGATGACCACGATCACGATGAGCAGGGTCTCGGAGAGGGTCTTGAGCACCTCGTCGATCGAGTCCTCGATGTACTTCGTCGAGTCGTAGGGGATGCCGCCCTTCATCCCCGCCGGCAGCTCCGCCTGGATCCCGGGCATCGCGTCGCGCACCCGGCCGATCACCTCCAGCGTGTTGGAGGTGGGCAGGACCCAGATGCCCATGAACACGGCGGTCTCGCCGTTGAAGCGGACGTCCTGGTCGTAGTTCTCGGCGCCGAGCACCACGTCGGCGATGTCGCCGAGACGGACGACGACGCCGTTCTCTTCCTTGACCACGATCTGGCGGAATTCCTCCACCGTCTGCAGGTCGGTGTTGGCGGTCAGGTTCACCGACGTCATCGAGCCTTTGGTCCTGCCCAGCGCCGAGAGATAGTTGTTCGCCGCCAGCACGTCCCGCACCCGGGACGGCGCGATGCCGTGGGCCGCCATCTCGCCGGGCTTGAGCCAGACGCGCATGGCGAACGTGCGGTCGCCGAAGATGTCGGCGCGCTGCACGCCGCTGATGGCGGCGAGCTTCGGCTGCACCACGCGCACCAGGTAGTCGGTGATCTGGTTCTGGTCGAGCTCGGCGGAGGAGAAGCTGAGGTACATCGACGCGAATTGGCTGTCCGCGGTCTCCAGCGAAATGATCGGCGCCTCCGCCTCCGGCGGCAGGGTGTTGCGCACCTGCGCCACCTTCGACTGGATCTGGGTGAGGGCGGCGTTGGTGTCGTAGTTGAGCTTCAGGTGCACGGTGATCGTGCTCACGCCCTGCGAGCTCGTCGACTCCATGAAATCGATGCCGTCGGCGCTGGCGATCACCCGCTCGAGCGGCGTGGTGATGAAGCCGCGCACCAGGTCGGCGTTGGCGCCCACGTAGGCGGTCGTCACGTTGATCACCGCGACGTCGCTGCGCGGGTATTGCCGGATGCTGAGCGACCGGACGGACTGCAGGCCGGCGATCAGTATGACCAGGTTGACCACCACCGCCAGGACCGGCCGGCGGATGAAGAGATCGGTGAGCTTCACTAGCTGTCCTCCGGCCGCGGCGCGGGACTGTTGGCGGGCTGGATCTCGTTGTTCACGCGCACGGCGGCGCCGTTGCGCAGCTTGAAGACGCCCGCGGTGACCACCTCTTCGCCGGGCTTGACGCCGGAGACCACCGCCACCTGATCGCCGCGCGTGCCGCCCAGCTTGACGAACTGCTGGCGCACACCGCGGTACGTCTGGCCGGTCGGCCCCTTGACGTCCTCGACCACGAAGACCGAATCGCCGTACGGCGCATAGCTGATGGCCGAGGCGGGGAGCGAGATGACCGGGCTGGCGGCGCCCATGAGGACCCGCGTCTCCACGAACATGCCGGGACGCAGCCGGCCGTCCGCGTTGGCGAACGTGGCCTGGACCTGGACGTTGCGCGTGGCCGGATCGACGACCGCGTCGACGGCCGTGATCCTGCCGCTGACATCCGTCATTCCTTCATTGGCCAGGTGCACGGTGGCACCGGCCCGCAACTGGCCCATCTGCCGCTGCGGCACGGAGAAGTTCACGTAGACCGGGCGGAGAGACTGGAGAGGCACGATCGGGTCCCCGCCGGCCAGGTACTGCCCGAGGTTGACTTGGCGGATGCCCAGGAGCCCCGAAAAGGGCGCCCGGATCGTTTTGCGCTCGATGGTGGCGCGGATCTCGCCCACCCGGGCGTCCCCCTGCTTGGCCTCAGCCGCGGCGCGGTCGTAGTCCGCCTGCGAGATGACCCCGCCGTCCCGCAGACCGCGCATCCGGTCGAGGCTGAGGCGGGCCAGGTCGCGCTGCGCGTCGGCGGCGGCCAGTTGCGCGTGCTCCTGGCTGGTGTCGAGCTGCACCAGCACGTCGCCCTTGCGGACCATCCTGCCGGATTCGAAGGCGATCCTCTTGACGATCCCGGGGAGGTCCGCGCTCACCACGACCCCCTGCACGGCGGTCACGGATCCGATGGCGCTCACCGTCGCCGGCCAGGTCTCCTGCCGGGCGACGATCGTGGTGACGGCTTCGGGCGGGGGCTGGAAAGCCGCCGCCTGCGCGCCGGCCCCCTGCATCTGCCGGAACTTTATGAACCCCACCGCCGCGAGGAACACGCTCACGGCGATCAGCATCAGAACCATCCGCTTCCACATGACGGACAAACCTCCGTTACCCTTCTACCCACTGTATCCCGCGCTGTTTCAACGGCGAAGCGGTCGCGTACGGCCCCTCGGCGCGTGCCGCGAGACTGGAGTGGTCTCCATTATAAGAGAGGACCTATCGCGAGCCGGCAACGCAGGCCCTCATTCTCTCGATACGTGGCGCGGGGAGAGATGTTGCCTGGGCCCTCACTCCTGACCCCCTCGGGCCGTCTGTAACCTCCCGCCGGCCTCCGGCATCCCAGGAGTCGATGATATCGATCCTGTTGACCAGACAGGGGTGGAGTCCTGATCTGACCGGAGCGGCCCGGGCCGCTCTGGTATATTTCCACTCTGTGGACAACCTCCAGCCCGCTCGCGCCGGGTCCGCTCCGGACCCCCTGCTGGCCGCCCTGCGCGCCGGCGACGAATCCGCGTTCGAGTCCCTCGTGCGCACCCACGGCGGCCGCATGCTGGCCGTGGCGCGGCGCCTGCTGCGCGACGAGGACGACGCCCGCGACGCGGTCCAGGAGGCTTTCGCCGCCGCCTTCCGCACCATCGCGAGCTTCGAAGGGACCAGCCTGATCGCGACCTGGCTCCACCGGATCGTGGTCAACGCCTGCCTGATGAAGCTGCGCAGCCGGAAGCGCCGGCCCGAGGAGCCGATCGACGACCTGTTGCCGAAGTTCAAGGAGGACGGCCACCAGGCCGAACCCTCCGTAGCCTGGGCCGAGACGGCCGAGACCCTGCTGCAGAGGAGAGAGGTCTGCTCCCTTGTCCGGAGCTGCGTCGACCGCCTGCCTGAGACCTACCGCACGGTCCTGGTCCTCCGCGACCTGGACGAGCTGAGCACCGCCGAGGTCGCGAAGCTGCTCGACCTCAGCGAAAACGCCGTCAAGGTGCGCCTGCACCGCGCCCGCCAGGCGCTGCGCGCGCTCCTCGACCCGCAACTGAGGAGAACCGCATGAGCGCGGGCGTTCCCAAAGCGATCTGCGAGGAGGTCCTCACCTTCCTCTGGGCCTATCTCGGAGGGGAGCTCCCTCCGGAGAAGATGGCGGAGTTCGACCGCCACCTCCAGGGCTGCGACTCGTGCACGGCCTACCTGGAGACCTACCGCGAGACCATCGAGCTGACCCAGGGAGCTTTCCCGGAGGGTGAGGAAGAGGTCGCGGAAATGCCGGAAGACCTGGTCAAGGCGGTGCTGGATCTCCGACGGGAGGACCGATGATGCGGAACCGAGAGATCGTCAACGCCGGTCTCACCGCTGCCGCGGCGCTGGCCTATGTGATCCTCATCGGCTGGTTTGCGGCGCTCGAATGGACGCTGCGGGGAAGCGGGCCCGTCTCCGGCAGGTTTTTGATGTACATCGTGCCCCTCCTCGGAGAGTGCCTGGCCGCCGCCCTCGTAGGCGCCGGGCTCGGCTATCTCCTGAGGACGGATCGCCCGGTCGTCTACAGCGTCCTGTTGGGGGCCGCGCTCGCCTTGTTCAGGTGGTTCTCGACGACGATCTATTTCCAGAACGTTCATTGGGAAGACGCCGCCTGGATCGTGGCCAGCCTGCTGCTGCCCGCCTACGTGGCGGCAGCCGCCACGATCTGGCTGAGCCGGAGAAGAGGATCGACACCGGCGAACGCCCTAGCCTGAAGGCTTGTCTCTCTAAGGATGAGCGCCTGACGGAAATTGTCCGGCGGCGGCTCACGCCCGAGCAGCGCGAGAGGAGGCGCAAGCGGGAGAGCTTGGAGCTGTCGCGGCGGCGCGTCCTGCAGGATCTCGAAACGGCTCGCTCCGCCGTCCGCCGCACCTCTCTGGAGCAGGCTCTGGCCTTTCTGGACGAGGAGCTCGAGAAGCTGGGCGACTGAGTCAGTTGTCTCAGCGACCGAGTCAGTTGACGCAGTCACTGAGTCAGTTGACGCAGCGACCGAGACAGTTGACGCAGTCACTGCGTCAGTGGTCACAGCGACCGAGACAGTTGACGCAGTCATTGAGTCAGTTGACGCAGCGACCGAGACAGTTGGCGCAGTCACTGCGTCAGTGGTCACAGCGACCGAGACAGTTGGCGCAGTCACCGAGTCAGTTGTCTCAGCGACCGAGACAGTTGACGCAGTCACTGAGTCAGTTGACGCAGCGACCGAGACAGTTGGCGCAGTCACCGAGTCAGTTGTCTCAGCGACCGAGTCAGTTGACGCAGTCACTGAGTCAGTTGACGCAGTCACCGAGTCAGTTGGCGCAGTCACTGCGTCAGTTGTCACAGCGACCGAGACAGTTGACGCAGTCACTGAGTCAGTTGGCGCAGCGACCGAGTCAGTTGACTCGGTGACTGGGTCTCCTGACTTTGCCGCTCCTCCCGTTGGACGCGGAGGTTCTGTCGGACCGGCATCTTGCGGGCGCCAGGAATCCGCGTCCGGGAAAAAAGATCCTGAGCCGGCACCCTGCGCAGACCCAGCGCTCCGATGCACAGCTTCTGCCCTCTCTCGATCGCTCCAGGTTCAGTGTTGAGGCTCGGAAGCCTCGGGCGCCACGGAGCGGGGTTCTTCGTGAGCGGAAACCTCGTGGATCTCCGAAGCGGGCCTCTCCTGGCCTTCTCCCTCGGACGGCGGAGCCCCCGCCTCTCTCCGGCCCGAGCCTCCGCGGCGCCTCCTGCGTCGGCGGCCGCGCTTGGCTCCGCCGGCTCCTGGCTCGGCGCTCGCCTCAGCCGGAGTTGAATCCTCGACGAAATCCTCGCCGTCGTCTTCCGTGTCGTGCTCGTGGGCGGATTCGGACATCTCGCCCTCCAGGGCCGGCGGGGCGGCGGAAATCCCGTTCGCGCCGGTTCCGGCGCCCTTCTTCCGTTTGCGGCCGCCGCGGCGGCGCTTTTTGCGTCTCGCGTCGGCGGCCTCGCCATTACCCCCATTGCCGTTGCCGGAGCCGGCCTCGACCGTCGCCTCTTCCTCCTCCTCTTCGAATTCGGGCTCGGGGAGGGCCAGGTCCCAGGGCTTGAGGGTGATGGGAGCGGGTTTGGCCTTGGATTTGGGAGGAGGCATCGGCCTTTCGCGCTTGACCCACTCGATCTGCTCGTCGGGACGGTGGAAGCCCGGCGCCGCGATGATCTCGATGCAGAGATCGAACTCCTCCTCCAGGGCGGCCAGCTCCCGGCGGCGGGAGTTCTGGAAGGCGTCCGCGAGCTCCGGATGGAGCCGCACGCGGACCCCCTCGATGCTCCCCGAGGCGGCGCGCGCTTCGATGCGGCGGAGCAGGCTGAGGCTGACCATCTCCTCGCTCTGCAGGCGTCCCAGGCCGTTGCAGGTCGGGCAGGGGCGGTGGGTGCGGAGCTGGAGCGCCTGCTGGATGCGCTGGCGGTTGATCTCCAGGAGGCCGTTCATGCTGATCCGGCCCACGGTCGCCCGCGCCTTGTCGGCCTTCAGGGCGTCCTTGAGCTCCTTTTCCACCTTGCGCTGGTGCTTCGAGCCCCGCATGTCGATGAAATCGACCACCACCAGCCCGCCGAGGTCGCGCAGGCGGAGCTGGCGGGCGACCTCCTGGGCCGCCTCCATGTTGGTGTGGACGGCGGTCTCCTCCTGGGTCGCGGCGCGGGTCGAGCGGCCGGAGTTGACGTCGATCGCGGTGAGCGCCTCGGTGGTCTCGATGACGATCGAGCCGCCGCTCGGCAGCTCCACCCGGCGCTCGTGAATCCTGTCGATCTGCGGCTCCAGGTTGTAGCGGCTGAACAGGGGGAGGCGGTCGGAGTAGCGGATCAGGCGGGTCTTGGAGCGCGGCATGAAGGCCTGCATGTACGCCTCCGCCTTCTGGAACGCCTCGTCGTCGTCGATCAGGACCTCCTCGATGGTGCTGTCGAGATAGTCGCGCAGCGCTTGGAGGATCAGGTCCTGGTCGGTGTAGAGGAGGCGGTTCCCCCGGCCGCCGACCGCCGCGGTCTGGATGCGCTTCCAGAGGCGGAGCAGGGCGGAGAGGTCGCGGGCGAGCGTGGCCTTGGTCTGCTCCAGGGCGTTGGTGCGCAGGATCACGCCGCACCCTTGGGGGAGGTCGAAGCCGTTGGCCATCGCCTTGAGCTTCTTGCGCACGTCCTCGTCCTCGACCTTGCGCGACACGCCGCGGGTGTCGTCGAAGGGGGTCAGGACCAGGTAGCGCCCGGCGATGCTGAGAGCGGTCGTGAGCGCCGCCCCCTTCTGGCCCAAGGCGTCCTTGGCGACCTGCACCACGATCGGCTTGCCCTTTTCCAGGACCTCCTCGATCCGGGGGTTGTTCCCCCTGGGCTCCCGGTAATAGGCCTCGGGCACGACGTCCTGAATGGCCAGGAAGCCGTGGCGCTCCGCGCCGTACTCGATGAACGCCGCGTTGAGGCTGGGCTGGATGTTGACGATCGTACCCCGGTAGATGTTGCCGCGGGTGACTCCCGATTCGGCGACGTCGACCTTGTAGTTTTCGAGGGCGTTTCCGTGGACGATGGCGATGCGCAGCTCTTCCGGACGCTGCGCGTTGATCAGCATTCTACGAGTCAAGTGGGCTCCGTTTTCTGGGATGAGGGATAGAGACAGCTTGGGGTTCTACATGGAAAGGGCAGGGGTATAGCCGGCGGGCAACAGCATGATCCGCAGCGTATTGTGCCTTTCCAGGGCGGTTTATGCAACCCAGGGGGCTCCTGACCCTGGGCTCCGTCAACGTCGGGCGGAGTCGGAGCTTTCCCCCGCCCAAGGACCCTCACCCCCCTGGCCCCCTCTCCCACCCGCACTCACACCCGCCCGGACCCTCACCCCCTAACCCCCTCTCCCACCCGCACTCACACCCACCCGGGAGAGGGGGAATTAGATATCCTCTTGGCATGCCTTTTCCTCGTTCTCTGGATCGTATTCGCCCAGCTTGTGTCTCCGAGGAGGAACGCGAGTGGCCTCGGCGGTTGCGGGAACAACAGACCGAAGCGGAGGCGGCCCTCTGGCAACTGCTGCGGAATCGCAAGCTGATTGGGAGCAAGTTCCGGCGCCAGGTTCCGGTTGGACGCTATGTCGCCGACTTCTACTGTCACGAAAGGAAGCTGATCGTCGAGCTGGACGGCGGGATCCACTCCGACCCCGGCCAACAGCTCCATGACGAGAACCGCGATACGTTCCTTCTCTCCCTGGGCCTGAGAGTCCTCCGCATTCCCAACGAAGAGCTCCTCCACACCCCAGAGAAGGTCCTGGACAAGGTCCGCAAAGCCCTGATCAGCCGTTGACCCATCCTCTTCCCCCTCTCCCGGGCGGGCGTGAGTGCGTGTGGGAGAGGGGGTCAGGGGGTGAGGGTCCGGGCGGGGGAAGGCTCCGCTTCCGCGCGACTTTTGACGGATCTCTGCCTCCTGACCCCTGCTATGCTCCCTTTGACGTATGGGCTCCCCGACGACTCCTCTCCCCGCGAAGCGCTACGACGTGGTCATCCTCGGAGGCGCGTTCAGCGGCTCCTCGGCGGCGATCCTGCTGCGGCGGGAGCGGCCGGACCTGTCGGTGCTGATCGTGGAGAAGGCCGAGGCGTTCGACGAGAAGGTGGGGGAGGCGACCACCGAAATGTCCGGGATGTTTCTCACCCGGCGCCTCGCGATGTGGCAGCACCTGGAGCGCGAGCAGCTTCCGAAGGAGGGGCTGCGCTACTGGTTCCACAACGAGGAGGTCCGCTGCCACGCCGAGGCGAGCGAGTCCGGCCCCTACCTGCGCAGCACGGTCCCCTCGTTCCAGCTCCGGCGCGACGCGCTCGACGAGCACCTGCTCGCCACCGCGGTCGCTGAAGGGGCGGAGCTGGCCCGGCCGGCGAAGGCGGAGGACGTCCAGCTCGGCGACTTCGACCACCGGCTCACCATCCAACGGGACGGCCGGACCGAGACGATCGCCTGCCGGTGGCTGCTCGACGCCACGGGGAGGGCCACCTGGCTTGGCAAGCGCCTCGGCCTGATCGAGCGCAACCGGGAGCACCCCACGGCCGCGGTCTGGTGCCGCTGGCAGGACGTCCGCCACGTCGACGAGCTGGCCGCCCGCGGTCCGCTCTCCCTCGCGCGGGGGAACGTGGGCTCGCGACGCCTCGCCACCAATCACTACATGGGTTTCGGCTCATGGACCTGGTTCATCCCCCTGGGCAACGGCGAGACCAGCGTCGGCGTGGTGTTCGACACCCGGCTCGTCCACCTGGACCGCGGCAAGCGGCTGGCCGAGGATTACCTGGCCTTCCTGCGCGCCAACCCGCTGATGGCCGAGCTGCTGGAAGGCGCCCGCATGCGCTCCGAGGACCTGCGGACCTTCTCGAACCTCCCTTACGTGACCCGTCAGTACATGGGCTACGGTTGGGCCCTGCTCGGAGACGCCGCGGCGTTCCTCGACCCCTACTACTCGCCGGGGCTCGACCACGCCTCGTTCTCCGTCGAGGCGACGGTGGAGATCGTCAAGGCGCAGACGGCGGGGGAGGATGTTGGGCCACGGATCGCGGAGCACAACGAGACCTTCGTCCGCTCCTACCACCGCTTCTTCGAGGCGGCCTACCGGGACAAGTACTTCTACATGGGCGAGCACGACCTGCTGTCGGCGTCGTTCCTGCTCGACACCGCCCAGTACTACATCTTCGTGGTGATCCCGGCCTACCGGCTGATGGGGAAGTTCTTCTGGATGCCGGTCCTCGGCCCCAGGCCCGCCTTCATCAGCTATCACATGATGCGGCTCTACAACCGCCGCTTCAAGGCGATCGCCCTCGCCCGCCGCGCCGCCGGCGAGGGGGGGAAGCGCAACGCCGGTCGCCGCATCAAGGCCTTCTACAACCTCGATTTCGCTCCCTTCCGCATGACCGCCCGGGGGCTCAAGATCTGGGCCCTGGCCGAGCTGGACGGCCTTCGCCTCTCGCTGAAGAGGCTCTTCGCGCCTCGGCCGGCCGCTCCCGCTCCCGTCGTCCCTCCATCCGAGGGAGAAGAGCGCGCCTGAGCCGTCTCCTTCTCGCGTTACAGAAAATTTACGTCTCCTTGACGCCCGCTCCCGCGGGTCTCGTTGTACGATCGAAGTCCCCCCCCTTCGGCGGGTTGACGGGTTTGAAAAGGAGGTTTGGGATGTTCAAGGTCCTGGCGCGACCGGCCGCCGCTCTCGCTCTCATCCTGGCGACGTCCGTCGCTCTCGCGGTCGCCGCTCCGGCAGCTTCGCCGGAGTGGCCTCAGTGGCGCGGCCCCAACCGGGACGCCGTCGCCAAGGAGTCGGGGCTGCTCACGCAGTGGCCCGAGTCCGGTCCTCCGCTGGCCTGGAAGGCGAGCGGCCTCGGCGGCGGCTTTTCGAGCCTCGCCATCTCCGGCGGCCGGATCTACACCCTGGGCGATCGTCAGGGCAGCCAGCAGGTGGTGGCGATGAGCCTCGCGGACGGCAAGATCGCCTGGACCGCCAAGGTCGGACCCCCGTGGGAGGACGAGTACGGCGGACCGCGCGGCACGCCGGCGGTCGACGGAGACCGGGTCTACGCGCTCGGCTCCGAGGGGGACCTGGTCTGCCTGCAAGCGGCCACGGGGAAGGAGATCTGGAGGAAGAACCTGGCCCGCGACTTCGGCGGCCGCGTGATGTCGAGCTGGAAGTGGGCCGAATCGCCTCTGGTGGACGGCGACCGGCTGATCGTGACGCCCGGGGTCCCCAGTGCGACGCTGGTCGCCCTGGACAAGAAGACCGGCAAGGAGATCTGGCGCGCCGCCACGCCGAGCCTCGGCGACAAAGGGAGGGACGGCGCCGGCTACTCCTCCGTGGTGGTCTCCAACGGGGGAGGCGTCAAGCAGTACGTCCAGCTCACCGGCCGTGGGCTGGTCTCGGTGCGCGCCCAGGACGGCAAGTTCCTCTGGGGCTACAACAAGATCGCCAACGACGTGGCGAACATCCCGACGCCGGTCATCAAGGGTGACCACGTCTTCACCTCGACCGGTTATCAGACGGGCAGCGCCCTGCTCAAGCTGAGCCGCGCCGGCGACGGCGTGCAGGCGCAGGAGGTCTATTTCCTGCCGGCCAGGACGCTGCAGAACCACCACGGCGGCCTCGTCCTGATCGGCGACCACGTCTATGGCGGCCATGGTCACAACCGGGGCTATCCCATCTGCGTGGAGATGGCGAGCGGCAAGGTGGCCTGGGGCGGCGAGGGGATCGAGCCCGGCCACGGCGGCACCGGCTCCGCCGCGGTCACGGCCGCCGACGGCCATCTCTACTTCCGTTACCAGAACGGCCGCATGGCCCTGATCGAAGCCACGCCGCAGGGCTACCGCGTGAAAGGCGCGTTCTCGATCCCGGACGTCAGTCACCCGAGCTGGTCCCACCCGGTGGTCGCCGGAGGCAAGCTCTATCTGCGGGAGCAGGACAACCTGTACGTCTACAACCTGAAGCGCGGCTGAGTCAGTCCTCAGAGGTGCGGGCGCTGGCGCGCTGCTGATAAGCCGCGCGCAGCGCCTGCACGAACCGCTCATCCACCAGCCCGCGCGGGTTGCCCTCGAAGACGAGGCCGTGGTCCTTGCGGAAGGCGTCGACCGCATCCATCGCGGCGGCGTCGTAGAGGGCGAATTCCTTCATGTAGCTCTCGAAGGCCTGGCGCCGCTCGTCGAGCTGCTTCTGGTAGCGCTCGGGGTCGCTGCGCTGGAGCGACGGGTCCGCCCGCACGACCGGCTCCGGCGGGAACGCCGCGAGGTCCTTGCGCCAGTAGCCGAGCGCGTGGAGCATCCGCTTCAGCTCGACGACGTCGCGGCCCTGGATCTCCGAAAAGGTGCGGTAGCCCAGCCGCCGCTGGGTGGTCCAGTAGATCCGGCGCAGCTCCGCGACCGGATCGGCATGCTCGCCGACGTCGATCGAGACGCTCAGGTGATCGCCTCCGCGGCCGGGATCGTTGGGGTCCGCGACGCGCAGCGCCGCCGACTGGAAGAGCCCCCAGCGACGGTCGCCGCCTTTCGCCTGGCCCGCGGCGAGCGCCAGGATCAGCCGCTCGGCGAGCGGTATTCCGGTGCCCTCGGTGCTCTCGAAGTGGTCGGCCACGGCGTCGATGACCTCGCGCCCGACCAGGATGTTGCCCTGGATTGTATAGTTGCGCCCCTGGCGGCTCCCGGCCCACTCGCCGTTCTCCTTGCCAGTGAAAGCGGCGGTGCGGCCCCGCATGTCGATCATGCCGAGCTGCCGGCGCTCGCGCCCTTTGTCGTCGGCGAGGAGCCGCTCGATCGCCTCTTGCGGCGCCACGCCCTGTTCGAGCAGGTCGAGCCCCTGCCGGCCGTACTCGACCACCGTCCAGGATTGCGTCGCCACGGCGCCGACGCCCGCCCGCGCCCAGGGTACGGCGCGGCCGACGAAGGGCACCCGGGTGGTGACGATCACGCCTGCCTCGCCGGTCGCCGGGTCGATCGCGCACAGGGAAAAGGTGGCCCGCGCGGCGTGCGGTGCCGCGATGAGGAACATCAGCAGCAGGGCGACGCGTTGAAAAGTCTGAGCCATGGATCGACCTCCTCA
>DASVEF010000139.1:0-44027 GCA_036380715.1 Thermoanaerobaculia bacterium | reverse complement strand
CTCCGTCGAAGTCGCGGAGGCGGAGCCTTCCCCGCCCAAGGACCCTCACCCCCTGGCCCCCTCTCCCACCCGCACTCACGCCCGCCCGGGAGAGGGGGAACCCCGGCTCTCAGTACCAGATTGGTGTTCCACCGCAAGGCCACCCCCGATAACCCTCGAGTTGCGGCAAGCGCTACGTCCCGGCGCCGCTCACCCGCAGCACCTTCGCGCCGGCCTCCGGGCTTTTTCTGCGTTCAGAGACCCACGAGTGGATTGACCACGGCCAACCCTTCTAGCTTCAACCTCTCGAAATCCCGGGAGTTCAGGGAGAGAATACGATCGCTCCCCGCCTTGGCGGCGCTCACCAGGATTTGGAAATCGTAGGTCGCCTTTCCTTGCACCTGCCGCGACGCGAGACTCTCTAAAAAGCTCCAGATCTCCTCGCTCGCGAGGCCGACAAGCCGGCAGCATTCCCCAAGCAAGCCATGGAGGAGACCGAAAGCGCTCGCCGGGCTCATCCGGTGAGGAACTGGGAATCGAGTCAACACGGAATAAGCCTCGATGAGCGCCGGGATCGGTACGAATACCTCCCCTTCCTCTTCAAGAATTCGATCCAAAGCCCGACGAGCAGGCTCGTGATGTACGTGCCACGAGAGCAGAGAGGCAAGACGAACGTTGGTGTCGATTGCCGTCTTCGACAATCAGTCCTCGATCGAGCCCGAGCGGATCTTATCCAGGGTTTCCTGGACGATCTCCTGGGTCAGAGGGGGTCCTGGCTCGACGGGCACCGCGACCGGAAGGCGCCCCTTCTGGACGATCCGCACCTCACGAGGTGCAGGCTCGATCTCGACTCGGCCGTCGTGGCAGGAGACTTGGAGAGGCATCCCAGGCTGGATTCCGGCTTCACGCCGAACTTCCTCAGGAAGCTTGACGTGCCCGCCAGCATCCATGGAGATGGTTGCAGAGCGTTCCCGTGCCATGACGAGAGTATACTACAGCCTCCTCGTTTTCTCTCTCCGCGACTTTTCTCTTGACGGCATAGCGTGCGGCGAGAGAACAGCGGTACGAGGTGCAGGCCCTTTCGCTGGCCAGGGGATGCGCTACCATGGCCCCCATGACGAAACCCCTGCTGGTCTACGACGGCGATTGCGGGTTCTGCATCTTCTGGCTCACCCGGTGGCGGCGGATCGTCGGCGAGCGGGTCGAGTACAGGCCTTATCACGAGGTGTCCCTCCACCATCCCCACCTGCCGGTCGAGCGCTTCCGGCGGGCGGTCCAGCTCATCGAGCCGGACGGCCGGGTGTACGAAGGGGCCGAGGCGGCTTTCCAGGCCATGGCCCTGGCGCCCGGCCACGGCCACTGGCTGTGGGCCTACGAGAACGTCCCGGGAGCGCGCTGGGTCTTCGACACCGGCTATCGCTTCATCGCCGAGCACCGGCCGGGGCTGTGGAACCTGACCCGGTGGATGTGGGGGAAGGACAACGTGAAAAGGCCGCTCGAAGCGAAGGCGCCGAAGGGGGCGCTCACGGTGGCAGCCGGGGCAGCGGTGGCGCTGGGGCTGGCGGTCTGGCTGGCGCGACGGCGGCGGTAGGGCCCTCACCACTCCGGCTCCGGCTCGATCCCCAACCCGTCCGCCAGCCGGTTGTAGTAGTTGAACAGCGCGGTGATCTGGACGATGTCGTGGATGGCCATGTCGTCGAAGCCGGCGGCGCGCAGGACGTCGAGGTCGGCGGCGGTCGCGGACTTCGGGTCGCGGGTCAGCTTGACGGCGTAATCGAGCATCCGCCGGTCGGCTTCGGAGAGGCCGGCCTGCCGGTAATCCTCCCGGACCGCTCCCACCAGCTCCTCCCCTTCCCTCCCCTGTCCCGCGACCTCGGCCCGGAGGTCGTCCGCGTGGGCGTTCACTCAGTAGTGGCAGTCGTTGGCGCGGGAGACGGCGACGGCGATCATCTCCCGCTGGGCGCGGGACAGCGGGCTCCGCGGCGAGAGCATCAGCTCCTTGTAGAGGTCGAGCGAGGCCGAAAGGACCTCCGGCCGGAGGCTCTGGCAGCGCACCACGTTGAAGATCTTCCCCGCCCGCTCCAACGCCTCGTCGTAGATGCGCTTCAGAAGCCCGGTCGCCTCGCCGGGCGCGATCGTGCGGATCCAGGCCATGGCCCGATGATATCCGATGCCTTTCCCCCTCTCCCGGGCGGGCGTGAGTGCGGGTGGGAGAGGGGCAGGGGGTGAGGGGTCAGGGGAGGGGGCTACAACTGTCCGCTGATCATGTAGCACACCCGATCGACGGCCCGGTGCCAGAGGGTACACTCCCGCTTCCAGCTCTCCGGCTTCAGCTCCTTGCAGTACTTGCGGTCCTCCTCGAAGGCGTCCTTGAGCTGGCCCGCGGTCGACTCGTCGATGATCCCGACTCCGGCCTCCTCGTTGATGTCGAAGGAGCGGTCGTCCAGGTTGGTCGAGCCGACGTGCGACCAGAGGCCGTCGACGATCATGATCTTCTGGTGGATCAGGGTCCTCTCGTGCAGGAAGATGCGCACGCCGCACTCCAGCATCTCGGCGAAGTAGTGGTGCCCGGCGTGGCTGACGATCGGGCTGTCGGTGACCGAGCCGGGGACCATGACCCGGACGTCCACTCCGCGCCTGACCGCCCGCTTGAGGAGATCGACCGTTTCGGCGTCGGGGATGAAGTAGGGGTTCTGGATGACCAGCTCTCTCTGCGCGGTGGCGATCGACATCTTGAACATCATCTCCAGGTCCGAGATGCCGCCCAGCGGGGCTCCGGCCAGCACGTGCATCCGCATCTCGCCGGCGGGCTCCAGGTGCGGGAAGTACTTCTCCCCGACCAGGACCTCCTCGGTCTCCTCCACCCAGTGCTGGGCGAAGACCGACTGGACGGCGTTGACGATCGGCCCGCGCAGCCGCACCCCGGTGTCGCGCCAGTGTTTCTTGTCCTGGCCGTGGCCGAGCCACAGCCGGGAGATGCCGTGGCCGAAGATGTAGCCCACCTGGCCGTCGAAGATCGCCAGCTTGCGGTGGGTCCGCTTGTTGAGCTGCCCGATGTCGAGGAGCCGGATGGGGTGGTAGCGCCTCACCTTGCAGCCCGCATCGATCATCCGCCGGCGGAGGTGTTTCTTCATCTTCATGGAGCCGAGGGCGTCGATCATGATCCGCACCTCGACCCCCTCGCGGGCGCGCTTGGCGAAGGCATTCGCGACCTCGTCGCAGATGCCCCCCGTCCACCAGACGTAGGTCTCGAAGTGGATCGACTGCTTCGCCGTGGCGATCGACTCCAGCAGCGCGGGGAAGAACTCGTCGCCGTTCTGCAGGATGTCGGCGTGATTGCCCTCCATGAGGACCGCCCGGGTCATGCCGGCGATCGAGGGGAGGGCCTGCTCGAAGTTGTCGAGGTCGGGGACCTTCATGCGGAAGTTCCGCTCCCGCAGGAGGGTCCAGAGCATGAGCCCCATGATCAGGACCAGCGCGCTCAGGGTGACCAGCAGCCAGATGGGAATCTCGACCATGCGCCCTCCCTTTCCCCTTGTCTAGATCTGCTCGTTGACGAGATACGAGAAGCGGTCCACGAACCGGTGCCAGGCCGAGCGCCGGCGCCAGGCCTCCAGCGTCACCTCGGTGCAGTCCCGCAGGTCCCGCTGGAACGCCGCGCGGAGCTGCTCCGCCACCCCAGGGTCGACCACGCCGAGGCTCGCCTCGTCGTTGATGTCGAGCGAGCGGTCGTCGAAGTTGGACGAGCCGACGAGCGACCAGACGCCGTCCACGATCACGATCTTCTGATGGACCAGGGTCTTCCGGTGCTCGTAGAGATGAATGCCTTGTTGCAGCAGCTCCTCGAATTGGCGATGGCCGGCGTGCTGGACGATGGAGCTGTCGGTGACGGTGCCGGGGAGCATGACCCGTATGGTCACCCCGCGCTTGACCGCGCCCTCCATCAGCTCGACCACTTCGCCGTCCGGGATGAAGTAGGGGTTCTGGATGAGCAGCTCCTTCTGGGCGGACGCGATGGCCAGCTTGAGCAGCACCTCCAGCCGGGAGACGCCCCCCTGCGGCGAGCTGGCCGTGATGTGCGCCCGCACCGCGCCGACGGCCGGCAGGCGCGGGAAGTATTTGTCGCCCACCAGCACCTCGGCGGACTGTTCCACCCAGTTTTCGGCGAAGACGCCCTGGATGGCGTTGACCACCGGCCCCTGGACCCGCACCCCGGTGTCGCGCCAATGCTTCTCGTCCTGCCCGTGGCCGGTCCACTCCTCGGCGATGCCGTGGCCGAAGACGTAGGCGATCCGCCCGTCGAGGATGGCGAGCTTGCGATGGGTGCGGTTGTTGATCAGCCCGACGTCCTGGATGTGGAACGGATGGAACCGCTCGACCTTGCCGCCGGCCTTTTCGATCTTCTCGAACAGCTCGTCCTCCCCTTTCTTGGAGCCCACGGCGTCGAGGAGCAGCCGCACCTCCACCCCTTCGGCAGCCTTGGCGGCGAGGGCGTCCGCGAGGCGTCGGCAGACGTCGCCCTTCCACCAGACGTAGGTCTCCAGGTGAATGCTCTCCTTGGCCGCCTCGATGTCCCGGAAGAGCGGAGGGAAGAAGCCTTCGCCGTTCTGCAGCACCTCGACCTGGTTGCCGGCGACGATGGGCGAACCGGTCAGGTTGGCGATCGAGGGGAGGGCCTGCTCGAAGCCGGCCAGGTCGGGCACCCGGACGTGGGACTCCCTTTCGCGCCGGGCCGACCAGAGGAGGAGGGTGAGGATCAGCAGGACGGCCACGTACAGGCCGGCCGCCGCATAGGAAATCACGAACGTGCGCGCCCGCTTGTGGACCTTCGGCGGCGGCGCGCCCGGTGCTTCACGGGCGGTCCGTTCTTCGGCAACAGCCATGAGATGTCCTCCTACGAGCTGCGCTGCAGCTCGACGAGCACGGGCCAGTGGTCGGACGGCCCTCTCTCGATGACCTGAGACGAAGTGGTCGTCCAGCCCGGATCGGCGAAGATGTAGTCGATCCGCTGACGCATGAACCGATGGGTACAGATGAGATCGTCGCCGCACATCCGGAAGATCTCGGCCGAGATCAGCGGCCGCAGCTCCGGCGCGGTCGGCACGGCGTTGAGGTCGCCGACCAGGATGAAAGGACCGTCGTGCCGGTGGAGCCTCTCGACCAGCGTGAGAGCCTGGAGGCTCCGCGCTCCCTTCCCCCACCGCCCCCAGGCGGCGAGATGGGTGACGTAGAAGTCGAGAGCGAAGCTCTTCAGGCGCAGGCGTGACCGGAGCAGGGTCCGTGGCTCGCCGGGAGCGGGCAGAGGGATCACCTCATGGGCATCGAGCTCGCCGGCCGTGAGCACGGCGTTGCCGAACGCGCCATGGCGCCCCTCTATGCTGGGGCCGAAGGCCACGGTCATGCCGGTGAGGCTGCCCAGGATCTCGGCCTGGTCCTCGTAGCGCGCTTTCCAGCCGCCGCGGTGGACCTCTTGGAGCCCCACCACGTCCGGCTTCAAGTCATTGATCACCCGGGCGATGCGCTCCAGGTACCGGCGGTCGAACAGATGGACCTGTCCGTGGATGTTGTATGAAAGTACTCGAAGCGTAGACCTATCCACGCCCCGGGGATGATTGCGAAAGCCGTGCCTAGTGGTGATGGTGGTGAGGCGGCTTCTCCGCTTCGGGCTCCTCCCCGGTGACCGGCTCGGGATGCGCCTCGTCCAGCATGGCCTTCTTGCGCTCCAGCAGCTCCCAGGCGGTCACTCCTTCGATGGCGCCGCGCCCTTCCAGCCAGGCCTCGGTGCACTCGCCGCAGCAGGGACCCTGCTTCTGGGCCACTTCGCGGCAGTGGCATTCGCCGTACTTGTGGAGGCACTGGTTGCAGGCGGGGCGGACGCAACAGGCGTATTTGCCCTGGGCTGCCAGACGGCGCTTGGCCTCCCCGGCCTCGCCGCGCACCCGCGCGATCTGTTCGTCGCCGGGCAGCTCGTTGAACTCGGCCGAGGGGGCGTGGACGGCGTGGTCGTGACCGGCGGGGGCGTTCCCGCCGCCGGAGTGCTGGGCCTGGTAGGCGGCGCAGGCGGCGAGGAGGACGGTTCCCAGGAGGGCCAGGCAGCGGACGAGGGTCGAACGGCTCATGGAGATACCTCTCAGAAGTCGAAGTCGCGAATCAGGTTGAAGCCGAGGCGCACGTCCCCGGCCTCGAAGCCGCCGGCGAAGTCGCCGCCCAGGTACTGGTCGACCGTGATGGCGCGCGAGTTGCCCAGCAGGACCTCGAAGATGTGGCCGCCGACCTCTTTGGAGAAGGCCACGTGCCAGGCGGTCTCGCTCTCGTCGAGGTCGCCGTTCTCGGGGACGACCTCGATCTCGATCAGCCGGTCGCCGGGCAGGGCGAACGTGAGCCCCACGGGGACGTTGAAGGCGTCGCGCAGGCGGGGCGTGTCGCCCGTCCACGACGGCGAGAGCAGGAGATGGATCCCCGGGGAGAGGCGGCGGGAGAGGACGAGCTGCGCGAACGGCCGGGTGGGGTCCTCCACCCCTTCGCGCTCCAGGCGGTTGACTCCGGCTCGGAGGGCGAGCGACAGCGGGACGCGCGGCGCCTGCTCCAGGACCAGGAACTTGCCGGCCAGCTCGAAGTCCTCCTGGAAGGACGAGCGGAGCAGGGAGACATCGAAGTGCGGCGTGATCCCCAGGGCCAGGCCGAGGCCGATGTCGGCGCCGCTGTCCAGCCCCCAGAGGTTGGAGGAGTCCCCCTCGTCCACCGGCTGCTGGAAGCGATGGGTGAACAGCACCTCCAGCGTCCGCGCCCGTACCGTGAACGGGGTCGGCATGTTGATCAGCCGCGTGCCGAGCGGATCGCGGCGGACAGGCTGATAGGGGTCCGGCGCCGCGGCCTCCTGGGCGGAGAGGCTGCCCGCGGAGAGGAGGATGGCGAGGAAGGCGGCTGTCTTGAGCATAGGTCGACTCCGGCGGACCCTCACCCCCATCCCCTCTCCCGTCACCGGGAGAGGGGCGCCACCACCTGGACACTGCGAATTTCCCCCTCTCCCGGTGACGGGAGAGGGGGTCAGGGGGTGAGGGCTCATGGCGGCGCTCCCGCCCGGACCCAGCCGATGATCCCCGCCATCTGCTCGGGGGGCAGGGAGCCAGGCCGGTCGAAGGGCATCCGGCTGCCGGTGATGTCGGGATCGCCGCGCAGCTTCTTGATGAGATAGCTGCGCTCCGGGTCGCCAGGCTCGATCCGGTCGAGCGAGCTCTGCGTCGCGCTGTGGTTGACGATCAGGCCGTAGCTCCGGCCGGCCTCCAGGATCAAGCCTTCGGTGGCCGTGGCGGCGTCGTGGCAGCCCGCCAAGGCGCAGTTGGGAGTGAAGATCTCCGCCTGCACGCGCGAGAAAGTGAAGGCCGCGCCGTCCTCGGTCTCCTCGGGCTCGGTCGGCGACTTCACCGTGCCGCAGCCGGCGAGGAGGAGAAGGGCGAGGGCCGCGGCCCCCGCCCTTCCACAGCGCTCAAGGGCAGGTCGCGAACGCATTCGTGTCCTGCACCGGGGGCGCCGGAGTGCCCTGCGGGTTGTAGTAGGCCTTGACCTGCCCGGTCTGAGTGTCCGTGACGGTCACCGCGAGCTCCACGTTGGTCGTCGCGGCATAGAAGACCCAGTAGCGGGGACGGGTGCCGGAGCAGGCGTTGAGCACCTTGATCAGCATCTCGATGTTGGCGGCGTCGAAGAAGTAGAAGAGCCCGGAGTCCGGCGCGGACGGCACCGGCACCGCGTGGCCGCTGCCCGATCCCACGGCCGGGGTCTGCCAGAGCACCTGGACCTTGAACCGGTTGTTGTTCACGCACAGGACCGTGTCCGAAGCCACGCAGGGCGCGACCGCGGCGTTGGTGGCGGCGAACGCCAGGTTCGAGAAGGGGGAGGCCGCGGAGCCGTTCTGGGCGCGCACCCGGAAGAGGTAGAAGGTGCCCGGATCGAGCCCGCTGACGTGGAGGCCCGTGGTGTTCGCCGGCACGGTGTCGATCTCCTCGAAGGTGCCGTTGAAGGTCCTCCGCTCGATCCGGAAGCCGGTCTCGTTGTTCGACGCGTCGGTCCAGGTCAGCATGATCTCGGTGGTCGAGTGGGGCACCGCCACCAGGTTGGTGGGCGCCGCGGGCGCGCCGCCGGGCGCGGAGTCGTTGTCCAGGATGGTCAGCGTGGCGTTCCTGAGCTGGGTGTCCAGCGTGGCGCCCCCCGTGGGGTTGGTCAGCCGGAGGGCCACGGTCTCGTTCGGCTCGTTGGCCGAGTCATTGGCGATCTGCACCGTGAACGTCTTGTTCGAGTCGTCGCCGTCGGCCCAGCTCAGGATGCCGGAGCCCCCTGCGAAATCGGAGGGGATCACCGCCGTGCCCGCGGTCGCCGACCAGGTGGCCGAGACGGCGCCGTCGTCGCCGCCGGTGCGGCTGACCGTGATGGTGGCGGTGCCGGCCCCCTCGTTGACCGAGTAGTTGGCCTGGCTGAAGCGGATCGTTCCAGGATCGTCGCCTCCCCCGCCCGTGTCCTCCACGATCACCTGTCCGACCATGCCGAGAAGCTGGTGCGGCTGGCAGTGGTAGCCGAACGTGCCCGCCGTGTCGAAGGTGTGAGAGAAGGTGAAGCTGTCGTCGGGCGGACCGCTGTTGAAGCTGCCGTTGTTGGCCGTGACGGTGTGCTCGATGCCGGTGTCGTTGATCCAGGTGACGGTGTCGCCGACATTGATGGTCACGCTGCTGGGGATGAAAGCGCTGGCCCCGAGCTCGACGGTCACGTCCGCCGCTCCGGAGACGGAGGGCAGGAGCAGAAAGCCAAGGAGCACAAGGACGAGGGACAGGGTACGGCGCTGAAGCATTCGCAGTCTCCTCCGAAGGTCATTCCTTATTCATAGCCCGGGCTCGGCGGCGGCGCGTCGCTACCGACACGCACGGACCCTCGCATCCGGCAGCACTCGCTATGGGCCTGGCAGGAGTACTCGAAAGTGCCCCGAGAGCCGAACTGGCGCTCGAACGTGGCACCCTGGCTGGTGAAGACCGCGCCGCTGTTGAACGCGCCATTCCGCGCGGTGACCGTATGGTTCGTGTCAGAGCCGCTGAACACCCACCGAACGGTGTCGCCCGGCTGAACGGTGACCGTGCTCGGCTCGTAATTGAAGTCGCGCACCTGGACGGTGACCACCTGGGGATTCCCCGCCGGCGGCGGAGCGGTGGGCGACGATCCTCCTCCACCGCCCCCGCCACAGGAGTAGACAGCCAGCGAGGCCGCCAGCGCCAATCCCAGCAAGCCTGCGAATGAACGAGTCCGCTTCATGAGATTACCTCCTTTGCAGTCCTCCCGTGTGTCCCCGGGTTTGCGAAAAAGGTTCTGATTGAACCGATCGGCCCGGTTCCGGGACATACTGGATGCGAGGCTCGCATGGCTCCAATGGCTCTGGACACTGAGATCTGCCTCCTGAAGCGCATCGCGGGCAAGGACCGCAAAGCGTTCGAGGCTCTCTATCACCAGTACTACCGCCGGCTGTTCGCGTACCTGCTCAAGCTCACCCGGCGGGCGGACCTGGTCGAGGAGGTGCTCAACGACGTGATGCTCGCGGTGTGGAATGGCGCGGCGGGTTTCGACGGCCGCTCGCGCCCCTCCACCTGGATTTTCGGCATCGCCTACCACAAGGCCATGAAGGCGATGGCGCGGCGGGGGGCGGCCGCGACGGAAGACCCGGAAGAGGCGCCCGAGCCGGTCGACTACGAGGAGCCGGAGAGCCTGATGGCCCGCCGGGAGCTGGCGACCACTCTGGGCAGGGCCCTGGACGCCTTGCCGGCCGAGCAGAGAGCGGTGGTCGAGCTGACGTACTATTACGGGCTGCCCTATCAGGAGATCGCGGAGATCCTCGGCTGCCCGGTGAACACCGTGAAGACGCGGATGTTCCACGCCCGGCGCCGCCTCAAGGAGCTGCTGCCGGGGATGGGAATCTCGAACCATGCGGGGTGAGCCCCCGAGTGAGGGAGAACCAGAGATGAGACAGGGTTGGAGCCGCGGGGAGCGCCTGCATCAGAGAGTGTGGGACCTGCTCCCCTGGTACGTGAACGGGACGCTCCCGGACAGCGAGCGGCGGAGGGTCGAAGAGCACCTCTCCCGCTGCTCCCGCTGCCAGGAGGAGCTCGCGGCCTGCCGCGGGATCGGCGAGGCGGTGAGCCGGCAGGAGGAGGCCGCCCCGGCCCCGCACCCTGCGCAGCTCGCCCGGCTGATGGCCCGCATCGACGAGGAGGAGAACGTCCTGCGCGGCCTGCGCGCCCTGTTCGCCGCCACGCCGCGGGCGGTGCGCTTCGCTCTGGCGGCCCAGCTCGCGGCGGTCCTGCTGCTGGCTGGCGCTCTGCTCTGGCGGCCGGAGCCCGCGCCGGCGCCGCTCTTCCAGACCCTCTCGTCCCCGGCGCCGGAGTCGGAGACGGGGCCGGCGGCGCGCCTCCGCATCGTCTTCGCCGAAGGGACCACGGAAAAGGAGATCCGGGAGGTGCTCCTGAAGGTCCGCGGACAGGTAGTCGGCGGCCCCTCCCCCTTCGGCGTCTACACGGTGGAGGTCCCCGCGTCGCCGGACCCGATCGAGAGCGTCCTCGCCCACCTGCGCTCCCAGAAGGGCGTGAGCCTCGCCGAGCCGGTGGCGGGAGGACGCTAGATGCGGCCTGCCCTCCGCGGGGCCACGGCGATCCTCCTGGCCTCCTCCCTCCTGGGCTGCGCGGGCGGGCCGGTCTCTCCGGCCACATCCGTCATGACAGAGGGGGACGCCGCCGCTCTCTCCGCAGCGTCCCAGGTCATGGTCACTCTGCGGTCCGCGCCGTCGGCCATCTGGTCGCGGACCATCTTCGAGCTGGAGCAGACCTACCGGCTGCGGACGGTCTTCGCCTGGACCATGGGGTCGATCGGCGAGCATTGCATCGTCTTCGAGGTCCCGCGCGGGCGCTCCGCCCAGGACATCCTCCGGCGGCTGGTCTCGGACCCCCGGGTCGGCTCCGCCCAGACGATCGCGACTTTCGACGTGCTGGCCGAGAACGGCTACAACGACCCCTACGCTCACCTCCAGCACAGCGTGCAGACCCTGCACCTGCGGCAGGCGCACCGCCTGGCCACGGGCAAGGGGGTGCGCGTCGCGGTGATCGACACGGGGGTGGACGTCGACCATCCGGACCTGCGGGGACGTGTCGTCAAGGTCGGCAACTTCGTCGACCGGGGCGGCCAGGCGTTCACCAGCGACATCCACGGCACGGCGGTGGCGGGCGTGATCGCCGCCGCGACCAACAACCAGGTGGGCATCGTCGGCGTGGCGCCCCAGGCGGAGATCTTCGCGCTCAAGGCCTGCTGGCAGAAGACGCCCGGAGCGCGGGAGGCGGTCTGCGACAGCTACACGCTCGCCAAGGCCGTGGACTTCGCGATCCTCCAGGGAGCGCAGGTGCTCAACTTCAGCCTCGCCGGCCCGCACGACCCCCTGCTCGCGCGCCTGATCGCCGCCGCCCTGGGGCGCGGCATCGCCGTGGTGGCGGCGGACGCGGGGGACGGCACGCGCAGCTTCCCCGCTTCGCTCCAGGGGGTGATCGGCGTCTTCGGCCTGGACGACTCGCGGCCGGAGCGCAAGCCGCGGGCGCCGTCCGGCCTGGGGGCGCCGGCGGTCGATATCCTCACCACGGTCCCCCACTCCTCCTACGACTTCTTCTCGGGCAGCTCGCTGGCCGCCGCCCAGGTCTCGGGGGTCGCCGCGCTGCTCCTGGAGAAGAACCCGAAGCTGACCCCGGCCCAGATCGCGGAGCTGATCCGCAAGTCCGCGAAGCCGGCCCCGCCGGCGCAGGGCTTCCCCGTGCAGGTCGACGCCTGCGCGGCCCTGGCGAGCGCCCTGGGCGCGGGCGCCTGCTCCTGATTTCCCTCGATTCGGCCCCTCCTGTTGGATAATCCTCCCAGAGCCGCGCAGGCGGCAGAGAGGAGCTCATGGACCCCATCTCTCGCGGCAGGCGCCCCCAGACCAAACGGTTCCACGCGCCGGGCACGGCGCCCGGGACGCTGCGCGCTCCCGAAAAACCCCGCACCGACCGGGTGCGGCTGACGGTCATCGACTACGACCCCGACCACGTGGAGGAGAAGGAGGTTCGGAACGTCGAAGAGCTGGCCCCCTACTGCAACACCCCCACGGTCACCTGGGTCAACGTCGAGGGGCTTCACGACATCGCGATGCTCGAAGCCCTGGGACACATGTTCGGGCTCCACCCCTTGACCCTGGAGGACGTCGTCAACTGCGGGCAGAGGCCGAAGCTGGAGGACTACGGCAACTATCACTTCCTCGTCATGAGATCGCTCCGGATGGTCGACGACGAATTGGAGACCGAGCAGATCAGCTTCGTGCTGGCGGAGAACTTCGTCATCACCTTTCAGGAGATCCCGGGAGATTCCTTCGAGGCCGTCCGCGGGCGCATCCGCTCGGGAGGGAGGGGAAGAATCCGCAAGATGGGTCCCGACTATCTGGCGTACGCGTTGATCGACGCCCTGGTGGACGAGTTCTTCCCAGTCCTCGAGAAGTACGGCGAGCGCCTCGAATTGCTGGAGGACGAGGTCATCGAGAAGGCGACCCCCCAGACCCTGGGGGAGGTCCACCAGATCAAGCGCGAGCTGCTGACGATGCGCCGCGCCGCCTGGCCGGAGCGGGAGGTGATCAACGCCCTGCAGCGCGAGGAGGCCCACCTGGTCCAGCCGGAGACCCGGGTCTTCCTGCGCGACTGCTACGACCACACCGTCCAGGTCATCGACATGATCGAGACCTACCGGGACCTCTCGGCCGGCCTGCTGGAGGTCTACCTGTCGAGCGCCAGCAACCGGCTGAACGAGGTGATGAAGGTGCTGACGATCATCTCGACGATCTTCATCCCCCTGAACTTCATCGCCGGGATCTACGGCATGAATTTCAACCCGGAGGCGAGCCCCCTCAACATGCCGGAGCTCAACTGGTATTGGGGCTACCCCGCCATTCTCGCCGTCATGCTCTCCGTAGCCGTCGGGCTGGTGTTCTACTTCCGTCGCCGGGGGTGGTTCTGATCCTTTATGCTACGCGGGCTATGAAACTCGTCCGCACCGCTCTCGTCCTGGTCAGCGCGCTCGCCGCGGGGGAGGCCTTCGCCGTGGAAGGAAAGTGGACGCCGCAGCAGATCCTCGAGCACGACCCGAAGTGGCTTCGGGAGCTCGGCCTGGAGATCGCTCCGGACCGGCTGTGGAGCCGCCAGGGGGCCGGGCTCCTGGCCGCGGCCGTCAAGGTCGGCACCGGCTGCTCCGGCGGCTTCATCTCCGCCGAGGGACTGGTCGTCACCAATCACCACTGCGCCTTCGGCATCCTCCAGCAGCACTCGACGCCGGAGAACGACCTGATCACCCACGGCTTTCTCGCCGGCGGCCGCGCCGGGGAGCTGCCGGGCAAAGGGGTGCGCGTCACGGTCCCCCACCGCACCACCGACGTCACGGCGGAGGTGGAGGCCGCGGTGCCAGCCGGGGCGGACGACCTGGCGCGCTTCCAGGCCATCGAGCGCAAGAAGAAGGAGCTGGTCGCCGCCTGCGAGCGGCAGCCGAACCGCC
Organism: Thermoanaerobaculia bacterium; assembly: GCA_036380715.1. Classification (GTDB taxonomy): domain Bacteria; phylum Acidobacteriota; class Thermoanaerobaculia; order Multivoradales; family UBA5704; genus UBA5704. The sequence goes on along the minus strand of DASVEF010000139.1, from coordinate 30,467 downwards.
GCTGCCAGGTGGAGGCCTTCGACGGCGGGGTGAGCTATCTGCTCTTCGAGGGGCTGGAGTACCTGGACGTGCGCCTCGTCTACGCGCCGCCGCGCGCCGTCGGCGAATTCGGCGGCGAGGTCGACAACTGGAGCTGGCCGCGGCACACCGGCGACTTCGCCCTGGTGCGGGTCTACGCCGGCGCGGACGGCAATCCGGCCGCGAGCGCTGAAGGCAACGTCCCCTACCGGCCTCCGCACTTCTTCCCGGTGGCGAAGCGGGGCGTCGAGCCGGGTTCTTTCATCATGCTGCCCGGCTATCCGGGCCTGACCTACCGCTCCTTGACCGAGACCGAGATGCGCGAGCGGGCCGAGCTCTACTTCCCTCGCCGCGCCGAGCTCTACCGCGCCTGGATGGACCTCATGGAGGCCGCCTCGGCCAAGGACGAGCAGGCGCGCATCGCCCTCGCCGACCGGCTCAAGACGCTGGCCAACCGCGAGAAGAACGCCCGCGGGCAGGTGGCGGGCATCCGGCGCGGCAGCATCCTGGAGAAGAAGAAGGCCGCCGAGCAGGAGGTCCTGTCCTGGGCCGCCTCCCGTCCGGAGCAGAAGGCCGCGGTCGAGGCGCAGCGCGAGCTGGCGCGGCTCATGGAGGAGAGGCGCCGGACCTGGGAGCGCGACTTCCTGCTCGACCAGGTGAAGTCCGGGCCCAAGCCGCTGGAGCTGGCCCTCACCCTGGTCCGCTGGGCCGGGGAGAAGGCCAAACCCGACCTCGAACGGGAGCCCGACTACATGGAGCGGGAGCGCAGCCGCCTGGAAGAGCGGATGCGGCTCGACCAGAAGCGCATGCACGTCCCCACGGACCAGGAGCTGACCGCCGACGTCCTCCTCCGCTTCGCCGCGCTGCCGGAAGCGAGTCGGCTCCCCGCGGTCGAATCCTTCCTGGGCGAGCGCCGCGATTCCGAGAGCGTCCACGCCCGAGCCGCCGAAATCTACGCCCGTACGAAGGTGACCGATCTCGACGAGCGGATGAAGATGTTCGCCGAGAGCGAGGAGCAGCTCCGCGCCCGGCGCGACCCGCTGCTCGACCTCGCCTTCGCGCTCGACCGGGAGCTGCGCGCCTGGAAGGAACGGGAAGATCGCTTCAAAGGGGCGGTCTCCCGGCTGCGCCCGCGCTGGCAGCGCGCGGTGATCGCCCACGCCGGCAAGCCGGTGGCTCCGGACGCCAACGGCACCCTGCGCGTGAGCCTCGCCCACGTCCGGGGGTACGAGCCCCGGGACGCCATGCGCATGGAGCCGCAGACCACCCTCTCCGGCATCGTCGAGAAGCACACCGGCGAGGAGCCGTTCGACGCTCCGGACGACCTGCTCGCCGCAGCCCCCTCCGCGGCGTCGAGCCGCTGGGCCGACCCTGAGCTCCGCGACGTCCCGGTCGCCTTCCTGGCCGACGCCGACACCACCGGCGGCAACTCGGGAAGCCCGGTGGTCAACGCCCGGGGAGAGCTGGTGGGCGTCAACTTCGACCGCGTCTGGGAGAACGTCGCCAACGACTTCGGCTACAACCCCGAGGTCGCCCGCAACATCAGCTCGGACGTGCGCTACATGCTCTGGATGCTGGAGGCGCTGCGCGGCGACGCCGCGCGTGCGTTGCTCACCGAGATGGGAGTCGGCCCGGCTCCGGCGCCTGGCCGTTGAGGGCGAGGAGGCGGAACCCCCGCTCCTCAGCCTCCCTGCGCAGGGCCTGGAGAGTCGCCGTACCTTGGGCGCGGCTGCCGGCGCGGACCTGGATCTCCCCCAGGGCGAGGCGGGCCTCCAGGCCAGGGGCCACCAGGCCGAGAGACGCGGCTTCGCCGACCGCCTGCCGAAGATCCTGGAGCGCCCGCGGCGCCTGTCCGCTGGCGGCGTCGACCCGCGCCAGCGCCGGCGCGACCGCGGCGCGCAGCTCGCGGTCCTCGGTCTTCTCCACCAGCGCGCGCGCCTGATCCGCGGCCTGGCGCGCGCCGGAGAGGTCGCCCTGGAGAAGGAGGGCCTCGGCGAGGACCGCGAGCGCCGGGGCCTCTCCGGCGGAGATTCCCCGGGCTCCGTACCAGGAAGCCGCCTCGCGCGCGAGGAAGGCAGCGGCTGGGGCGCCCCCCTCCGCGATGGCGAGGCGGGCCAGCTCCAGACGGGTGGCCACCGACTGGAGCCGCTCACCGGTGAGCCCGCTCTCCCGGAGCGACTCCTCGAGCGACTTGCGGGCCCGGGCCAGGTCGCCCGCCGCCAGGTCCGCGCGCCCGAGCCCCTGGAGGGCCCAGGCGCGGAGAGACCGGGAGCCCGTCTCTCCGGCGATCTGAAGCTGCTCTTGGCTCAGCTTGCGCACGGACGCCAGATCTCCCTGCAGGTAGGCGAAGCTAGCACGGCCGCCGAGGACCTGGCCGGTGCCGATCCGGTCGCCGGCCTCCCGTTTGCCGGCCAGCGCCTGGTCATATCTCTGCCGCGCGCCGGAGAGGTCCCCGAGCCGGATCAGGATGTCCGCCGACGCGGCCATCGCCGAGGCGGAGAGGCTCCGGTCCCCGAGCCCCCGCAGGATCTGGAACGCCTGCTTCTGATGACGCCGGGCTTCGGCGAGGCGGCCCTGCCACACCCGCGCGACGCCGAGGTTGTACAGGGCCCTGGCCTCGTTGGCACGGTTCCCGGTCTGCCGCGCCAGGACCGCCGCCCGCTCGAAGCTCTGAACCGCCTCGGCGAGGTCTCCCCGGGTCCAGAGGACCATGCCGAGGTGGTTGAGGACCCAAGCCTCCGTCATGCGGTCCTCGATCCGCACGTACCAGGAGCGGGCCTGCTTCAGGAGATCGACGGCCTCGTCGAGCTCCCCCCGATCCTGGTGGAGCATGCCCAGCATTTGGAGCTGCGCCGCGATGCCGACCGCCGTGCCGAGCCGCTGCGCGATGGCGAGCGACTCCCGGTGGGTCTTCTCCGCTCCGTCGAGGTCCCCCTGCCGCTGCAGAGCGACGCCGAGGTTCGCGAGCGCCATGCCGGCCGCCCAGTGAAACCCGTTCTTCGCGGACAGGTCCCGCGATTCCTGGAAAAGCGGGACGCTCTCCTTGGGCCGCCCCATCGCGATCAGCGCATCTCCCTGAAAAACGAGCGCCTGCGCGACGATCAGAACCTCTCTGGACCTCCGCCCCTTCTCCACCGCGGCCTTGGCGGCCCGCATCTGGCCGGCGATATCCGAGAGGCGCCGGGCGTTCTTGGACTCCGCAAGGTCGATGCGCGGGTCCTCTCCTGCGGGTGGAGGCAGCTTGCGGAGGGCCGCGATCGCCGCGGCCGCCTCGTCGCCGCGGCCGGCCATCATGAGGCTCTTGACGAGTTGGAGGCCGTATTCGACGTCGTCCGGGAAGAAGGTCCAGAGAGAGCGGTAGATCTCGCTCGCCTTTCCCCACTCCTTGCTGACCTGGTGGAGCCGCGCCTCGATCGCCAGCCGGTCTTCTCTCGACAGCAGGGTTGACAGCTCCGCAGCCTTCCGGGCCGCCTCCACCGCTCGGGTGTCATAGCCCAGATCAGACCAGGCCTGGGAGAGGGCGGAGCGGATCAGCGCCGACTCGGGATCGGCTTGCGCCGCCTTTTCCAGGAGATCGCGCGCTCTGGGAGGATCGAAGGCGCGCAACCTCGCCAGGCCCTGGGTGTACAGCCGCGCCGCCTCCGAGCTCCCCAGGCGCAGGGCCTCGGCCTGGCGGGCCTGCTCCGGCGAGAGGTCGGCGATGCCCAGGGTCCGGCGCATCTCCGTGCCCACGCGCGAGACCAGGGCGAACAGCTCCCCCTCGGTCCCCATCTGGACGACGGAGGACCTCACCTCGCCTTCCGGCATCTCGAGCACCCGCAGGTCGAGCCGCAGGCGCCGGTTCCCCCCTTCGCCGATCACGACGTACGATCCGACGATCGCGAGCTCCGCCCCCAGCACCGAGTGGACCCTCTCCAGCCTCTCCTTGTCGAGGCTGTCGGCGTACGGCAGCCCGAGCGAGCGGCGGGCCCGGGCGACGTTCTCCCCGGAGATCACCCGCACTCGCGAGCCGGCCCCCAGCTCGGTCGTCAGCATCTCGGCCAGGGCGGGTCCGAGCCAGTCCGCCTTCACGTCTTGCGAGAGGTTGCGGAACCCCAGGACCGCGACGGAAGGGCGCCGGGAGGCGGGAGTGGAGAGATCTTCCCCCTCGCGAGCCGGCGGAGGGGAGCGCTGCTGGAGGAGCCATCCGAAGAGCGCCACGGTCAGGAGCAGGATGACTCCCGGGATCGCGAGCCAGGAGCCTCGCCGGATCGGGCGTGCGACGGCTGGGCGTGCCGGCGCCGGGGGAAACGCTTCGATCTCCACCGTTTGACGCGAGACCGCCGCCGGCTTTTCAGACGATGACGATGGCTCCGGCGCCGGTGCAGCCTCTTCGGCGGGCACCTCCCGGACCTCCGCCACGAAGGTGTAACCCTGGCTCGGCACCGTGACGACGTACCGCCGGTCGTTGGCCCGCTCCCCAAGTGCCTTGCGCAGCGAGGAGATGTTCTGTGTCAGGTTGGCTTCGGTGACAAACGCGCCCGGCCAGACTCCCTCGATCAGCTCGGACTTCTCCACCACCTGTCCAGGCCGCTCCAGGAGGATCAGGAGGATGGACAGGGCCTTGGGGGTGACCGGGACCTGCTCGCCGTCGCGCAGCAGCAGACGACGGACCGGATCCACCCGGAATTCGTCGAACTGGTACAGGCGCCTCTCGGGAGGAGCTACCGCTGTGTTCGTCATCCTCAAGCTTCTCGCAATCGACTAACGCTCACACGAACCCCAAAGTTTCTGTCCTCGGGAGAGGACATACCTCGACGGGTCGCTGCCGGACCGGGTTGTTGTTGGCCGGATTGTACCTCTGTTTTGAGATTTTTTGAGGAAGTTTGAGCCGGCCATTGAGGACGTTTGAGGCCATCCCGGCTACTCTTGGCTTGCCCGTTGGACACGTCCGGCGGTTCTATTCTGATCTGCTGATGGTTGTAGGAGGGACTCTTCGAATCTCTTGATGTTTATTTCTTTGAGGGTAACGGCGCAGGACTGAACCCGGGGGTACCCGGGTTTTTTGTTGACCGAACGAACGTTCACTCGTTCCGCAGGGCCGCGAGGAGCCGGTCCCTGAGGTCGGGGAACAGAGCCTGGTAGTCCTCGCGGCTCCTCCCGATCACCTCGAGCGCCTCGGACCGGCCGTACACCTGGGAGACCTCGACCGCGCTGTCCTCCGCCCCGGGCGGCCGCTTGTAAGTCAGGAAATAGTGCTCGAGCCGCTCGATGAGCGCGTCGGGCAGCTCCGAGATCTCCCGGAAGTGGCCGAACGCCACGTCCCCCTTGAGCACCGCGATGATCTTGTCGTCGGCCTCCCCCTTGTCGATCAGGCGCAGCCCGCCCACCGGGATCGCCTGGAGGAGGAAGTCGCCGTGCGAGAAGGTCTTCTCGCTCAGCACGCAGATGTCGAGCGGATCGCCGTCCCCTTTGACCGTCGGGCGACCGGTCTTCTCCTGTGAGAAGGCGGCCACCCGCTCGCCGCAATAGGTCTGGGGGATGAACCCGTAGAGCGTGGGGCAGACGTTGGAGTACTTCTGCGGCCGGTCCACCTTGAGATGGCCGCTCGGCTTGTCGATCTCGTACTTGACCGTGTCGGTCGGGACGATCTCGATAAAGGTGGTCACCACGTCCGGCGCCTCGGCGCCGATCGCCACCCCGTGCCATGGATGGGGCTTGAAGAGGAGCCCCAGGAGCTCCCAGGTCTGTTCCGGGTTCCGCTCGTCCATGAAGCGATCCTAGCAGGTGTAGACTCCCTGGCCGGGGCTCTCGCGATGAGATGGCTGGTGATCTGGTTGTTATTGACCGCGGCGTATCTGGGCGGCTGGGCGATCTCCCGCTGGGTCCTCCACGCGGGCTGGGAGATCACCCCCGAGGACCTCGTCCACGCCGCGGCCGTGCCGCTGGCCCAGGTGGCCGCCCTGCGCGGGGTGTCGGCGTTCCGGCGGATGTTCCGGTAGGCCCTCACCCCCGTCCCCTCTCCCGTCACCGGGAGAGGGGCGCCCCCACGCACCCCTGCCTTTCAGTGCCCCCCTCTCCCGGTGACGGGAGAGGGGGGCAGGAGGGTGAGGGCTCGGCGCGCCTCCGCCAGCTCGGGCAGGCCCGAGTCGGCCTGGCGCCAGATCTCGGCCAGAGCGGCGTACTGCCGGCGGGCGTCCTCGATCCGGCCGAGCTTGACCGCGGCGCGCGCCGCCCCGAGCAGGGAGGCCGTCCGGTTGGGCATGCGCAGCAGCGATTTTCCGAACTGCTCCGCCGCCTCCTCCGCCTTCCCCCGCTCCAGCAGCGCCTCTCCATAGAGCTCGTGCGCCGGCTTCAGGAGGTCCGGCGGCCCGGAGGGCGGGGTCATCGTCTCCTCCATCCCGGCGGCCTCGGCGAGGAGCTTGAGCCCCTCCTCGGCTTTTCCCTGAGCGAGTAGCGCCAGTCCGGAGATCTCCTTCTCCATGATCTCGACCGCCTGCCCGCCGTAACCCCGCCCGCCCTTCGGGAGAGAGCGCAGACGGGCGAGCGCCTGCTCCACGATCGCGGCGTCGCCCCGCTTGGCCGCGGCCAGCCCGGCCGCGAAGACCATGCCGCCGTGATCCTGATGCTTCATCCCGCAGTGGGAGCCGGAGGCGTGCTCGCCCTCCGTTCCGGCCGGGAGCTTCGCCTCGCTCCAGGACCGCGTCTCGGTCAGATAGCGGGCCTCCATCGAGTCGAGCGAGCCGGCCACGCGCGGGCTGTCGCTCTCGCGCGCCGCCCGGCGGGCGATCTCCAGGGTTTCGCGGGCCTTCCCCTGCCGGCCCTGCTGCAGGTAGGCGTACAGGAGCCAGGAGAGGCTGTGGAAGTCCTGCTTGTCGATGGAGTGTCTCCGCTGCTTCACCCAGGCGACCGACGCGGCCCAGGCGTCCTCGTTGGAAGCGGCGACGTCCTCCCACTGCCCGAGCTGCACGAAGATGTGCGACGGCATGTGGAGCGCATGATGAGCAGCCGGAGCCACCCGGGCGTAGATGCGGGCCGCGCGCAGGCCGAGAGGGGCGTGCGTAGGATCGTCGTAGGAGTGGATCAGATAGTGCACCACCCCGGGGTGCTCGGGATTGCGGTCGAACAGCTCCTCCAGGATCGCCGCCGCCCGCATCAGCAGCCGGTCGCGCGGCTCGCCCAGGGAGGCACCGTCGCCGGCGAGAGCCGGTCCGATCAGCGACAGGGCGTAGAAGCTGGCGACCTCCAGGTCGTCCGGGAACCGTTCGTGGAGGAGGCGCATCGCCTCCGAATAGGCGCGGGCGCGCTCCCCCTTCTCCCCCTCGCCGTACAGGACCTCGACCGCCTCCAGCAGGCCCTTCTCCTTGGGAGTCGGCGCCTTGGCCGCGCGGGCCTCCCGGTCGGGGCCCAGGCGCTCCAGAGCCTTGCGCGCCGCCGCCATGTCCTGCTCGCCCCAGATCGGGTGGTCATAGGTCAGCGCCTCGCCCCAGTAGGCCAGAGCGAAGCCCGGGTCGGCCTTCTGCGCCTCGCGGAAGGCGTCTGCGGCTTCGTCGTACCAGAAGCTGTGGAGAGCGGCCACGCCGCGCAGGAACTGAGGCTGGGCCGAGGGCGAGCCCGAGGTCGGGAAGTCGACCTTGCCCAGGTCGGAGGCGAACGCGAAGGCGGGCAGGAGCCCGAGGCAGAGAGCGAGGGAGAGCAGACGGGTTCTCATCGGGATGACTCCTCGAAGATTCACGGCCTCATTCTACAGATTCAACCGGCCTCTTCGCCTCCCAGAGCCCTCACCCCTCCACGGCTGGTTCCTGGAAGACTCTCTCGTCGTCGATGCGCAGGGCCGTGAGGCTCCGGCCCCAGGCGCAGCCGGTGTCGAGGGCGGCGACGCCTTCACCGAACCAGAGCCCCAGGGCCGCCCAGTGGCCGAAGACGATCATGGTGTCCTGGCTCTTGCGGTCGGGAATGGAAAACCACGGGACGCACCCCTTCGGAGCATCCTTCGGGGGGCCGCTGAACTCGGCGCACATCCGGCCGTCCTCGTCGACCGTCCGGAGCTTGGCGAACCCGGCGAGGGCGATGCGCACCCGCTCCAGCCCGGAGTGCCCTCCCTTCCAACGCTCGGGGATCTTCTTCTCGATCGATTCGATGAGGCGCGGCGCCTCGCTGCCCCGCAGCCACTCCTCCACCTCCCGCGCCAGACGCTCCGCCTTGTCCACGCTCCACGAGGGGAACATCCCGGCGTGGACCATGGCCCAGCCGTCCTCCCGATGCAGAAGGGGGCGCGTCAGAAGCCACTCCAGCAGGTCGTAGCAATCAGGAGCGTTGAGCACCTCGTCGAGAGAGTCCCTGCGCTTGGACTCGGACACCCCGGCGGCGCGACCCAGCAGATGAAAGTCGTGATTTCCCAGGACGATCACCGCCCTGTCGCCGAGCTCGGACGCCCAGCGAAGGACGTCCAGAGACCGGGGGCCGCGGTTGACCAGGTCCCCGACGAGCCACAAGCGGTCCTGCTTGGGATCGAATTGGATGCGGCGAAGGAGACGCTTGAGAGTATCGAAGCAGCCGTGGATGTCCCCGATCGCGTACGTCGCCATGCCGCAAAGATATCCCGTAGACCCGGACCTCTCGCGAGGCCCGGGTCACACGTCGAGGGTACGATGGACGTGGAGGTTTACCGCGTGATCTCGACCCGCAGGTCCGAGAACCGCCAGCCGGTCGGGGGATAGTAAGAGTGATGGGCGATGCCACCGGCGCTGAAATCCACGCGCACGGGCCGGCCCCTGAAGGGCCGGATGTCGCGGGCGCTCGCTCTTCCGGCGAGTTGCTGGATGAGCTGGTCTCCCTGGAAGACCTGGATGGAGGTCCTGCGGGACGGGCCGTTGAACTCCATGACCACGTGATAGGTGCCACCCTCCTGCCACGGTCCATCCTGCTTCAGGGCCTGGTGGGTCCCCAGGTCGAGAATGGTCCGCCGCCTCTCCCCTCTCAGCAGCAGGCCGTAGTAGAGCAGGCGCTCGTTGCGCTTGCTGCTGACCCGGCGCAGGCTGGACACGGTGTGGAACCAGTGGGTCACGAAGTGGTCGAGCTGCATGTCGAACTCGATCCGGACCTGGCGGTAGGACGTGTCGGCCTGGAGGGGCAGGTCGTAAGCCCGGCAGAGATCGCCCGGTCCGACCTCCAGGAACATTCCCGGCACGGTGAAGCCCAGGGCGCCGTCCGGCAGCGGCTCCGGCACGATCGAGCCGCCGGTGCACGGAACGACCGAGAGGGCGTTGTCCGCCAGGATGTCCAGGCCCGACCCCGAGGCGCGGGAGGGTGCGATGAACGACGCCTCGCGCCCTTCGGCCCGGGCGACGAACGCGTAGGCGTAGAAGGGGGCGTCGCAGCTCACCTCGACGCGCGCCTCCGAGAAGAGCCCGCCGAACGCGTCGAGATCGCCCGTCCACAGGCGGCCCGCGCCCGGGGCGAGCGTCATCTCCTTCTCACCGGCGAGGCTGCCGTCCATGCGGAAAGAGGCCGCCCAGCAGCTCGCCGCCTCCTCGGAGAGATTGACGATCCCGAGGCGCGGAGTCGCGCCGCGCGAGGAGCGCTCGATCCCCTGGAGGTGCGCCGTCTCGCCGGCGCCCAGGAAGTCCTCCGCCGAGAGCACCGACACCGGGCTGTTGGACAGGACGGCACCGTCCCGTCCGATCGCCTTCAGGCGGGCGGTCACCGCGAGGTCGGAGACGCTGTCGAGCCGGAGCACCCCCGGCTTGCCGGCGCGGGTGACGTGAGTGAAGACGAAGGTTCCGCCCGCGGGTACGGTGCGCGGGAAAAACCCGGGCCTCCCGTCGCCTTCCACGAGCGCGGCGGAGAGAAGGGCCGGCTCCTCTCCCAAGTTGCTCACCACGATCTCGGTACGGTACGAGACCGCGCCGATCCCCTTCTCCGCGATGATGGGTACGTACATCTCGGCGACCGCCAACGGCACGACCGCCAGCAGCCCGAGGACCGCGAGAACCGCGGGGCTCCATCTCTTCAACACCAGGGCCTCCTTTCCAGCCAAAACCGGAACTGCACAGATTTCTGTTCAGTATAACCGATCAGAGCGGCAGGCGGAGCACCTTCAGATCCTGGAAGCGCTCGGGAGGCAGCGGCTTCTCGTTTTTGTCGAGCATCCGGATCTGGGTGTTGGCCACGAAGAGGAGGGAATCCCCGGCGACCGCGCCCGTCGTGGGCAGGTCGAAACCGGGCGTGCCCGATTCCAGGACCTCGGCGCGCACGGCGGCGTCCTGGGACGGGCTCAGGTAGATGCGCCAGATGCGGGGCTGGCCCACGGCGTTCTGGATGCCGACGAGCGAGCCCTCGTGGAAGTAGAGGCCGTCGATCCCCGAGAAGTTGCCCATTCCCTGCGGAACGGAGAGCGGCGCGAGGGCCTTGGTGGCGAGGTCGACGACGAAGATCCCCCGGAAACCCGCGACGTAGAGCCGCTTCTGGTCGCGCGAGACGTCGATGCCGTTGGGAGCGATCAGCGAGCCCGGCGGAAGGAAGGAGACCAGCTCGGTCCTCCCCGGCTCGGCCACGTAGACGGCTCCCCGCTGGGTATCGGTGATGAACGCCCGGCCGTCGTCGAGCACGGCCACGTCGTTGAGGAAGGACGGGTCTTCGGGTCCGCCGAGGGTGTAGCAGGTGGCGAGGCTTCCGGAACCCAGGTGGAAGGCGTGGACCGCCGAGCGGCCGTCGCCCGCGGGGGTGAAGCCCTTCATTGAGCGCTGCGCCACGCTCACCACCCAGAGCATCCGGCGCTTGGCGTCGACCCGCATGCCGAGTCCGCCCAGCAGGCCGTCCTGCGCCTCGCCGGTGAAGTTGCGCGTGATGCCGTGGCGGTCGATCCGCACCACCTTGCGCTTGTGAATGCTGCTCAGGAAGAGCGAGCCGGTCTCGGGATCGTACGCCGCGCCCTCGGGGAGCAGATCGCGCTCCCGCACGGTGAATTCGGGCTTGGCCTTCTGGACCTTGAGCATGGCCGCTTCGAGCCGCGCCGCGATCTCCCGGTACTCGGGCCGCTCGCGACTATTCGGGAAGTCCCCGTGGTACAGAGCGTAGTCCCAGCCGATCCGCATCAGCTCCCGCAGCCGCTCGATGGCCTTCTCCGGCTGACCCGCCCGGTCGTGGAACGCCGCCAGGGCGTAGAGGATCGCTCCGTTCTGGGGCTCGGCTGCGGCGAGCTGGCCGAGCCGGTTGATGGTCTCCTGCAAGGGGTCGGGCTTCGGAGCCGGATCGGGCATCGGGGGCGAAACCTGGGCGGCGAGGGCTGCGGAGATCAGAGAAGCGGCGAGCAGGCTGGCGAGACAGCGCATGGAAGAGGATGGTGCATAGCAAGGAGCAGGCCATGCTGACCGTACGAGGGACGAAACATTTCCGCCCCGAACCCTCACTCATCGGTAGGGCGAAGGGATGGGGTGTGCGCCGACGGCGAGTGAAAAAAAGGGCGGGAAGAGATGGAACAGAACGACTCCTTCGCGCGTTATGTTTCTGGAGGGACTGTCCGCCCATGACCCCGCTCTATCCTGAGGTCCGAGTCTCCGTACGGAGCCGGAACCGCTTTGCGCTGGTCAGCGCCGTGCGTTACGGTCTGCGCCGGGCCGGGACCCCGCACTCGGAGATCGAGCGGTTCAGCCAGGAGGCGCTGGCCACGCAGGACCCCTCCCACCTCGAAGAGATCTGCAGCCGCTGGGTGCGGATCGAGCAGCAATCCTCCTCTTCCGGATCGAGCTGAACCCTCCTCCGCCGGCTGCCTGTCTTCCCGGATGTCCTCAGTGGCACGCCGATTGAACCCTCAGAAGACGAAGGGAGGGCGCAATGAGCCTGGACATCCAACACGACGAAGCGGCGCACAAGTACTCCGCCTGGATCGACGGCGAAGAGGCGGTGGCGACTTATAGGGACGAGGGGGACGGGACGGTCAACTTCACGCACACGGTGGTGCCCCCGGACCTGCGCGGCCAGGGGATCGGCGGGGAGTTGGTCCGGCACGCCTTGGAGGACACCCTCCGGCGGGGCCGCCGGTTCAGGGCTTCCTGCCCGTTCGTCCAGCGCTATGTCGAACGGCACCCGCAATACCTGAAAGACATGGCGCAGCTCCATGGAGGTGAGAGGCGATGAATCTCGGAGTGGATCTCGACGTTCAGCACGATGAGAAGGCGAGGAAGTACTACGCTCTCGTGGACGGTAAGGAATCGGTCCTCGAATACGGCCCGGCCGGAGACCGGACCCTCAACCTCTGGCACACCTACGTGCCCCCGGAGCTGCGCGGGCGCGGCATCGCCGAGGAGATCGTCCGGGTCGCCCTGGAGGACATCCAGCAGAAGGGGCTGAAAGTCATCCCCTCCTGCTGGTTCGTGCGCGTCTACATGCAGCGGCACGCCAAATACCAGGATCTGCTGGCGGGCGGCTGACGACTACCGGTCCACTTCCTGGGCCAGGCCGTTCGCGAGCGCGCGGTCGAGCAGAGCGTCAAACTTCTTCTCCGCCTCTTCGGCCAGCTTCGCCTGCTGGCGGCCCAGCTCGCCCTGCTTCCGGCCCAGCTCGCCTTGCTGGCGTCCGAGCTCCGACTGCTTGGCCGAGAGCTCCCGCTGCTTGTCTCCGATTTCGTTCTCGAGCTTGCGCTGCTCCTCTTCCAGCTCGCGCTGCCGCTCCTCGATCTCCTCGGTGCCCCTGTCCTGGTCCTCCAGGCGCATCAGCTCGGCGCTCAGCGCGGCGTGCTTGGCACCGAGCTCGGCATAGCGGATTCCGATCTTCGCCTGCTCCGCTCCGAGCTTCGCCTGCTGCTCGCCGAGCTTCGCCTGCTGCTCTCCCAGCTCCGCCTGCTGCTCGCCGAGCCGGGACTGCGGCTCGAACAGATCCCTGGCGGCCCTGACGGTGGCGGCGTCCCGGATGACGTAGGTCTTGCCATCCCGTTCGAACCAGATGATGTCGGCTCCGTTGCGGTGCTTCTTCGCGGCCCGGATGTCGTCTGTGGAGCCGTGCATGATGTGATGATTGTCTCCGTACATCACGATCCAGGAATCCCCGTGCCCCCAGGAGCTCGTGCGGGCGTGCTTCGGCGGAGTGGGCGGAACCGGGGGCGCCGCAGGCACGGGAGGAGCCGGCGGCGGGGGCAGCGTCCTCGACTGTCCGGCCTTGCTCGCCACCCTGACGGGCTCGACGGGTTCGACCGGCGGGATGGCTTCGACCGGCTCGACCGCCTCGACGACAGGGATCGACTCGTCCGCCTCTTCGGCGTTCTCCTGTGCGACGATCTGGAAGGGGATGAGCCCGGCGAGGGCCAGCAGGGCGACCACGCCCCACCATCCCCTATGGATACGCTTCTTCTCGGAAGCCTGCTGCAGCATTTCCAATCTCCTTTTCAAGATCTGGAAGGAAGGCGCGGCGCCCGCGGCGGCCAGCTTCGGGAGCTTCGGCGTCACGCCAAGTCTCAAGAGGAGGCGCCCGTAGGCTTCGGGCGCCGGATCCAGGATGCGGAGCACTTCCGCGTCGCACGCGGCCTCGCGGGCGAGCGCGTATTCGCGGGCGGCCAGCGCCGCGAGGGGATGGAAGAAAAAGAGACGTTGCGCCAGGGCCGGCACCCAGCCCAGCCACAGGTCGCCGCGGCGGAGGTGGAGGAGCTCGTGGCAGAGCGACATGGCGAGGTCGGTCCGCGAGAGCCTGGCGATACCGCTCGCGGGCAGGAGCACCACCGGCCGCACCAGCCCGAGGACCTGCGGAGTCATGACTTCGGACGAAACGCGCAGCTCGGCGCCCGAGACCCCGAGCCGCTCCCGCAGATCCTCGAACAGCCCCTCGATCCACGGCTCGCTCACCGGCTCCGACCTGCGGACGACCGCGCGGACGGAGCGGAGCTGGAAGGCGGTCCAGGCGAGATGGATCAAGAGCCCCGCCCCCCAGAGCCCGAGCAGGGCTGTGGCAAGCCCCTCACCCCCGTCCCCTCTCCCGGTACCGGGAGAGGGGCGCCACCGCCCCTGATTCAGATTTTCCCCCTCTCCCGGTGACGGGAGAGGGGGCCAGGGGGTGAGGGTCCCCTGGGACGATCCGCGCTGTTCTATCACCGTCTCAGGAGCGGGCAGCACCGGGACCGGCACCGGAGAGATCCAGATCAAGCTCACGAGGAGCTTCAGGCAGGCCAGCCACCACAGGCCGCACCGCAGGGAAGCGGGCAGACGGGGGAACAGCCGGCAGACGGCCCAGACCGCGGCGATCGCGATCGCTCCCTGGAGGGAAGCCCGGCCCAGCACGCTCAGGAACGTCGCGAAGGTTTCCACGGCTCAACCCTCCTTCCTGGTCTTCAGACGGGCGACGAGCTGCTCCAGCTCGGCCAACTCCCGGTCCGAGACTTCGGCGGTCTCGGTCAGATAGGCCACGAACGGCGAGACCGACCCGGAGAGGGTCTTCTCGACGAACGTCTGGACCGCGCCGCGCAGCAGCTCCTCGGCGGGTACCGGGGAGAAGTACTGGTAGACGCCCTCCGCCTGCTCGCGATCGAGATGCCCCTTGGCGCGGAGCCGCTCCATCATCGTGAGCACCGTCGAGCGGGCGAGCCCGCGCGGCGCTCCGAACCTTTCTGCCACCTGTCCCACGGACACGGCCCCCTGCTCGGCCACATACCGCAGCAGCGCCAGCTCCTGGTCTCCAATGGATTTGGTGTTCGTCATGTTCTTCCGATCCCCCGTAGCGACAACTGTAGTCATGATAGCGGTGACTACAAGTGTCGTCAAGCGGGAGATACGGAGGAGAGGGAGGAAAGGTTGCAGAGCCCCCTCCCCGACCCTCCCCCGCAGAGCGGGAGAGGGCGCCCCCACCCACCAAGGCTTGTTAGAACACACGAATTCCCCCTCTCCCGCACTGCGGGGGAAGGGGTCAGGGGGAGGGGGCCCGGAACACCAGCTCGCCGTCCTCGATCTCGAGGGGGAGCATGCGGCCGCGGATGTCGACGAGATAGGTGAGGTTCTCGTCGAGAGTGAGCTCGACCCGGGTGCCGGGCCTCACGCTGGCGAGGGTCGGCAGGCGGATGTCGAAGATCTTGCCCGGGACCCGGTTCAACGTGGCGCCGGGAGAGACGAAGTCGACCACCAGGAGCCCCGGCATCGAGTTGTCCACGGTCATGTTGAAGAAGCCATAGCGGCGGTCGCGCCGGATCTTCGGAGGAGCGGCGGCGATCCTCGGATCGTAGCGGAGGGCGATGCGGCCGCTGGAGAGCGCCAGGCTCTGCTCGGTCTCGATCCCCAGGCGGGCGATCCGGCCGGGGACCACCGTCACCGTCTCCACCTCTAGCTCGAAATCGTCGCTCGGATGCCGGATCCTCAGGCGGCCGGGCCGCGGCTCGATGGTGACCTGCCGCCCCGACTTCTCGAAGATTACGCTCTCGTCGAGCTCGACGCTCATCTCGAACTCCTGGCCCGGGCGCACCCAGTCCGCCAGCCGGAAGTAAAGGACGGCCAGCGGGCCGTCGGCCGCGTTGATCGTGCCGCTTCGCGAGCTGAAAGTGAGCTCGGCCTCGCCGTTCTCGTACGAGGCCGTGAACCGGGCATCCCCGGTGGCGCTGAAGACGACCGCCCTTTCAAGGCTGACGAAGGGATTCCCGGGATCCGTCGCGGCGGCTGGACCGACGGTGGCATTGGCGGTGGAGGCCGCGGACCGGCGGGAGGGCCGGCGGGCGCGGAAGCAGATCTGGCCCTGGCCGATGGGGCGGGAAGCGTAGGTCCGGATGACCACCGCAACCATTCCACCGGGAGCGCCCTCCGCGTCGTTGGTGCGCAAGGCCAGCCGGTCGGCCGCGGAGGCCTGCTGGGCGCCGAGGGTGAAAAAGACAAGGACCGCCCCGATGAAGGCGGTCCGGAAGGTCGGGAAGAATTTTGCGGTCATGACAGCTACCTCACTTCTCTATCAGGGAGAGCGCCGATCCGTCCTGGCCTGGGGTTGAAACCCCAGGCTAGATTGTCTCGCCCCTACGGGCGGGACTCCCCCTACCAGAAACTCGCCCTTCAAGAGGGCGACCACAGCCCAACCTGGGGTTTCAACCCCAGGCTCATTGCGGCCGTACCCGGAACGGGACCGGCTCCGAAACCGCGAGCCGCTCCCCCTGCCCATCCAGCGCTTCCACGGTCCAGGTGTACGACACCCCGGCGTGAAGCTCGCGAAGCAGCTCTTCCGGCAGGCGGACGGACGAGGCCGAGACCGTCCGCTCCCACAGCGTGGAGCCGTCCACACCCTTCAGGGTCACCCGGTAGCTCCGCGCCCCCTCCGCCGTCTCCCAGTGCAGCTCCTGCGGCATCTCCGCCAGCTCCCCGCGCGGCGCGACGACCGCCAGGTCCGTTCCGCGCTGGACCGTCTGGGCCGAGGGCGCGGGCAGCGGCGGCGGGTCGTCCGAGCGCATCCACAGGAGAACGGTAGCTCCGAGGACCACGAAGAGCATGGCGGCCAGCCGCTGCACCCATTGAACCCGGGAGGGACGCCGGAACGGAACGGGAGGAGCCGTCTCCTTGCGCTCCGCGCCCACCCCTTGGAGGCGTGCGACGACGAAATCCACGTCCTCCCGCCGGCTCTCGAGCTCTTCAGGGGGCGCCGCGAACATCCGCGCCAGATCGCGCTCGGCCGCGCACGCAGGACAGCGGTCCGCGTGCTCCTCGATCCTGCGCCTCTCTTCGGGCGGGAGATCGTCCAGAGTGAGAAACAGCTCCGGAGGGGGGCATGCATTCCCGGAGTAGGCCGAGCGCAGTGCCTCGCCCAGAGGGAGCCGGTCGCCGGCGGTCATTGCGCACCTCCCCGGATCAGTGTGAGCTGGCGGGGCGCGGACGTTCCGAGCCGCCGCCGCAGCTTGCGCAATCCGCTGACGATGTAGGCCTTGGCGCCGGACCGGTTCTCCAGCTCCAGCATCTCGGTGATGCGGGGCAGGGTCACGCCGAGCGCGTAATGGAGATAGAGGACCCTGGCTTCCAGAGGCTCGAGGACCTCCTCCATCACCGCCCGCAGCCCGGCGATGTCCTGGCTGCGGACCAGGATCTCGTCCGCCGCGGGCTCCGGATCGGCCGGGTCGGGAGCGTTCTCCATGTCCGTGAGAGGCGCCGTCCGCCGGCGCGCGGCCTCGCCATGGTTGATCGCCACGCTGCGAGTGACCTGGTAAAGCCAAGTGGAGAACCGGCTCTCGCCACGGAAAGAGCCGAGACGGGAGTGGACGCGGAGGAAGACCTCCTGAGCGAGGTCCGCGGCCTCCTCGCGGCTGCCGCAAACGCGCAGGCACCAGTAGGCGACCTTGGAGTAGTAGCGCTGGAAGAGGGCTTCGAGGGAGGCGGCGGCCGCCGGGCCGGATTCACTCCGGGCCTTCTGGATCAGCTCTTCGTCGCTGAAATGGTCGAATTGCACCGCGCTTACCCGCCGGGAGAACCCGGGCCTCCAGCTCAGGATACAGGAGGAGGTCCCGCCCGGGCCAGCCGGCCGCGGCGGGTCCAGAAAACCGGAGACCGGAAAAGGGATCGCGAGAGACGTCATGCCCATTGAGACAGCCGGGAGCCCGCCCCGGAACAGCGCACCGCTGATAGGCTGCGGCGGATGTTCCGCCCGATCGTCATCGCGCACCGCGGCGCCAGCGGCTACCGCCCCGAGCACACGCTGGCGGCCTACGAGCTGGCGATCGACCTGGGAGCGGACTTCATCGAGCCAGACCTGGTCTCCACCAGAGACGGCGTCCTCATCGCCCGGCACGAGAACGAGATCTCGAAGACGACCGACGTGGCGTCGCGGCCGGAGCTCTCCGACTGGCGGCGGATGAAGCGGATCGACGGGATCGAGGTCACCGGCTGGTTCGCCGAGGACTTCACGCTCGCCGAGATCAAGACCCTGCGCGCCCGCGAGCGGCTGGCCTCCCGGGACCCTTCGTTCGACGGCCGTTTCGAGATCCCTACTTTCGAGGAGGTCCTGGAGCTGGCCGCGCGCAAGAGCCGGGAGACGGGACGGACGATCGGCGTTTATCCGGAGACCAAGAACCCGACGTACTTCCGCTCGATCGGCCTCCCCCTGGAAGAGCCGCTGCTCGCGGCGCTGGAAGCGGCCGGGTACCGCGGCCGGAACGCGCCGGTCTACATCCAGTCCTTCGAGGTCGGCAACCTCCGCGAGCTGCGGAAGCGCACCGACCTCCCCCTGATCCAGCTCCTCGACACCCAGGGGGGCCCCTGGGACCTCGCGGCGGAAGGCCGGACCTACCGCGACCTCTCCGCCCCGGACGGCCTCGCCGGGATCTCCGAGTACGCGGACGGCATTGGTCCGAACAAGCGGCTGATCGTCCCGGTCAGCCCGGACGGCCGCCTCCACCCCGCCACCTCCCTGGTCGCGGAGGCCCAGCGTGCCGGTCTGCTCGTCCATCCATGGACCTTCCGCAACGATCCGCCGTTCCTCGCGTATGAATACCGGGGAGATCCGGCGAGGGAGTACGAACAGTTCCTCGCGCTGGGGATCGACGGTCTGTTCAGCGACTTCCCGGACACCGCGGTTCGCGTCCGGGACGGGAGACCCTGATGGAGATGATCGATCTGACTTCGGGGACCGGCCACGAGCGGGTCCTCCTCTGCCGCGACCCGGAAGCGGGCTACCGGGGCGTGATCGCGATCCACAGCACGGTGGCCGGCCTGGCGGCCGGAGGGACGCGCTTCTGGAGCTACGCCAGCGAGGAGGAGGCGGTGCAGGACGCGCTGCGCCTGTCGCGCGGCATGACCTACAAGAACATCATGGCCGGGCTCCCGCTGGGCGGCGGGAAGTCGGTCATTCTTCGCGATCCCGGGCGCAACGGCGGGCCGGTGGACCGCGAGAAGCTGTTCCGCGCGCACGGCCGCTTCATCGAGAGCCTCGGCGGGCGCTATGTGACCGGCGAAGACGTGGGCACGAGCCCCGCGGACATGGCGTTCATCCGGCAGGAGACCCGGCATGTCGTCGGCCTCGTCACCGCCGAGCGCTCGGGCGATCCCTCTCCCTGGACCGCCCGCGGCGTGGTGCGGGCGATCCAGGCCGCCGCGGTCCACCGCTGGGGCTCGGACGACCTGTCCGGCCGGAGGATCGCGATTCAGGGCTGCGGCAACGTCGGGTCCCTCCTGGCCCGGGAGCTGCGCGAGGCGGGCGCGGAGCTGGTCGTCGCCGACGTCGATCCCGAGAAGGTCCGGAAGGTGGTCGAGGCGACCGGAGCGAGGGCTGTCGGTCCCGAGGAGATCCTGGAGGCCGAGGCCGATCTCCTCGCTCCTTGCGCCCTGGGTGGAATCCTCAACGCACAAACCATCGGCGATCTCCGCGTCGAGGTGGTGGCCGGCGCCGCCAACAACCAGCTTCTGGAGCCCGAGGACGGCGACCTCCTCCGGGAGCTGGGCATCCTCTACGCTCCCGACTACGTGGCCAACGCCGGAGGGGTCATCAGCGGCTGCCGGGAGCTCCTGGGTTGGAGCGACGAGGAGGCCAGCGGCCGGGTCGAAAGGATCTACGACACCACGCTCGCCGTGCTCCGGCGCGCGGACCAACTGAGGATCTCGCCGCACCTCGCGGCGGACTGGATGGCGAAGGAACGGCTGAAGGCCCTCAGGACGGCGCCGGCCCCTGGACGCAGCTCGTGAAGCTGAACGTGTAGACCCGGACCCCCGGCCGCGGGAACCGCAGGTTGATCCGCCGTTGACGGAAATCCCCTCCCCCGACCAGATAGACCATCCGCGCCCGTTCCCAGACCGCGAAGGTCCGGCCGTCCCTCTCCACCACGTCCGCGCCCCGCTCCTCCTCGCGGACCGGCGCGCCGTCCACCTCCACTTCCACCTCGCCCGCGGGCTCCAGGACAGCGTTGACGCTGGCGGCCTCGCAGACCAGCTCCAGCTCGGCGCCGGGCTCGCGCGTCTCCAGGTACTCGGCTTCGTGGAGCCAGAGCCCCTGGGCGGTGAGCATCCCCGGCGGCGCGGGCTCCTCCGCCTCGCGGTGCCGGACCTCCTCGTGCGGCCGGTACCCCTCGGCGGCGATGAGCTTGCCGCGGTGGAAACCAACATAAACTTCCGGGGTGACCGGATGGCAGACGGCGCCGGGGCGGTCCTCCTCGCGGAGCGGCTGGAGGAGGGGCGGCATCGGCCCTCCGTCTCCCGCCTCGCGCAGGAGGAGCTGAATCCACTCCTCCGTATGGCCGTAGGCTCCCTCTCCGAAATGCTCGTAGCGCAGATAGCCGCGCGCGTCGATCAGATAGCGGGCCGGCCAGTAGTGATTGGCGAACAGCTTCCAGGTCTCGCGGTCGCGGTCCAGCAGGATCGGGTAGGGGATGCCCTCGGCCTCGACCGCCGCCCTGACCACGGCCGGATCGGCGGTAAAGTCGAACTCCGGAGTGTGCACCCCAACGATCGCCAGCCCCCGCTCCGCGTACCGCTCGTGCCACGCCTTGAGATATGGAAGGGTCCGCAGGCAGTTGATGCAGGTCGACTCCCAGAACTCGACCATCACGACCGGAGCGCGGAGCGATCGGATCGACACCTCCGGCCCCTGAATCCATGCGCCGGGGGCGAGCTCCGGAGCGCGCAGTGGAACGGTGATCGGCGGCACGGCTAGCGGGTCGGAGAGGGCGGCGGCGTCATCGGGTGGAGGTTGCCGGCCTACTCGGCCAGGCTCTTGGGGACCGGCAGCCCGAGCTGCTCGCAGAGCCACACCGTGCGATCGAAGCGGATGATGCCCTCCTGCATCTCGTGCTGGGAGGGATACGTCGCGATCCTCTTGGGCTCCGGCGCCGCCATGTAGACGTCGATGAAGTCCTTGCGCGGCGTGTAGTGGTCCGCCTCGCCGAACTGGAAGAAGAAGGCGTTCTTGGCCTTGCCGATGACGTTGACCGGCTCGATCCGGCCCATCTGCTCCTTGAAGGCCTTCAGCGCATCCCCCTTGGGCACGCCCGTCGACGAGCCGAACAGATACCAGTCCGAGAAGCGGGCGGTCCCCGCTATGTGCACGTGGGCCTTCGCCCGCGCGTCCACCGCGGCCACGACAGCGCCGAACATGGCGCCATAGTCGTGCCCGACATAGCCGATCCGCTGCGGGTCGACCCCGGGCTGGGCGAGCAGCACATCGAGCGCCCGGCGCAGGTCCTTGGCCTGGTTGACCGAGTTCTGGAAGTCGGTCTCCCACTTGCGGCTCATGTAGCGCTTCTCATCCGACCAGAAGGTCGAGACGAGCAGGGAGACGGCGCCCCGGCGGGCCAACGCCTCGGCCTCGCTCAGGAACTGCGCCCGGCTGGATTCGGGAGGCGCGAACCAGTGCACGAAGAGCACGCCCGCGAACGGACCCGAGCCGCTCGCCGGCCGGACCAGGTAGGCCTGGATCGGCGGCTCACCGGCCACGCTGGAGAAAGTGATGTCCTCGACCCGCACGTCCCCTTTCGTCTCACCGCCGACGACCTTGACGTCCAGCGGTTTGGCCGAGTCATAGGCGAGCAACTGATCGAGCTGGGCCGCGGCCGGTCCGGCGCCGCTCATCAGCAGGGCCGCGACAGCCATCCACAGGAAAAGCCTGCTTTGTCTCTTCATCGAATCACCTCCGCGCGGCAAGCCTAACCCGCACCTCTTCCGCACGGCAACCCGGGCCATCGGGCGAGCCCCCTCACCCTTGTCGTATCATCGGGCCTCGCCCATGTCGATCCAGCCTTCCGCGACCGAGCCCATCGTCGCTCCGCCCTACGAGGCGCCGCGCCCGCGGCGCCTGCGCCGGATCCTCCTCGTCCTGCTGGGCCTCTTCGTCCTCTACCTGGCGTGGGAGGCGGTCACCTGGCCGGACGTGTCCGCCCTCGCCGACCAGAAGCCCAGGTCCACCGCCTTCATCGAGCGGTACGAACGCGGTCCCTGGCTCGGCTTGGGACCCGACCGGGAGGCCGAGTGGAAGTGGGTCTCCTACTCGCGGATCTCGTCGAACCTCAAGCGGGCGGTGGTCGTCAGCGAGGACATCCGGTTCTTCTCCCACGAGGGGTTCGACGAGGTGGAGATGCGCGCGGCCCTGGAGGACGCCTGGGAGGACCGGGAGCTGCCGCGCGGAGCCTCGACGATCACCCAGCAGGTGGCCAAGAACCTCTGGCTCTCCGGCTCCTACAACCCTCTGCGCAAGGTCAAGGAGGCGATCCTGACCTGGCAGCTCGAGCGGGAGCTGAAGAAGCGGCGCATCCTGGAGATCTATCTCAACGTGGCCGAATTCGGCCCAGGGATCTATGGCGCCGAGGCCGCCGCCCGCCACTACTATGGCAAGTCGGTCCGCAGCCTCACGGAGCGGCAGGCCGCCGAGCTCGCCGCGAGCCTACCCCGCCCTCACTCCTGGCACCCCGGCGTCAAGAGCAAGGGCTACCAGCGCCGGGTCCGCTCGATCCAGCGCCGCATGAGCAAGGCGCGCTGGCTGCGCAACGAGGTTTGATTCCTATTTGGCAATGAGCTTGCACAATCCCTGGGCGAGCCGGCTGTCCGGCCGGTCTCCTCAGGAGGTGTGCTTATGGCCGAAGTGCTCGTGCAGTATCAGGAGCCGCTCTCCGCCGACGGTAAATCCTACATGCCGAGGGTCTGCGGCCGGCCGGCCCCGGACGACGGCTGGGAAGGCTGGATCGAATTCGAGCCGGAAGACGGCTCCACGGTCCTGCGCTCCCGGCGGGAGACCCGACAGCACGACCGTGACGCTCTCCTCTATTGGGCCACGGGGCTGACCCGCGTCTACCTCGAAGGCTCGCTTGAGCGGACTCTCTCTCCGGAGCGCCCGATCCCTGTGATCATCACCGCCGAGTCGGCCTACGACGGTCCGGCTCCGGAACCCGCCAGAGTCCCTGTCCCGGCGTCGGCGGAGGCCGTGCTCGATCCGTTCTCGGTCTATGCCAAGGGCGAGGATCTGCTGCGCCAGGAACTCGGCGCCCTGAGCCCTTGGCACCTGCGCAATATCATCCGGGCCTATGACCTGACGGACGCGGACGCGCCGGAGCTCCAGGATCTCACCCGCGCCGAGCTCGTCGAGCGGATCGTCCTGGCTGTCCGGACCACGGCCGAGCCCGCCCGGCAGAGCTGATTGGGACGATCTTTCCCCCTCTCCCGCTCCGCGGGGGAGGGGGTCAGGGGGAGGGGGCTCAATTGCAGTGCTTGTCCTTCTGGAGCTCCAGGATGTAATCCCGAATGCGCGGCGTATCCTCGGCGTCCGGAGCCAGCTTGACGTAGCGCCGCAGCTCCGCGCAGGATCTGGCGAAGTCCTCCTGCAGATAGAGCAGCAGACCGAGGTCACGGTGGGGATCGGGACGCTTGTCGTCCAGCTCGATCGCCTCGCGGAACGCGTCCGCGGCCTCGCCGCGCAGCCGGCGCTGGGCCTCCGAATCCTTCTCGGCTTCGGCCTGAGCCAGGCGGAGGCGCCCCCTGAGATACCGGGTCTGGGGGTCCTCCGGCATCCACGCCTGGGCCTTCTGGAGCTGATCCTCGGCGATTTTGAACCGGCTCATGGCGATGTTCAGCCGGGCGTCGTCCCGCACCACCGGACGGATGCGCCGGGCGAAGCTTTCGTCCGTGGAGGCCCGCTCGACAGTGGGGCTCGGCGCCGGATGGGCTGCCAGGTACTTCTTCGTGTTCTCGATGCGCTCGGTGAGGCGCGGATGGCTCCCGAAGAAGAAGGCCTCCGCCTTCCTCGGCTCGCCGTGGTCTTCGAGGAGCGCCTCATAGACTTTCGGCGCCTGATTGAGGTCGTAGCCGGCGGAAGCCACCTTGGCGAAGCCCCCTTCGTCCGCCTCCCACTCCAGCCCCCGGCCATAGCCGTTGACCGCGGCCAGGAAGGCGAGCTGCAGGCCCAGGCCGATCATCAGGTCCGAGACCACGTCGATCGTGGCCGCCTTGGCCCAGTCGCCCGCGCCGTAGGCGTCCGCCTCCACGCCGGCCGCGACGACCGACGCGGCCACCGCCGCCACTGACAGGCCGATCGCCTTGTTCTGGGCGCTCCGCCGGTGGCGCAGCATGTGCCGGTTCTCGACATGCGTCATCTCGTGGCCGAGGACGGTCGCGAGCTCGTCCTCGTTCTCCATCCGCGCGAGCAGGCCGGTGTGCACATAGATGGCGCCGTGCGGATACGCGAAGGCGTTGAGAGTCGGATCCTCGATGACCCGCACCTTGTAGCGGATCGCGGGATTGTTCGCCATGCCCGGCGGGTTGAGCCGGGTGACGATCCCCTCCAGGTAGGACTCCAGGAGCGGGTCTTCGTAGAGCCGGACATTGTCGAGGAGCGTCTCTTCTTCCGCGCGGGCTTCCTCCCAGATCTGGAGCTCGTCCGGTAGAGGCTGGAAGCTCCCTCCGGACGCCGAGATCGGCGGCAGTTGCGTGGTCACGCAGGAGCTGGTGAACAGCAGCAGAGTCAGGATCGTGACAGCACGGAACAGAGGGTGACGGCGCATAAGGATTCCCTCACGCACAGCAGGATTGAGGTTGGACGACTCGCTCCAGTATACCGCCCTTCAGATCGGTACAATACGTCCCCGAACGGAGGACTGACCTCGGGAGACATCCGATGCGCGTGTTTGCTTTTCAGGGCTTGCGATACACCCCGCGGGTAGGCGACGCCGGACCGCTGGCGGCCCCGCCGTACGACCAGATCAACGAATCGGTGCGCGACCGCTTCCATGCCCAGTCGCCCCAGCAGTTCGTCCACCTCACGCGGCCGGTCGACCCGCAGGGTGGCGACATGTACAAGTACGCGACCGATCTCCACGGCCGGTGGATCAAAGAGGGGATCATCGAGCGGGAAGGCCGTCCGGCGCTCTACCCCTACGTCATCGAGCTGGCGGGCGGCGGGCGCCGTCTCGGGATCTGCGCCCTGGTCGGCCTGGAGGACGCCTCGGTGATCCGGCCGCACGAGCAGACGCTGGACAAGCCGCTCGCCGACCGGCTGGCCCTGCTCTCGGCCATGCACGTGGACCTGGAGCCGGTCCTCCTCCTCTCCGAGGACGGCGGCCGGCTCGACGCCCTCCTCCACGAAGACCTCGCGGGAACGGCGCCGCTCGTCCGCCACCGCGACGCCGACGGCAACTTCCACGTGCTCTACCGGATCGACAACCCGGACCGCATCCGGCAGTACCAGCAGGTGCTGAACGTCCCCTCCGCCATCGCCGACGGCCACCACCGCTACAAAGTGGCGCAGCGCTTCGCCCAGGAGCGCGGCATCCGGCCCGGCACCGCGGCCTCGGCCAAGCTGGCGGTGATCACCAGCCTCGACTCGCCGGCGCTGGCCATCGAGCCGATCCACCGCGCCCTGCGCGAGCCGGCCAACCTCGCCCGGTTGGCCGGCGTCTACTCCGGGACCGAGACTTTCCGGGGAGCGAGCGGCGCCGAATTCGCCGCGGCGGTCGCGGCGGCTCCACAGCCGGCCCTGGGCGTCTGGATCTCCGGCCGGGAGCCCGAGATCTGGCGCCTCGATCCGGCCAAGGTGCCGGACGTGCCTTCGGCGCAGCTCGTCGTGGAGATCTTCCAGAAGACGATTCTGCCGGCCCTGGGCCTGTCCCCCGAGGCCTCGACCGACGGCACGGTCGTCTACCGCTCCAGCCCGGACGAGCTGTGGAACCAGATCGCCTCCGGCGAGCTCGGAACCGGCTTCTTCCTGCCGCCGATGCAGCCCGCGGAATTCGCCGCCGCCATCGCCGACGGCCAGCTCCTGCCCCCGAAGTCGACCCGCTTCATGCCGAAGGTGATGTCCGGGCTGGTCTGGGCCGATCACGAGTCGCAGATTTTGTAAATTCTTCTCCTCCCCAGGGGCGTAGCCTGCTACGCCCCTGCTCCCTCGCCCTGTATTTCCTCTACATCCGGCACGGGCTTTGCCATACCTTGAGTTGAGCCGTGCAGCACTCCGGCTCGGAAAGCTCGAAGCATGAGAATCGCTCAGGTAGCACCTTTGTACGAAAGCGTTCCTCCCCAGCTCTACGGCGGGACGGAGCGCGTCGTTTCCTATCTCACCGAGGAGCTGGTCCGGCAGGGACATGAGGTGACTCTGTTTGCGAGCGGCGACTCGGAGACCCGGGCGCGTCTGGTCGCCTCCTGCCCGCGCTCGCTGCGGTTGTCCTCCGACTGCGTCGACCAGTTCGTCCACCACGTGGTCATGCTCGAAGAGGTCTTCCGCCGGGCGGAGAGCTTCGACATCATCCACTTTCACATCGACTACTTCCATTTTCCGCTGAGCCGGCGACACCCATCGGTCCGCCATGTGACGACCCTCCACGGCCGGCTGGACATCCCCGACCTCGTACCCCTCTACCTGGAGTTCCCGGAGATGCCCGTGGTCTCTATCTCGGACAACCAGCGCAAGCCCCTGCCCTGGCTCAACTGGGTGGCGACCGTGCATCATGGACTGCCCCCGGACCTCCAGACCTGGAAGGACGAGCCCGGCGACCACCTCCTCTTCCTCGGCCGCATCTCGGAAGAGAAGCGGCCGGATCTGGCGATCGAGATCGCCCGGCGCGCCGGCATGCCGCTCAAGATCGCGGCCAAGGTCGACGACGCGGATCAGGCCTATTTCGAAGAGGTCATCCAGCCGCTCCTCGCACAGCCCGGCGTCGAGTTCCTCGGCGAGGTCGGCGAACAGGAGAAGGGGGGTCTCCTGGGGGGAGCCCGGGCCCTGCTCTTCCCCATCGACTGGCCCGAGCCCTTCGGCATGGTGATGATCGAGGCCCTGGCCTGTGGCACGCCCGTGATCGCCTTCCGCCGCGGCTCGGTCCCGGAGGTCATGGAGCCCGGGAGGACCGGGTTCATCTGCGAGTCCGCCGACGAGGCGGTGGCGGCGGTGGGCCGGCTCCCGGAGATCTCCCGGCGCGAGTGCCGGCGGGTCTTCGAGGAACGCTTCACCGCGGGGCGCATGGCGCGCGACTACGTGAAGATCTACGAGCGGCTGCTCAGAGAGGCACCGAGCCATGACTCAGATCCTCGAAGCGCAAGAGACCTACTCCATTCTCGCGACCGAGCCTCGGGCCGATGAGCAGACCCGGGTCCTCAAGCACGGAGAGAGCTTCGCGGTCTTCGACCGGAACGGCGGGATCCGTCGCGTGGGATTGGGCGAGATGGGCCTCTACCATGAAGGGACCCGGTTCCTGAGCCTCCTGCAGCTCCTCCTGGAAGACCAGCGCCCGCTCTTCCTCAGCTCCACCGTCCGCCAGGACGGCGCGCTGGCGGTCGACCTGACCAACCCGGATCTGAAGCGCGGGCCGGAGATCCTCCTGCCCCGCGACACACTCCACGTCTTCGGCCTCAGCTTCCTCTGGGACGGCGCGTGCTATCTGCGATGGCGCCTCCGCAACTACGGTCTCAGCCCGGCGGAGCTCCGGCTGAGCCTCCTCTTCGCGGCCGACTACGCCGACATCTTCGAGATCCGCGGCACGCAACGTCCGTTGCGCGGCCGGCTCCTGGAGCCGCAGGCGGACGGCGACGCCGTGCTGCTGTCCTACGAGGGGCTGGACGGCCGCCGGCGGCGGACCCGCCTGGTCTTCGCCGAGCCCCCCCGGGAGCTGTCCGGCTCCCGCGCGGACTTCCAGGCCCTCATCCCCTCCCACGGCGAGCTGAGCTACGGCCTGACCCTCTCCTTCGAGGTCGACGAGGCGCCGGCGCGGATCTTCCTCTTCGAAGAGGCCCTGCAAAAGTCGGAGACAAGGCTCCGCAGCCACCAGGACTGCTGCGCGACCGTCCACACCTCGAACGATCGCTTCAACGCATGGTCCGACCGCTCCGCGTCCGACCTCCATCTGATGATCACCGATACGCCGGAGGGTCCCTATCCCTACGCAGGTATCCCCTGGTTCAGCACGGTCTTCGGCCGCGACGGCATCATCACCGCTCTGGAGATGCTGTGGACGAACCCCGCGCCGGCCCGCGGCGTCCTCTCCTTCCTGGCCGCGAACCAGGCCCGGGAGGTGATCCCGGAACAGGACGCCGAGCCCGGCAAGATCCTTCACGAGCTGCGCGGCGGCGAGATGGCGGCGCTGGGCGAGGTGCCGTTCGGCCGCTACTACGGCACGATCGACGCGACGCCCCTGTTCGTCATGCTCGCCGGCACCCACTTCGAGCGCACCGGCGACCTCGAATTCGCCGCGTCGATCTGGCCCAACGTCGAGCGTGCCCTGGAGTGGATCGACACCTACGGGGATTCCGACGGCGACGGCTTCGTGGAGTACGTACGCCGTTCCTCGGACGGGTTGGCCTCCCAAGGGTGGAAGGACTCGGTCGACTCGGTCTCGCACGCCGACGGCACTCTGGCCGAGGGCCCGATTGCGCTGTGCGAGGTCCAGGGGTACGTCTACGCCGCCCGCCGCCGGGCCGCCGAGCTGGCCCGCCATCTCGGGCATGAGCCGCGGGCCAGAGAGCTGGAGCGCCAAGCCGAGGAGCTCAAGGAGAAGTTCAACCGCGTCTTCTGGCGCGACGAGATCTCGACCTACGCCCTGGCCCTCGACGGCGAGAAACGCCCGTGCGCCGTGCGCTCGTCCAACGCCGGCCACTGCCTCTTCACGGGGATCGCCGATGCCGAACGGGCGCGGAGCGTCGCGAGCGTCCTGATGGCTGAAACCTCCTTCTCCGGTTGGGGGATCCGCACCCTGGACGCCTCCGAGAAGCGGTACAACCCGATGTCCTACCACAACGGATCTGTCTGGCCGCACGACAACGCGCTGATCGCCTTCGGGCTCGCCCGCTACGGGCTCAAAGACCTCGCGGTGCGGCTCCTGTCCGGCCTTTTCGACACCAGCTTCCACGTGGACCTGCAGCGGATGCCCGAGCTCTTCTGCGGCTTCCACCGGAGGTCTCACGAGGGACCGACCCGGTATCCGGTGGCCTGCTCGCCCCAGGCCTGGGCGGCGGGCTCGGTCTTCCTGCTGCTCCAGGCCTGCATGGGCCTGTTTATCGACGCACCCCGGCGCCAGATCCACTTCATCCATCCCGAGCTGCCCCCCTGGCTCAAGCGGCTCTCCATCGAGAACCTCCAGGTCGGCGGCGCCCGGGTCGACCTCCGGCTCCGGCGCCACGAGCAGGACGTGAGCGTCACCTTGGTGAAGCGCGAAGGCGAGGTGGAGTTGGTCGTCCTCAAGTGAGCTAGCATGGCGCCATGCCGACCCGCTACCTCGACGACGCCACCCCGATCGTCCAGTTCGATCCGCAGCTCGAAGTCTCGCCCTTCGCTCTCTTTCGGCAGATGAAGGAAGGCCGGGCACCGCTGCTGATCGACGTGCGGCCGGAGCCGGGCCCACTAACCCTCCAGGGAGCCATCCCTTACCCCGGCCCAGACTGGTCGCCTCCGAAAGACGAGGACGTAGTCCTGTTCGATGACGATAGCTCGATCGCCATCGAGGGTGCCCGCCACATGCAGACCTCTGGCTGGCCGAGGGTCAAGGCGCTGTTCGGGGGATTGGAGCTCTACGAATTTTCGCTCGACCCGGAGGTGGTGGGAGAAGAGACGTTCCTGGTGCGGACGTAAGGATCGGAAACCTGAAGGCTCAGCCTTCCTCCTCCCGGCTCTTCCGCACCTGCTCCTCCAGATTGACCCCCAGCTCCAGGCTGCGCCGGTAGGCCCCGTCGATCGCGTCGGTGAGAATCGCCGCAAACCGCCCCTGGTGCAGGACGTGGAGGGCGCGCGAGGTGGTGCCGCCCGGAGAGGTGACGCTGTCGATCAGCTCGGCCGTGTGGCGCTCCGAGGCGAGGATCATCTCGGCGGTGCCGATGATGGTCTGGAGCACCGACTGGCGGGCCAGCGGACGGGATTCGCCGATGAAGTTCGCCGCGTCCTCCAGCGACTTGACGAAGTGGGCGATGATGGCTGGGCCGGTGCCGTTCACGGCCGTCGCCCGGTCCACGTCCAGCTCGTCTGAGACGTAGATCTCCTTGCCCATGGTCTGAAGGATGCTCCGTACGCTCTCGCGGGCCGCGGGCGTGACCTCCGGGGTCGCCGTCCAGATGGTCATGCCGCGGTGGATCTGGCAGGGCAGGTTGGGCATGCAGCGGACGACCGCCGGGTGGCGGAGCCCCTCGCCGATGACCTTCATCCGCGCGCGCCCGCGATGATGGACATCACCAGGTGCTTCTGGCGGATCCCCGTCTGGATCTGCTGGAGCACCTTGGCCAGCGTCTGCGGCTTGACCGCCAGCACCACGATGTCTCCATGAGACACCGCCTCCAGGTTGTCCGTCGAGGCGTGGATGCCGTAGGTCTCGCGCAGAGCCGCGGTCCGCTCCTCCCGCGGCCCCGAGGCCCAGATCTCGTCCGGCTCCCGCACCTGCCGGCTCAGGAGCCCGTTGATCATCACCTCCGCCATGACCCCGGAGCCCACGAAGGCAATCCGGGAGCTCTGTTTCTGGCTCATCACAGCTCCCCTGCCGTCTTCAGGACAGCCTCTTTCAGGTCCTCGCTGACGCGAAAGCCCACATCCAGGAGTCGATCGATCTCTTCCGTGAGTGAAGAGATCTCTCCCCGTAGCCGGACCGCGAG